>JBKJJL010000003.1:0-12916 GCA_046597875.1 Fimbriimonadaceae bacterium | reverse complement strand
TCCAAAGTGCCCGGTTGCGCCCACAAGGGCGGCCGTCAAGAGGAGCAGGACGAAGTAGGCGTAGGTCTCGTGAGCGGCTTTGCCTCGCCAGAACACGGTCACTGTCATAAGGATGGTTGCCGCGATGGCGAGGATGAAGTGAATGAGGGGATTGCCCGACCATTGGAATCCGCTGCGATAGAAGACCATGAGGCCGGTCGGGATTGCGAGCAAGGTGCTCAGCGCTCCGAAGAGCACGCAGTACCAACCCGCTTGCCGCATTGCCTCAACCTTCTTCCTCCAGCCGAAGAACTCAAGCCCAGCTCCGAATAGGAAGAGCGCGATCGGGAAGTGGATGATGAGCGGGTGAAACGAATGCTTCGGAACGTACTTGTCGAGAAGCGACTGGGCTCCGCCCTGGTCCATGTCCTTGCCCATCATCTTTGTGTGGTCGTGTTGGCCTGGAGGCATACCAGCCGGATGGCTGTTTGGGTCACCCGGCAAGAAGCCCTGCTTGGCCTCAATGCCGTTCGGCCAGCCGTCACCGTCCGAGTCCTTCGAGTCGAGCATCGCGAGGACTCCGGGCGTCAACGTCTTGGCTCTAGAGTCCCGGATCATCGCCCTGACATCTTTGCCGAACACGTTGTGCTTGGGCACCTCCGTGTGACAATTCATGCATTCGGCCTTAAAGTTCTCCATGCCCTCTTTGAGGCTATAGAACTTCTTGTAGGTCTCCCAGTTCTCCGGCGTCGCGAAGGCGAAAGACCCAATCAGGACGTATGCGAAAACGATGAGCGCCTTCACGGCTTGGGCTCCTCAGTTTTGCACTTCGACCCCGAGCCGCAACCACAGTCGGGTTTGCCATCCGGCATGCCCACCCCGAGTTTGCGGAGCATGATCCAAATCACAACTGCGGCCGAACCGCCGACGAGCAAGACTGTGGCTGCGGTTTGCATTTACTTGACCTCGATCCCGAATCCAAGCGCGCGCACAGCGCCACGCCAATCGAACTGGGCGTAGACTTTGTACAGGCCAGGTTTGGGGAAACGCCCTGAGAAGTGGACCATCCCTTGCTTCACCAGCGCGTTGTTCGCCTCATTCTCGGCGGGATGACTGTGGACTACGGTTAGGCCGTCCTGATGGAAGATCATCATGTGGCCAGCTGCGCCGAGCCATTTGACGGTGTCGCCCGCCGGCTCGCCGGTCTTTTCATCTGTCAACTTGACCATAAGTTCAGTTCTCTTACCGATCTGGATGTCGCGTGTCATCAATTCGCCTTTGAGCCCGCCATCAACGGCGGTCGTCGAAAGTCGCAACTTGGTGTCCCAGGTCGGATTGTCACCCATCACGCTCACCTTGGTGATGAGCACGCGCGAACCCTTGCCGCTTGGGGCAACGTCGCCATAGATCCAATAATCTCCGCCCGCTGGAAAGGTGATCGGAACCGACCAAGTTCCGTCCGGGCCCATCACCGGATGTTCGTGAAGGAACCAGTTAAGGTCCTTGCTGGCGATCAACAGGTGAAATCGCTTTGTGTGTGCCTCGTCGAACACTGTTTGCGGTTTGCTCTCCTTGGTGTCAATGACCTGCATCTTCAGATTCGTTGGCTGACCCGCCATGGCATGAGCCGGCCATTCCACTACCTTCAACGTAAAGGGCTGCGCTTTGCCCGTGCTCGCGGGTCGCTCGTCCTTCACGTCAACTTTGAACGCGATCTTGTGCTCGCCGTTGCCAGGAATGTTGAGCGTCAGGGCGATCTGGTAATCACCGCCGTGCGGGAAAAAGAGAACGACGCCATAGTCCCCAGGTACGCCCTCACGGTGCACTTCGGGCTTGGCTTCAGGCATGCCGGGCATGGAAGGCATCGTCATCACGGCGGTAGATTCGATCGCGCCCACGCCTTTGAATCCTTCTTCGACGGGGTCCTTTTGGGTGGTGTCGACAACGCGGAACTCGACATCGGTTTCCTCTTGAGCGAACAGCCCTTCCTCGGGCACCCGAAGCTCAGCTTCATATTTGCCGAACTTCACCTTGGTGTTCATCGCTACGTCCGCGGTTGCAGGCGGCTTATGAGCGTTGGTTGGCTTGAACGCCTTGGGGATCTGGATGTGCTTCTCGATGCCGGGCACCAGATACTTGGCGGGATCCTTTTCGAAGGGTCCACCGCAGCCTGCGCAACACATGTACCAGCGAACCCCGTTATGGTCCACGTAGTCGCTAGCTGCCGAATAGTTGGGAACGGCTTCTTTTCCTACTGGGCAGTAGAGGGCCTCTTTGGGCGGAGTCGCGGCGAACTTCGTCGGCGACTTGAGAAAAGTGGCCTTGTTCGCTTCGGACTCGAACGGGTAGCGTATGGAATCGAAGTCAGTCGTGCCTGTTGCCTTTGCAACCTCAAGTCGCATACTGCTCACCGGATCGAAAAGGAACGTTCCAACCGTGTTTCCGGCTTTCCGTTGGGTTTTCAGAAAGTCTTCCGGGGCTTTCGCAAAGTTGGCATCGCAGCCACCACAGCAGAACTGGAAGCGGGCTCCGTTATATTCGACGATGGGTGACTTAGGGTCAACGGTACTGCCCATGACGGGGCACTTGAGGACCTGTGACTGGCCAAGTACCACCGCCGCGAGGGCGATGAGGGTGTTTAACATTTGATATTCCTGTGCTTGCGCGAGAGGGACTTGCGTCAATGACGATGCCCGCGCATGCCTAAGGGGCAGGCGGGAGATTACGCAAGGAGCACAGGAGGCGCGCGTCCCAGGGAGGCGCAATGGGGCCTTGAGACAGGTGGGCCCGAATCAGAACCGAGAATGCCCGGCTGGCGAGAATTGGCCGTGGCGGGCGATACCTGAGGTTGTCTTGGCGATACGTCCGCGAAAACTTTGAAAACCTCGACGGGAGAGTTCGAGCTTGCCACGATGGTCGGCGGCTCCGGCGACGGAGCTGAGCTGATCTCACAATTACAACCTTGGTCTGAAAGATTGCGAAGCTGCGTCTCTTCCGTGGTCTTCTGGACAGGACACTTCTCACAGTTCGATTCGGAAGCGCCTTCGACGACCGCGTCGGCGCATGGCTTGTCGGACCGATGCTGCTGGTGATGACCTTGATTACAGCAAGGCATCGTACAGGACTGTGTACTGAAAAGCGCGGCGAGCGCACTTGTGGGCAACTGGGCCAGAACAAGCGCGAAAAGAGCCAGGACCTTTAACCAGCACGCCTTCACTCGCATCTATATCACTTAACGCTTATTCTACCGACTCCGTTCCGTTAGACGCGGCCTGCCCGGTTGCCCGTCCAGGCAAGTTTGCTTCCCTTCATGTCTTCCGAGACCTGCCAATTGCCGCCGAGCAGCGAATCTGCCGGTCGAATCCGGAGCGCGGAACGGTGGGCACCGAGGTGAGAATCGCCCGCCGGCAGCCGTTAGAGCGAAGCGGGACCATTGTGCCCGTGGAGCTTTAGCGGAATGGGCATGCGGTCAGGCGGCCGTCCGGTGGATTGGTTCCACCTTGGGCGGAGACCGTTCAAGCGGAGCGTTCGTCCGTCGTCGGGCGTGTAGGACTAGCGAACAACCAGGCGACAGACCATTCGCTCGATGTGAGCAATGCCGCGACCGCGCTGGTCGGCAACAGCGCAACGACAAGCACGAAGAGAGCCAGGATGTTCAACCCAGGGCGCTATCGCTCTCACATCTGTACTACGTTTCAAGGGTTGCGAAGGATTAGCGACACTCACAAACGCCTCCGATCCTAGCAAGTCGCGATTGTTCCCTGCGGTGGTCCGCAACCTGCGAGTTCAGAAGTCTGAGCTATAGTCACCGTAGAACTTCAGCACTGACGGGATCGTGTTGAGAGCACTCTCGTCGAGCTTGCCCGAATCACCGCCGATGTTGCGTGCCTCCACCATGAACATGCCCCGATGTTGATCGCACAAATCGTGGACCAACGGCGCGTTTCGCTAAGCCTCGATCTGCTCGGAGAACATCTGCCGATCATCCCAGACGAGTGACCAAGCCTGGCAGTAATAGACCAGCTTCTGGAGCTTCATGGCCGACTTCGGCCCAAGTTGCTCCAGGATGTGCGTAGCCACATCAATGGCGGTCTGTTGCGTCATCGCGAACTCCTAGGCGGGAACCAAGTAACAAGGGGTAGCATTGTATAATTCACCGTGGTGAAGATGCGCACTGGAACTGCGACTGTCGTACGCCTGTTGATCGCGGTTTTCTTTTTCGCCAATGCAATAGCACCCGGCGTATGCGCAGGCTTGTGCGCTTCCGGCCTAGGTTGCCCCTCCCGTGCAGGCTCGAAGACTACCCTTCAGGGTGCCCCCGTCGAGCTTGTTTGCAAGCACTGCAAACCGAACACGCCCGGTAAGCAGAGTATCTCAGCCACAAATGAGAGCGAAGACTGCTGTGCCTGGATCGCAAAGAAGGGTGAACCGCCTGCAGCAAGTCTTGACGCGGTCACATTTTTGACACTCACCTTGGTTGCAGCTCTGCCATCCGTTCCTTCGGTAGAAGTGAAGCCATTGATCGGAGTCGACGTCCCGAGGTACAGGACCGAGGATCGGGCGCCACCGCGGTCTCCACGATCGCTATGTGAATCTCGTGCTCCCCCGACTTGCTAGTCTCGCCAACTGCGGGTGATGCGTTGCGTTGCCTGCTACAGATTTTCAGCGAGGTTTTCCCATTTTAAAAAAAGCATTAACCAGGTCGAAGGCGCCCTGTGGAACCGCCAACTGCGGTTGCAACTCAAAATCGCGCCTGTTTGGCCCCGGCACTATCGTCGCTTTGCTTGGTGCACTGGCCATAGGTATCGTCAGCTATCTAAACCCTGCCTCAATCCAGCTCCCTGCAAGCAAGCTCCCGGGGCCGGCCAAGCCTCTGTGGAAGCCCGAACCGGGCGTTCTCCTTGCCGACACGGCACTGAACCTCACTGTGATCCAGCGTCAGCGCATTGGTAGTGTGGAAAGGCGATGGAGCGAAGAGAAAGCTCCGTTGCTGGCCGCCATGGAATCATATCGTCCCAAGCAAGGCAACTTGGCAGGTATTCGCTGGGACTTGGAAAGCTTTTCGGACATCTCACGGCGCTATGATTTGGCGCGCGACCGCTCCTGGAAAGCAGCAGTGAGAGTCCTTACCCCTCCTCAGAGGGAGAAGTTCAAAGGAGGTCGAAAATGAGAGTTATCATCGCCTTCGCCGCCTGTTTGGCGTGCATTAGCGGCTATACGCAAGAAACAGGGCCCAAGATCGAGGGATCTTTGTCTGTTGCGGAGGCCATCCAATTCGCAGAGCGAAACAATCCGTCGCTCGCCGCCGCCCGAAGCAGAGTGCAGACAGCTTCCGCGGGCGTAAGGTCTGCCCGCTCTGCACTTGCTCCCCAACTCTCGGCGAACTCGTTCGCGACCACGGGCTCCTACGGAAGCATCCTGAACTCCTCGCCGGGAGTGATGCCGCCCTTCTGGCTGTCCGTTCCAAGCGGCCAGTTCCTGGACCAAAACCTCATGCTCATGCTGCCGCTCTTTACGGGCGAAAGATTGCGGGCCGGTGTGAATGCGGCCAGTTGGCAACAGCGGGCGGCTGAGGGAGAGTTGCTCGAAATGCGAGCCGATGTGGCGCTCCGCGTGAAGGATGCCTACCTTAAAGCACTTTCCGCAAAGCAAATGGTTGTCGTGCAAGAAGCAAAGGTTGCAGCGGCTCAGGAGCTTCTCCGGACAACCCAGGTCCAGTTTGAAGCAGGCGAAGGAATCGAGGCGTCGGTTCAGCGCGTACAGGCAGAGTTGTCTCGTGCCCAGCGTGCTCTAACTAGCGCTAGCAATGAGGTCAGCAAGATCATGCTAGACCTTGACGAGGCAATAGGGGCCGATTTCGACTCCTCGATCACGCTCACGGACGAACTCACGATGGCGCCGGAGATGGGCACACTGGCTACCTATATCAAAACAGCCAAGGCATCTCGCGGACGGGTACTAACCGCGAGAGCTAAAGATGAAGTTGCCCTGGCCGAAATTCGGATTGCCGTAGCGCAACGATCTCCTCAACTCTATGGGCAAGCCATGGGCGACGTGACTTCTCGGCGAATGGGCAACGGTGCCACCTTCGGATTGAGCCTTAGTATTCCAATTTTCGACGGAGGGCGCATTGGCGCGGATGTGAGCGCGGCGAAGGCGCGACGAGACATTGCGAAGGCAGAGTTAGCTGAAGTAGCCCTCGCCGTGGAGAAGGAAGTTCGGCAAGGATGGCTCGACGTGGGAACCGCCAAAGCAAATGCTGTGTCGGCTGAGGCTTCCGTCAAGGCTGCCAGTGCCGCCTACGAGGTCGTCGCCCTGCGAGTCAGCGCGGGAAAGGCGATCCTGGTTGAACAACTCGATGCGTTGCAGGCTCTCACCGAAGCCCGAGGAGATCTTGCGCAAGCCATCTATGAGCATAACATCGCGCGTGCAAAACTGGTGCGCGCTTCAGGAGGTGCCCTGTGAAGTGGCTTCTTGCCGTCGTCATGGTAGTCCTGTCGGTGGTGTCGCTCGCGGTGGGAACGACGGCGGGTCCTTACCATGTGGATCTCGTTACAGACCCCGTCGTGATCCCCGTTGGGAAGGCCAGTCTGACGGTGAAGGTCACGGATGCCTCGGGCAAGCCGCTCCCCGAACTGCAAATCAAAGGCATTGTTCAGATGCCCGGAATGGCAATGGGTGAGCGAGAACAGATGGCGGTCCCTACCGATCAACCCGGCACTTATCGCATACCTGCGTCGTTCGCGATGGCGGGAGGCTATGAAGCCAAGATCAGTATCAGTGGACCTTTGGGGAGCGCCGTCGCTACCGTGCCGTTAGAGACCGGCAAGTCGACTGCCGCAGGTGAAAGCGTTGGATTCCCTTGGACAATCGTTCTTTGGGTTGTAATCGGAATCGCCGCCGTCGGTTTTGTTCTCTTTCGAATGCGAAAGACCGGGCAGAGTATAGATGCGCGACCCCTGTTGTCACGCTCGGTACTCCTCGCGCTCGGTCTCTTTGCGCTGGTGATCTTTGGGTCCATCTATGCAGTCAATCACTTCCGACGCCCCGGAGCGATGACCCCGATCGAGGCGCAGGTGATGGACATGAACGCACCTGCGCCAGAAGGGGTTGTGCCCGTCACCTTGGCAACTGTCGAGCTAAAACCCTTTGATCCCTCGGTTAGCTACACGGGCCAAGTCGTGGGATTCGTCGAGCAGGACGTCTATCCCCGCGTCACCGGCACGATCGTTTGGATGCCGTACTACGTTGGCAACAGTGTTCGCAAGGGCCAAGTTCTTGCCCGTCTAGACACGAGCCAGCTTGCGCCGATGGTCACTGAGAAGGCGGCACAGGTTCAAAGCGCCCAAAGTGGCGTCGGCTCAGCTCAAGCGGATTATCAGCAAGCACTGGCCGGCGTTAGTGAAGCACAAGCCATGATCGCACAGCGCGAAGGCATGGTTCAGGAGGCTGAGTCGAACCTGAGCGCAGCACGTGAGGCGCGCGACGCCGCCCAATCACAAGTCGTTGCTGCACAGTCCGACGTGGAAAATGCGAAAGCGATAGTGAGTTCAGCCGAGGCTGACCAGCGCTACTGGGCTGAAGAGTTAAAACGAGCAGCAAGTCTTTTTGCGGCCAGCGCGATCTCGAAGGACGAATACCAGAAGGAACAAGCGGACGCCGAGAAGAGTGCTGCCGCCCTTCGTCAGGCCAACCAAGGAGTCACGACTGCCCTTGCGAAGGTCAATGTTGCTCAGGCTCAGAGAAGGCAGGCCGACGCCGGTATCACGGGCGCCCAGAAGAAGATATTGCAGGCTCGCTCCGAGCTCACTGCGCAGCATGCGCGTGTGCGAACAGCCAAGGCCGCCGCCAACTCCGCAAAACAAAGGATTAACCAAGCAACCGCAAATGCGGGAGCAGCCAGGGCCGGCCTTCAGAGCGCGACGGCCAATGCCGGCTATGCCGAGATTAGAGCCGAGACGGATGGCGTCATCACAGAACGCCTTATCAGCCCCGGCGTCCTCGTAAATCCGGGGCAGGCGATCCTCAAGCTTGCACAGATCCAGCCAATTCGAGTTCAGGCCAATGTCGCCGAGACTGATCTTGCGAGCATCCATCAGGGCGCAAAGGTTCACATCAGACACCGCGACAAGGCCGAAAAGCCGGTGATCGCCCGGGTTTCCAGCGTCGCCCCTTCGCTCGATACAGGCGCGCGCACCGGGACCGTGGAAGCGATCCTTAACAATCGTAACAAGAGCTTCTTGCCCGGGCAGTTCGTATCGATGGAGCTCTCGACATCAGCGGGCGGCAACGCCCTCGTGATTCCGCGCGGCGCCCTGCAAACTGAGGCACAGGCAAGCGAAACAAGCGTTCTGTCAACCGCTCAACGGACGTTTGTCTGGGTGGCAACCCCGATCCAAGGACAACCCGGACGCTTCAACGTGGCCCGAGTTAACGTCGAAGTGGGCGACACTTCGGGAGAATGGGTTGCAATCAAGCGCGGTCTTGCTACAGGCCAGCAGGTTGTCTCGTCTCCAGCCACAACCTTGCGAGCGGGTCAAATCGTAGTCACCGCCACGGTTCCAACAGAGGCCGCGCCGCCGAGCAATGTCACCGTGCAGATCACGGAGCAAGGCTTCGAGCCTGCGAGCATTACCGTGAAGGCGGGCCAGCCAGCGCGTATCACCTTCATCCGCAAGACCGACAACACCTGCGCCAAAGAGGTCGTCTTCCCAGAGCTTAAGATCACCAAGCCGCTCCCCCTCAACGAGCGGGTGACGATCCAGCTTCCCGCGCAGATGGAGGGCGAGCTGAACTACGCCTGCGGCATGGACATGCTCAAAGGCAAGGTGATTGTCCGTTGAAAGAAGCGCCGACGTATCGAAAGGAGAACCCGCTCCATCAGATTCACCGGTGGTCGATCGAGCATCCGTATGCGGTGATCGCGTTCTTCGTGGCGGTTGTCGGACTTGCGTGGATGGCAGTCAGTGAGATCATCCCGCGTCGCTTCGCTCCGTATGTCGAGAGCCCGATGGTTGGGGTGGTCACGATGATGCCTGGCCTGTCGGCGCAAGAGATGGAGCTGTATGTCAGCAAGCCGATCGAAGAGCAGCTCGTCAATGTGAAGGGTCTGCGTTACGTACGGTCCAGCTCGCAAGATGGCTTCTCGATCGTGACGCTCGAGTTCCCCTACGGAACGAACATGCAACGGGCGATTACCGATGTGCAGGCGCTGATGAACGTGACCCAGTCGCAGCTTCCGGCAACGGGCGCGAACCTGAAGCCTTCATTCGTGGTGCCCATAGACCCGCTCAACCTGCCCATTCTCTCTTTGGCCCTGAGAGGCGAGCCGACCAAGGGCTGGGACCCGCTGAAGGTGCGCGAGTTCGCCGACAACGAAGTGGTGCGGCGGCTTAAGAAAGTGCAGGATGTCTACTCCGTCGTGCCCTTCGGGGGTTACCGGCGGCAGCTCCAAGTGCTCGTGGATCGAAACAAGCTAGCTGCGTATGGGTTGTCACTCATAGAAGTCCGTAATGCGATCGACCGCGCAAATGTGAGCAGCTCGGGCGGCACCCTGACGAGTGGTGGCCGCGAGGAGATCATCCGCGTGGACTCGCGGGCGGCCTCGGCTGAGGATGTGTTGAACTACCCGATTCGCAGCACCTCGGCCAAGACTCCTGCTGCCGCGCCAACGGACGGGGGCGGAATGGGTGGTGGCATGGGCGGCGCTTCGCCTCCCCCTACGAACGTTTCTCCCCAAAGGGCCAAGTCTGGGGCGTCCCGCGTCGTCTACATTCGGGACGTCGCCAAGGTAGTCGACAGCCATTGGGAGCGCAGGAGCGGCTACGACTTCCTGGATCATCAACGGGGTACCGCAGGCGAAGTCAAGCCGTCGGTGGAGGTCTCGGTCATCCAGAACCCGGGGGCAAGCTCGGCCAGGGTCGTTCCCGCAGTTATGGACATTGTCCGCACGCTGGAGGCGGAGAATCCGGGGCTCAAGTTCGAGGTGGCTTACGACAACGCCCATTTCGTTGGCATCCTCTTCGACAACGTGTGGCACGAGCTGGCCATCGCGATACTGCTGACTGCGATTGCGGTAATGCTCTTTCTGGGCGAATGGCGAGGGACGCTTATCGCGATGGTGACGCTGCCCACGTCGCTCGCCTTTGCGGTGCTGATGATGCTTCCATTTGGCATGACCTTTAACAGCGGCACCCTCATCGGGCTATTGCTATCGATTGGCCGTCTTGTGGATGATTCAGTTATTGACATTCACGCGGTCGAAAGACATTTGCGCATGGGCAAGACGCCCAAGCAGGCGACAATCGACGGGATTGCCGAGGTGCGGCTTGCCGTCATCGCATCAACGGTGATGATCGTTCTTGCGCTGGTACCACTATTGTTCACGGGGGGGCTCGTCCAACTTATGTTCGTCGAGTTGGTTTGGCCGTTAATCTTCGGTCTCATCGCCTCGATGCTCGTCTCGTTCACGCTAACTGCCCTTCTCTGCGCAAACTTGCTAAGGCCGGAATCTGCGCGAGAAGAGGATCGACGCAAGCCCGGATTCCGATGGCTGTACGCGGTTCTTGATCCAATCCAGCGGGGCCTGGGCCGAATGGAGACGGGCTACGCGCGCCTGATCGGCTGGTCCCTCAAGCATCGCTTCGTCAACTTTACGCGCGTGCTTGCGACGCTGGTGATCGGCTTCACCTTCTACTACTTCATCGGAAGCGAGATGATGCCGCTTGCTGATACCGGGCAGGCATCGGGTTTCTTAGAGATGGCTCCGGGAACTTCGTTCAAAGGCACCGAAGATGCGGTCAAGAAGCTCGAAGCCATCATCCTGAAGCATCCTGAGGTCGAAAAGGCAAGCATCGAGATCGGCGTGGAGTCGATGTTCGAGACTTGGACGCCCTTCTACACGGGCTACCAGATGCCCCAGATCAGCGGCGCGGCGATGATGTTGACGTTCAGCGACAAGGACACCCGCAGCCGAACGATCTTCCAAATCATGGATTCGATTCACAAGGAAGCGCTCGCAACCATCCCCGGCACCAGGAGGCTGCAGATCAAGGAGATGGGTTCGGACGTGATGGCAACTGCCGCTGCTCCCGTGCATGCGAACATCTATGGTACTGATCTAGTAGAACTCGACCGCATCGGTACTGACGTGCTGCGAGTCGCGAACAAGATGCCCGAGTTGTATCAGCCCGCGAAAACTTGGTCGATGGGTTTGCCCGAGCAAAGAGTTCAGGTGAACCTCCAACGCGCGCAAGAAGTTGGTCTCAGTCCAACAGATATCGCACAACAGGCCTACTACGCGACACGAGGCGGGCTTACGAACGAGTTCTACCGCCTACCGAACATCCGACAGAACACGATCCTCGTCCGCTACGAAGAGGACGATCGTAAAACGCCAAACGACCTTGAAAGTATCTATCTCGGCACGCCCGACGGCCGGCAGATTCCGCTCAAGTCGGTGGCCGACATCATCCCGACAAGCGCTCCCACCGTCATCGAGCACGACGGCCTGCAACGGGTCATCGGGATCACCGGCTACTACCGAACTGGAAATCTGCCCAGCATGGACGTGATCATGAATCTCACGAACAACGCCTATGGCGGAAACAAAGAGCTTGGCATCGAGCCGGTGAATTTTCCGCCTGGATACGGCCTTGAGATTCGGGGCGACATGACACAAATGATGGACAGCATGCGGCGGCTGATGAGCAGTTTCGGCCTTTCGCTGCTGCTGATGTATCTCGTGCTCGTCATCCAGTTCAGAGGCTTTATGCAGCCCCTTCAGATGATCGCCTCATTGCCGCTTGAACTTGCGGGAGTATTCATCGCTCTTTGGCTCGCCCACGCGGCATTCTCGACGGTGTCCATCCTCGGCATCATCGTGCTGACGGGTATGGACCTTACTACCGCCGTGCTAATGATCGACCTCATCATGAAATACAGAGATCGAGGCGTTCCCCGTGACGAGGCGATCATGCGAGCCTGTCCCGACCGGCTCCGCCCGATCCTCATGACGGCGGGCATCACAATGATCGTCATGCTGCCCGTCGCGATCGCACCAAAGACCGGACTAGACGCCTACCAACCCCTTGCCGTAGCGGTCGTGGGCGGATTGCTCGTAGGAACGATACTGAGCCTCTTCGACATCCCGATTATGCACACGTACCTGGACGACTTCGTCCGATGGCTCAACAAGACCTTCCGCGGCAAGGATTGGCGTTGGCCGATCACGGAGTCTGATGACTCAATCGGCCTCGGCGACCGGACGGCTGCTGCAGAACCGGGAGTGGAACCCGGAGGGGAACAACCATGAACAATCTGCGACCCTTCGTCCGCGTCCATCCCAGTCTTCAGTCACCGACAATGCACTCCGACAGCGAAGTGACGCGAACCTAAAGGGCTATGCAGGGATAGACCTTTACAACTTACAACCGTCATGGTCTTGTAAGTTCAAAAACGACCATATCTAGAAGTCAGGGACGCTTGAGGCACCAAGGGGCTCGGGCTGCATTCTTGGGCATTGCGAACCAGTTAGACGGCCATATTGACCTGCTTTTCGGCGATGTTGACTTGGAGGAGGTTGGGGAGTTGGAGTTTGCGGATTTGGGCTAGGGTTCGGATGCTGGCCATGAGGCGATTGTGGGCTGCATCTACTCGGGATTGTCTCCAATAGCCGTCTTTGAAGCTGATTTCTCTGCTGACTTCGAGGGTGAACTCGGCGGCCCTGAGGGCCATCCAGTTTAGGGAAACTTGCTCCGCGAGGAGGCGTTCGAGGGGGGTGGGGTCTTCTCCCATGAGGGACTCGGCTAGGAGTTCGCCTTGTCGCTCGTCGATGTACTGGCTAAGCAGGGCGCTTTCCGGATTCGTTTGGCGCGCGATGAGGCGGCGTACTTTGCCGTCGGGACTCATGCCTTTTAGCTGCTTCAGGGTCTTGCTG
>JBKJJL010000349.1:0-11875 GCA_046597875.1 Fimbriimonadaceae bacterium | reverse complement strand
GGGGGATCGTCGGCACGAATGCGACGTAACGAGGAAAGAACCTGCGGCCTAGGGGGGCCCTTCAGCGTCGTGAAGCACTTGTTCCGCGAACTCTCTGGGGACGGAGGGGAAGTCGATTAGGAACTCTTCCACCGTCGCTCCCGTCGCCAGATAATCGAAAAGCGTGACCGCAGGAACCCTCGTTCCGGCGAAAACCGGGGTGCCCCACATCACGTTTGGGTTCCTCTCCAGCGCGTTCATTACATGAATAACGCAAAACAAAGCCCCAAAAACTCCCACTTGCGAATGTTTTGCGAGGAACCGCCCGTATAATCTTAATTGTATGAAACTCATACGGACAGCCGCTCTCGTTGCGGTGGGTGCATCCTTGTTCGGGGCTTATGCCTTTGCCCAAGTCGAGCTCGAAGTCGGTGCGAAAGCCCCGAATTTCTCGGCGATGGGAACGGACGGACAAACTCACAGCCTCGCGAGCTTAACAAAGACGGGTGGAGTTTATCTCTACTTTATTCAAATCGGGTGCCCGGTTAACCACCGAGCCGCCCCTCACTTCAATAAGATCTCTGCCACTTATGGGACGAAGGCCAACATGGTCGGAATCATCAACGGCAGCGCGGCGGATGCAAAAGCTTGGGCAAAGGAATATGGCGCCAAGTTCACCATCCTCGCAGATAAGGACATGAAGATCATCAAAGCGTACGGAGCGCAACATTCCCCCTGGGCCACCGCCGTCAGCAAAGACGGAAAGGTGAGCAAAGTGTGGAATTCGGGTTCTCCGAGCACGCTGACCGCCCTCAACAAGATGGCCGCTCAAACGGCTGGCAAGAAGATGGCGACTTTATCCTTCGACGGAGCCCCTTCGGGGGGAGGGTGAGCCTTCTAACCTGCGTTGCCCGTGCGGTAACGTTCAAACAAAGAGCCTGAGGCGCGTAAGCGCACAGGCTCTTTTGAATTGGGATGGGGGATGGATGGGAAGAATTGGAGGGGTTGGGATGCGTGGGATGCGTGGCCCTGAGGGTTCGGACCTATAGGACTGATAGGACATATTTGACCTGTTTGATTATCCATTGTCAGAGTCTCGTACAATAGAGGGATGGCGCACTCAGCTCGGGTTTTCGGCCTCGTAGCCGCACTAAGTGCGCTTGGCATTGCTGGGTACGAATCGGTAAATGGCTCGGTGTCAGTTCAGGCCACGCGGACGGTGGAGTATGCCAAAGACGTCAAGCCGGTCGTCACCAAGTTCTGTATCGGGTGCCATACCGGAAAAAACGCACCGGCTGGGATTGACCTTTCCAAAGCCAAGTCCGATTCTGACCTCCAGAAATCGGAATCGGATTGGGAGCGAGTCGTTCGAGCGCTACGCGCGAACGAGATGCCTCCGCCCGCCGCCCCTCAGCCCAGCCTGGAACAACGCGAACAACTCATCGCGTCGATTCAGACCATTGTCAGCGGGAACTGTAAGCTCCAAGATCCCGGCAAGGTCACCATTCGGCGGCTGAATCGCACCGAATACACGAACACAATCCGCGACTTGATGGGTGTCGATTTCAAGGCGGCGGCGGATTTTCCCAATGATGACGTCGGATATGGCTTCGACAATATCGGCGATGTGCTCACGATCTCGCCCCTGCTGCTGGAAAAGTATCTGGACGCCGCTGAGAAGATCGCCAGCATGGCGATTATTACCAGCGGCAGCAAAAGCGTGCGATACGAAGGGGAAAGGCTAAGCCAAGTTGAGGGAACGAGCGTCACGGGCGAGGGAGATCGGAACTTCTTTGCCTCGGCGACCTCGACCATCGATCACGTCTTTTCGGTGGGAGGAGCGTATCGAATCAAAATCGGCGCTTACGGCACACACGCTGGAACGGAACCTCCGAAGATGCGGCTCACGCTTGACGGGCGAGAGGTTCAAACCGTCGATGTGCGTGCAGTTTCCGGCAAGCCGGGCGAGTATGAGATTCCGCTCGACGTGACGGCGGGAAAACGGGCGATCGGGATCACGTTTACAAATGATTTCTACGAGCCGAGCAATCCGGATTCGACCAAGCGTGATCGGAATCTGATTGTGAGCTTCCTTGAAGTCGTTGGACCGATTGGCGGGTCGGGGGCTTTGACCGACACAACCGCCCGAATCGTGCCTTCCGTGCCGCCTGCCGGGCAAGAGTTGATCGCCGCGCGCCAGCAACTTTCGGCCTTCGCTTCCCGAGCTTTCCGAAGGCCCGTTCGACCCGATGAGGTCGATGGGCTCCTTCGCGTTTTCAAAGTGCCTTTGGCCAACAAGGAATCGTACTTGAAGTGCATGCAGGTGGCGGTCACCGCGGCGTTGGTGTCTCCGCAGTTCTTGTTCCGAGTCGAGCTTGATCCCAAGTCGTCGAAGGATTCCCGACTTCTCGAAGGCCACGAGATCGCTTCCCGATTGTCCTATTTCCTCTGGTCGTCCATGCCCGATGAGGAGTTGCTAAAGCTTGCCGCGGGAGGAAAACTGAACGAACCGAAGGCCATTGAGGCGCAAGTTGATCGGATGCTGAAGGATCCCAAATCCGCTTCGCTCACCGCCACTTTTGGAGATCAGTGGCTTCAGATGGGCAAGCTCGGAGGGCTCCGGCCCGATCCCAGGCGCTTCCCCGAGTTCCTCCAGTCGATTCGAAACCTCATGGTTCGCGAAACGCACATGTTCTTCGCCGACGTGGTAGCGAATGATCGCAGCATTCTGGAGTTTCTGGACAGCAAGCATTCTTTCTTGAACAACGCCCTGGCCGCGTACTATGGGATTCCGGGCGTCGAGGGATCGCAGATGCGACGGGTGGAACTGAACACGGAACGCCGAGGCGGGCTCTTGGGCATGGGCTCGATTTTGATGCTGAACTCCAACCCCACGCGAACGAGCCCGACGAAACGGGGAAAATGGATTCTCGAGCAAATCCTCGGCACGCCTCCGCCTCCTCCGCCTCCCGGAGCAGATCAACTCGCGAGTAAGCCCAATGACAAGCTAAAAATGACCCTTCGCCAACAAATGGAAGCGCACCGTTCGAACCCAGATTGCGCGAGTTGTCATTCCAAAATGGACCCGATGGGGTTTAGCCTGGAGAACTACAATGCGGTCGGCTCGTGGCGATTTCGGGATGAAGGGGATGTCGACGTAGACGCGTCGGGTCTTCTTCCCGATGGAACGAAGTTCAATGGCCCGGCAGAACTGAAAGCCATTCTGATGTCGAAGAAAGATCAGTTTGCTCGGTCTTTGGCGGAGAAGTTGCTGATCTTTGCCTTGGGTCGCGGCGTAACTCTTAGAGACGATTGCGCGATTGAAGATATCGCGAAAGCGTGTCGAGACAAGGAGTATCGTTTTTCCGCCATGATCAAAGCGATTGCGGTGAGCGAACCGTTCCGAAAGCGAAAAGGGTAGGTATTTTATGGGCTTAGTTATTCCTCGGAGAACTGTTTTACGCGGCCTCGGCGCTGCGGTTTCGTTGCCGGTTTTGGAGGCGATGTTCCCCTTTAGCGCCTTCGCCCAGTCCCTCAAGGTGAAGCCGACTCGAATGGCGTTTATTTTCGCGCCGAATGGGGTGGATATCGCGAACTGGACTCCGGGCACGGAGGGCGCATTGGGCTCACTCCCTTCAATTTTGCAGCCATTCGATGCGATCAAGGGCAAGGTCAACGTTCTGTCTGGCCTCGCCCAACATAACGCATTTGCGCTTGGCGATGGCCCGGGCGATCACGCTCGCTCGACCGCGACCTGGCTCACGGGCGTGCACGTGAAAAAGACCGCGGGGTCTGACATTCAGGCCGGAATCTCGGCCGATCAAGTCGCTGCGCAGCAGATCGGCATGGCAACGCGGTTCGCCTCGCTGGAGCTCGGGTGCGAGCGCGGGGCCCAAGCGGGCGATTGCGATTCGGGTTATTCATGCGCCTATTCCTCCTCGATTTCCTGGCGTGCGGAATCAACGCCAAATGCGAAGGAAGTAAATCCTCGGCTTGTGTTCGAAAGGCTATTCGGTTCAGGCACCGCCGAAGATTCTGAAAGCCGAGCGCGTCGGGATAAATACCGCATGAGCATTCTCGATCTCGTCGCCGAAGACGCCTCTAAACTCAAGAGTCAGCTCGGGACGAGAGATCAGAAGAAGGTTGATGAGTACCTGACGGGCGTGCGCGAAATTGAGCGTCGTCTCCAAAGTTTGGAAAGCAAACAGGTGGAGCAGGCGCTCGCTGGGGCCACGCGGCCCACGGGGGTTCCAAGCGACTTTGGCGAGCATATTCGACTCATGGGAGACATGATGATCCTCGCTTTCCAGGCAGACCTCACGCGAGTTTGCACGTTCATGATCGCGAATGACGGCAGCAATCGCTCGTATCCCACAATCGGCGTGAACGAGGGTCATCACGACATGTCTCACCACGGCAAAAACCCAGACAAACTGGACAAGAAACAGCGCATTGACCGTTTCCATGCCGAGCAAGTGGCGTACATTCTCCGGAAAATGGAGTCGATTCGGGAGTTGGATGGGACACTCCTCGACAACTCGATGGTTGTGTACGGCGCGGGAATTAGCGACGGAGATCGGCACAATCACGACGATTTGCCGATACTCTTAGCCGGACGCGCGTCCGGAAAACTGCAGTCCGGGCGGCACATCGTGTATCCCCACAACACTCCGATGAACAACTTGTTCCTGTCCATGCTGGAGCGAGTCGGGTGCCGAATGGATCAACTTGGGGACAGCACCGGGAAGCTGCAGGGCCTGTTTTAGGATTCAGCTTCCCTCTTGGCTGGTTTTTTCCTCTTCTTTGGCGGCAGGTTCATCCTTGTCCGGACGTCTGTCATTTTCGAAGGTCGCTTGCTGCAGGCGAGGACGATCCAGCGTTGCCATCGCGGCGCTTACCGCACGTTCTCCGGCTACGTAGAGTCCTGCTGAACCGATAACGAGGACCGCTGCCCAAGCCCCCTTGATTGCCCAAGATTTGAGCGGAAAGATCGACGCCGACACTCCAAACGTGCCTGCGACCTGCTTAGAGGTTCCGCGCAATCGACGAGCTTCGCGCCGACAAACCGAACACCACGCAAGGTGCCCCAGCGCACGAACGGACGCCAAAAAACCGAGTTCCCCAATCGCAAAAAGAAACGCTTCGGGTTCGCGCTTACATTGATTAGCCATGAAACCCCTCCAATAACTGGGCGGTTTCCTGATGGGCGCGGTAGAACTGGTATTTCACGGTATTCAGGTTCCTTTTCGTCACTTCAGCGATTTCGGCGAGTGTCAACTGTTCAAAGTAATACAGGTCCATCAGTTCTCGGTAAGTGGGCGAAAGCTGATCCAAGGCCTGCCCGACCACTGAACGCATCTCCAGCATCGCGTAGGCGGGTTCCTCTGCCCCCGTTTCCTCCGATATCTCTGTATCCGTGCCCCTTCGATGCCAATCCCGGCATTTATTGACCGATATCGCGTACAGCCAGGTTCGAAACTTGGCTCTAATCGTGTACCGATCAAGGCTCGACCAAGCCGCCAACCAGGTTTCCTGCACGATGTCATCAACTTGCGCACAGGGCACTCGGCGGGCGACGAAACGGCGCATGGCATCGCTATGCTCACGCACGAGAATATCAAAGGCCGCCTGATCCCCCCGCTGAGCGGCGTGGATCAAACGTTCCTCCGATTCCGGCTTCGGTACCGGCGCTTTTCCGAGTGTGCGGAGCAAATCGCGCAAGGCGTCGTCTCTATTCCTTGAACGTGGGAACTATTATAAAGGTTGGGCTGGTTCTCAAGATTCAGGCACAATTGAGAGAACACATATGAAGCAACCTGCTATTTTGCGCAAACGAGCCATTCGCTACGGCGTCGGAATCATGATCATTCTCGGCGCGGTGTACCTCTACATGAACGTGATCAGCCGTACGCGCACGATTGATCTCGGCAATTTTGAGTCAGCCGGTTATGTTTCGGCGACGATGCAGAAGGAGGATGGCGAGGTTGCCGTCCTGATCGATCCCAAGGGCACAATCATCGAGGCGCCGGGATTCGTCGATGGTGCCGCAGACCAGCCTCCGATTTGGAGCCAGGATGGTCAGCGACTTTATTTTGCGAGCGATCGCGAAAACGGAGAATCCCACGTCTTCCGTTGGAATCCAGCGAAGGGTGCCGTCGAGCGTAAAACCGTTGATAAGCGTACAAAGACGGCCATTTCGATGGAAGTTCCGGGATCGACGGAGGGGAGCAAAACGGCATTGGTCGTATCAGGCGGAACGGTCATTGAACTCGATCCGACAAACAACACGACCAAGCAAGTGCTACCCCCCAAGAAGTTTGCAGTGGGAACCGATGGTGAAAGGGGTGATCCCGGCAAGGCTCCGGGCAAGGAAGGGGGTCAAGAAGAGCCCGCCAACCAGTTTGACCAGTTCTACACCACGTTTGGAACCAGCTTTAAGACGGCGCGTTGGTCAAAGGATAAGGCTTTTATCATCACCGTCATGCGTCGCGAGGAAGGCGAAATCATGATTTGCCAGAGCCAAACCGACTTCACCTTGCCTCCAACGATTGTTGTTGCGGGCGATAAAATTGAGTTCGACATCAGTCCCATAGATGGTGTAATTGTTTACACGTGTCAAAAGTTTCAATTTCCCTCCCCCCAGATGGTGCCACCGGAGCTCAAGAAGAACGGAAAGATCATGTATCCGTTTAGCCACGTCTTGGGGATTTACGTCCCGGGATCAGGTGGAATGTACCAGCCTGGTGACACGCCACAAAACCTGATCGCCCTCACGCAGGATGATAAATTTACCTTTGGAATGCCAACGATCTCGCCTGACGGAAGCGAGGTCATGTGCGTTGTCGGCCCGTACGAAGGCTATGGAATGATGCAAGCAAACAACCTCGTCCTGATGCCTTTGCGGATCGGCGGTGGCCAGCAGAGCACGACCCTGGTGCCCCGCAGAGTCTACGACGCTTCTTGGCACCCGAATGGCCAGACCATCGTCATTACCGGCGAAATGGAAGGGAAGCAAGGCATCTTCACGATCAATCGCGACAAAACTGGAATGAAGAGTCTGACCGGCAGCAAGGGCAGTTTTAGAGGGGCGACGTTTAGTCCCGTTTCCAAGTGACCTTCGGTGCCGGGCGAACTGCAGAATGCTGTGAGTCCGGGACAAACTTTCACTTTCTCCTGAAAACTCGCGGGTACACTTGATCTTACGCACTATGGCCATCTCCCCCGAACGAATCGTCGGCGCTGACCTCATGGATATCTACGCCAAGGTTGAAGCGGGAACCCGCCTGAGCTCCGATGACGGCCTTCGTCTCTATCAATCTCCCAACCTGACCGGTGTCGGATACCTGGCCAACATCGTTCGAGAGAGGCTTCATGGCGCGCGCACGTTTTACGTCGCCAACCAGCACATTAACTACACGAACATCTGCAACAAGTTCTGTAAGTTCTGCTCATTTTATGCCAAGAAAGGCGGCCCTGCCCCCTACGAAATGAGCCTAGAAGAGGTCAAGCGGCGACTTGATTGGCACAAAGATCAGCCCCTCACCGAGATCCACATGGTCGGCGGCATCAATCCGCGCCTGCCTTACCAGTACTACCTCGATTTGGTTCGGCTGGTCAAGGAATCTCGACCTGGCGTTCATGTGAAGGCTTTCACTGCGGTTGAGATCGTCGAAATCGCTCGGCAAGGCAAGGTCACCATCGAACAAGCTCTCGCCGACTTGATCGAAGCCGGGCTTGATTCTCTGCCAGGGGGCGGAATCGAAGTCCTGAGCGATCGCGTCCACGAAGAACTTTTCGGCCGCAAGTTGCGCGGCGAAGAGTGGAAAATGGTCGCCAGAGCGGCGGCGAAACTGGGTCTCAAGCAATACGCGACGATGCTCTACGGCCACATTGAAACCGACGAGGAGCGCGTGGATCACCTGGTTCAGCTTCGCGATCTGCAAGACGAAACAGGCCATTTCCTCACGTTCACCCCGCTGTCGTTCCATCCGGAAGGCACCGAGCTTGAGCACATCGAACACGCTACCGCGGATTCCGACCTGCGCAACATCGCGGTTTCCCGGCTGATGCTCGATAACTTTGAGCACATCAAGAGTTTCTGGATCATGAACACGATCCCGGTTACCCAGGCCGCCATCTGGTATGGGGCAGACGATGTTGATGGGACGGTCAACGAATACGAAATCACCTATAAAGATGGCGATTGGGGCAACAAGAGCCAGGCGCTAACGCGGGACAACATGATCCGCATGATCGAGGAAGTCGGTCGCGTGGCGGTCGAGCGCGATTCCCTCTACAACGAAATCATCCGCGATCCGGAGCTCATCTCTCCCGCGCCCAGGTTAACCGTTTTGCCGATGGCGAAGGTCTAAACGCCAGCGCCAAAGTCGACGACCTTGATCAGTTTGCCCGCCCGGTAGGTGAACAGGGCGGCTGCTTGACCTTCGTAATAGTCATGGCTCATGATGATTTCCATCCGCCCGTCTCCGTCCAAGTCAACAATCGAGCGGATTCTGGCGAAATCTAATCCCGTTTCTTTATGCGGGCCGGAATAAAGCGCAGTGGTCTTCACCCCCGCCCTGCCGACCGAGCGGAGCAAGACGACCGAATAGTCGCTTGCGGCGGGATTAGCGGTTTTCCCAGCGTCAAAGCCTTCGCTGGCGCCTTCGAGGAAGACCTCCTGCGTTCCATCGCGATCCAGGTCGATCGACCATACTGCGTTCAAGTGTGGAGTTCCCGAGATGCCCTTTGAGTTCAGAAAATTGCCTAAGGCATTAAGGTAGATCGTCGAAGTTGTGCTGAGTGCCCTCGCTTTGCGTGGCCAAGAAGGTTTGAGACCGTATGTCCAGACTCCATTTTCGTAACTGTCGGTGCGGACAAACACTCCACCGATATCTTGGTCCTTCCCGAATCCGTTGATCGTGAGGGGCGTCGCTTTCCCACCGAATCCCAGGCCCATGAGAACGACTTTCTTGGTAGATGCCGCCGACTCGGCAACCTCCTTCCAGCGCTTGCCTTGAAGCTGAGCGATCATGAGGCGATCCACAACAACGAACTTCGTTGGAGCGAGAACGGCGAGGCACAGGGTAGGAAGCATAGGAAAAGAGTACCCAGGATGCGTGCCTCGAGTTGAGCGAAGGCATTCACCGGCACTTTTCATGGTAGGATGCCCTGGTACGATGATCGCGGTCAAGACGTTAAACAGAAGTAGAGTTATGAAAGTGAACCTGCGGACGAAACGAGCCATTCGTGCCCTTGTCGGCGATCCGATGGGAGTGGCCGAGAGCTTGGCCGCTTATAGTTGCTCTGCGCGAGCTCTTTCAGAGACCCAGCCTGATTTTCTGAAACGCTATTCGAAGCGGTGGATCGCCATTTCTGGTGGCAAAGTTGTAGCCGACGCGGCAACGCTTGATGCGCTCCTAGCCGCCACCGACAAAAAGGAGCTTCCCCGCTCCCAAATTCTTGTCCGCTACATTGAACGTAGCACTCGCAAGCTCATCCTGCAATGGAACTAGGGAAGTTTGCGGGGGGGGGCGGAGGATCTTCGAGACGGCCCTATCTCGAAGCATTCCTCATGATTCCTGGGCTCGCCATTGAGGGAAACATTTCCTTTGTCGTAGATACCGGCGCCGATTCGACGTGCCTTTCGCCTAGCGACGCTCAGCGCTTGAACGTAGACTACGCTCAACTGAAGCACGGGTCGACTTGTGGAGGTATCGGGGGCATTGTCCAAGTATTTGCAGAGCCGGCAGTTGCCGTTTTTGCCTCAGATTCTCATCTTTACGTTTATGAATTTCAGCTCGACATCCTAACACCCGACTCCTGCGGAATGGAGGTGCCGTCCATTTTGGGACGCGATATTCTTGATCGATGGTGCATGACCTATGATCCTTCAAACGAATTCCTGGGGTTCGACGTTCGAAGCGCTGATCACGTCATTCCAATTGAACCCGAGCACGCGTAGCCTCAAAACCAGTATCGTAAGCGTCATGCGCAAGATCGCCTGGTCCGTTTGTCTCGCCGCGGGGTTTGCCCTCGTTGGTTGCAGTTCCTCCACTCCTGAGGCCAGCACCTCCACCACCGGAGGAGGTAGCCCAGACAAGATCAAGATCGGATTCTTGGTCAAATCTGCCACTGAGAACTGGTTCCAGACCGAGTGGAAGTTGGCGGACGAAGCGGCCCAGAAGTACGGGTTTGAACTCCTTAAGGCTGAAGTGAAAGACGCGGAGCGGGTTCAGGCAGAACTAGATAACCTAGGTGTTAAGGGCGCGCAAGGGGTCATTATCTGCACGCCTGACCAGAAGTTGGGTTCCGCCATCGTGGCAAAGGCGAAAGAAAGGAACCTCAAGTTGATGTCCGTGGATGACCGGCTCACCGGGCCGGACGACAAGCCTTTGACCGAGGTCCCCCATTTAGGTATCTCGGCGTACGACATCGGCAAGGCCGTCGGTCAGGCGCTGGTCGACGAAATGAAGAAACGCGGCTGGAAAAACGAAGAGGTTGGCGCGTGCGTGGTCACCTACGATCAGCTCGAAACCACGAAGCAGCGAACGCAAGGGGCGAGCGAGGTTCTCGTCGCGGCCGGATTCCCGGAGGCGCAGATTCACCGAGTGGATTGGGGCAATACGACCGACATTCCGAGCGCGAAGGATAAAGCCGCGATTATTTTGGCCAAGAACAGCGGCGTCAAGAAGTGGCTTGCGTTTAGCACGAATGACGACGGTGTCCTCGGCATCGTCCGAGCAATGGAAGACCGCCAGATCGCGGCTACAGACATCATTGGAATCGGAATCAACGGCGAAAGCGGCCTGGATGACCTCATGAAAGCCCAACCAACTGGATTCTTCGCATCGATGCTCTTGGATAAGCGAAAACATGGCTTCGGCACCGCCGAGATGATGTATAAGTGGGTCAAGGACGGCGTCGAGCCTCCGAAGGAAACCTGGACGGTCGGCACCCTGATCACGCGAGACAACTATGAGAGCGTGTTTAAGGAGCAAGGTCTGGAAGTCCCGAAGAAGTAGCAAGCTCGCATGACTCTCTCTTTTTCTGGCATCACGAAATCTTTTCCCGGTGTTAAAGCGCTGGAGGACGTCTCCTTTGATGCCCACGGGGGGAGCGTTCATGCCCTGTGCGGCGAGAACGGAGCCGGGAAATCGACGCTTTTGAAGATTCTCAGCGGCGTCTACCAATCCGACGCGGGGACGATGACGCTGGACGCCCAGCCGCTGTCGTTCCAGGCTCCCATTGAAGCGATCCACGCGGGGATCGCGGTCATTTATCAGGAACTGCATCTCGTTCCGGAAATGTCGGTCGCCGAGAACATCTACCTCGGGCATCTCCCGTGTGGGGGCGGGTTTGTGAAGCGCGCAGAGCTTCGCGAGGCGGCCAGAGGGATGCTTGCGCAGGTTGGAGTAGACATCGATCCCGACGCTAAGGTCGGAACCCTTTCCCTGGCGCAAAGGCAGATGGTCGAGATCGGAAAAGCGCTCTCGCGCAATGCCCAAGTGATCGCGTTTGACGAGCCGACGAGTTCACTTTCAACGCGGGAAGTCGAAAAGTTGTTTGAGATCATCACCGAACTCAAGCGGCAGGGCAAGGTCATTTTCTACGTTAGCCACCGCATGGACGAGATTTTCCGAGTCTGTGATGCGTGTACGGTGCTGAGGGACGGAAAACACGTCGAGACCTTTCACTCCTTGGCCGGAATTGACGCAAGCGTGATCGTTCAGCGCATGGTCGGTCGGGCGATTGAAGATATCTGGGGATACTCGCCCACTCGCTATGAAGGCGAGGCGCAGCCGATCTTGGAAGCACAGGGCATTACGGGGCCGGGCCTCCGGAGCCCGATCGATCTGACGGTGCACGCGGGCGAAATCGTCGGCATCTTCGGGCT
>JBKJJL010000281.1:0-3315 GCA_046597875.1 Fimbriimonadaceae bacterium | reverse complement strand
GATCATGCCCCCGCAAAGAACCGCCTGCTCGCCGAAGAGATCGGTCTCCGTTTCTTCCTTGAAGGTGGTTTCCAGCAGGAGCTTCCGGGAATATCCCGCGGCGGTTGCGTAGGCCATCGCGATCGGACGGGCTCGTCCATCGGCGTCCTGATGGATGGCGATTAGGCTCGGAACCCCCGAGCCCGCCAGGTACGACTCCCGCACGGCTTTGGCTTGTCCTTTGGGGGCAACGAGGGCGATATTGACATCAGAGGGAGGCACGATGAAACCGAAATGGATGTTAAAGCCATGGGTGAAGAGTAAGGTTTTGCCCGCCGCCAAATGAGGCTCGATTTCGGCCCGATAGATGTCTCCTGCCGCCTCATCAGGCAGGGTGAACATGAGGACGTCGGCCCCCGCCGCTTCGCGAACCGGAAGGACGGTCATGCCATCGGCTACCGCTTGGTCATAAGAGGTCCCGGAACGCTGCCCGACGATAAGGTCGATCCCGCTGTCCCGCAGATTCATCGCCTGAGCGCGGCCTTGATTTCCATAACCCAGGATCGCGACACGCTTGCCGTGCAAGCCTTCAGAGTCACTCGGATGGGGTGGGATGACCTTCACCCTGCTAGGGTACCGGCATACGAGAAGCACTATTAGAAATGGACTACCTGAAACGCAAAAGTGGCCCGTTCTCTCAAGAGAACGGGCCACTTAGCGGAACAAGACGGCTAGGCCTTCTTGTTGCGGCGACGCCGGAGCAGAGCCGCAGCGCCCAGTCCGAGCACGGCCATCGTCGCGGGCTCGGGTACTGCGTTCACCCGAACGTTGTCGTAGATGCTGAAGTTCAGCCGGTTCGGATCGGTCGACGACGTGCTGTTGGTGTCGTAGTGGTTCAACAAGATGTTCGAACCGCCGAGGGTTACCGTACTGGCTTGGATCCTTGCGATATTCAGCCCGTCCACGCTCCATGTGATGAAGCCCCCCAGTTTCGTGATGCGCATATCGCGCCAAGCGAATCCGGCAGAGCCGACGGCCGTGTTGCCGGTTTGAGTCGCCGGGAAGAATCCACCTTGGGCGGCCGCTAAGCTGACGCCGCCGAATCCGGAATAGTAGGCGTGGGTGTTGTTCCGATTCCCCGTGCCGGTGGCGAAGAAGACGGGGCTCCCGTCCACATAGCCCGTGGGCGATGCCGAAGAATAGGCGCGCCAGTCAACCGCAGATTGGCCGTCCAAGGTGGTTCCGAAGTGGACGCTGTCCTGAGTTCCGCCAGCCCACTGGGCCGTGGTGCCCGCAGTTCCGATTCCCATACCGGCAACCTGAGTTGTTCCGCTGCCGCCAGTCGGGCCCGGGCCGAGGTAGTTCATCCAAACGTTTGCCCGAAGCTCGTAGTCTCCGGTGAAACTCTGGCCGAGGGGGGACGCGCTCAATCCACTGAACAGTGCGCCGGTGACGTTTGCCTGCAGGCGGAGCCCGCGGGTCGTTCCACCCGATCCCGGTGCGGAAGCGATGCCATAGGTGCTGTAGTCAAACGCGAAAGTCGCGAGATTTCCCGTCGGATTTCCGCTCTTGTTCACCGCCCAGTTTGCTGAGCTGTCCACATCAAAATTGTCCGAAAATAGCTGGGCAGAAGCCGTTAGCGGCAATGCCAAAATAAGTGAAAATGCGTAGTAGCGCCTCATAGTTCCTCACGAGCCCCAAGCTCTCACTGGCAAGTTTAGCCCAGAACTTTAGGGCGCATTTGCTAACTGGCCAAAATCTAGCAATTTCGCTAGCTCTCGCCGAACAGCGCGGGCATGCCGCCTGTGTGCCAGAAAAGCACTTTGCCGCCGACTTCCCTGTTCTTGATCAGATCCAGCAGGCCTGCAAATGCCTTCGCGGTATAGATCGGATCGAGGAAGATTCCTTCCCGCCGAGCCAAAAGTTTAATCGCCGCGTTTCCTTCTGGGCTTGGAACGCCGTACGCCTCACCCGCCCATTCGAGTCGAAATTCCAGCGGAATCTCCGTAAGCTCGCCCTTCACCAGTTCTTGGAGTCCCTTGAGCAAAATCACAAGATCATCCAGTATCTCTGGCTCGGGATCGCAGGAGATGCCAATGACCCGCGTCTTCGTCCCATGGAATCCGTAAGCCAAGCCCGTATGCGTACTCCCGCTGCTGCAAGGAGTCACCACAAAATCGAAGTCATCCGAAACCTCTTGCGCAGCCTGGGCAAAGGCGTACGCCCCAACGGGAGACGAGCCGCCGATTGGAATCCGATAGACCGTTCTATCATACGATTCCAATCCATCCGCGATCGCTTCCGCATGGGCGAAAAGGACCTCCCAAGCGTCGTCTGGGTAATGGTGCATCTGGACGCCAAGGATTTCGTCCAAAAGGACATTTCCGCCTTTCGACGAGCCATCAAAGGCCGGCTTCCCATGGATCTCGGAGTAAGGAAGTCCCATCACGGCAGCGTGACATTCCATGCCCAAGATTGAACACGCGGCTCCGAGTTGTCTCACAAAGTTTGACTGCGCCGCCCCGCAAGAAACCACCGCATCCGCGCCGAGGGCCACCGCTTCCGCCATGAGATACTCGAGCTTTCGACCCTTGTTGCCACCCATCGCGAACCCGGTCAGGTCGTCGCGCTTGATCCACAGATCGACACCCAAATCCTCCGATAATCTCGGCAACCGATGGCACGGAGTGGGAAGGCAGCACAGTTCGATGCGGTCCATATCTACTCCCATTCAATCGTCGCCGGAGGCTTGCTCGTCAGGTCGTAAAGTACCCGGTTCACGCCCTTTACTTCATTTACAATCCGCGATGCGATCACTTGCAGAGCGTCGAACGGAATGTTCACGGCGGTCGCGGTCATCGCGTCCTCGCTCTCCACGGCGCGTAAAACGATGGGGTGTTCGTACGTTCGCTCGTCGCCCATCACACCAACGCTGCGGACATCAAGCAGGGCTGCGTAGCTTTGCCAAATGCCCTTGTGAAGACCTCGCGCTCGTAACTCGGAGCGGAAGATAAAGTCCGCGTCCTGGACAATTTTCACGCGTTCTGGCGTCACTTCACCCAGTATTCTGACGCCCAGGCCAGGGCCCGGGAAAGGCTCGCGATCGACCATGTCATCGGGCAGGCCTAGCCTTCTACCCACTTCGCGAACTTCGTCCTTGAACAACCACCGCAGCGGCTCAATCAGTTTGAGTTGCATCCAATCGGGTAGCCCGCCGACGTTGTGGTGGGTCTTGATCTTTGCCGCCGTCGGCGAACCGGATTCTACGACATCGGGATAAAGTGTTCCTTGGGCAAGGAAATCGCAACCTTGCAGTTCGCTAGCGTGATCTTCGAA
>JBKJJL010000243.1:0-6333 GCA_046597875.1 Fimbriimonadaceae bacterium | reverse complement strand
ACGTTTCTTTTTGCTGAAAATTAGTCGATTTTTGTCGTCAAGGGTCGCCTCTTCGGTGCCAATCAGCGGCTCGAATCCTAGCGGTAGTCCCGACACAACATTAACCCTCAAGAGTGGCGGGAGAAGAATCGCATCCATGCTGTCCTTCCCCCGCCGGAAATCGGCCAGAGCCCCCGCCCTGTCCGAGTGGTGCCATCCCTTCCTGGGAAAAACCTTCCACCTGGCATCCATTATAGTGGGCTTTTGTGGGAATCACAAGCGTTTTCGTTGTGTTTTTTGACTTTTTTTCGTAGGTTGAAACAGGTGTTCATCTAACCTGCGCACGGGTGTCTACCGGTATTGTTACCGGGTGATGTAGAAGTGCGAAAAGGACGCGGAATCGCGTCCTTTTCGGGATTGAAACTTTAAGGCAAAACACCCTTGACGACGAAGCCTTAGCTTTCTGGAGGCACCATTTTCAACGGCGCCCCCGCATTGCCTACGCGGTCGATCGGGGTAATCGCGATTTCATCGACGACCTGGTCGGCATCGAGGGCGATCCGCACGGCTGGCTCGGAAGAGATGGACCCGGTCCACCATTTGCTCCCCTGCCTAATGCTCACCACGTAAAATCTTACGGGTTCTCCGTCGTTGCGCCAATAAACATCCCAGTACTCCTCATGCTTCACCTTCCGCAGGAGTTTCGGGGCAGAGGGAGCTGCATTATCGAGCCAAGGCGAGGCTGGTGCCAGCGCGGGCCCTTCATAGGGCCCGTCCTCCACGGCAGAGGAGATGCCATTCCAATTCTTCGTGAACGCCTTCATGCTGAAGTGGACATTGCCACCTGCACCCAGCTCACGCGTTTTGAAAATCTGGTCCACGACTTCTTGCGCCTTCCAGTTACCATTTCCCGGATCGGTGCGCGACGTGTAGTTTCCAACCCAAAGGTGCCGCCCCTTAGCATTCTCGCTGAGCCACCATTTCAACAGGACGGGATAGCTCTGTGCGGTCTGGGCGATGGGCCAATAGAGCTGAGGGGTCATGTAGTCGCACCACCCCTCGCGCCACCACTTTAGGCAGTCCGCATAAAGATCGGCGTATTGATCCACGCCAGCCTTGATGCCGGATGGTACGCCGGGCCGGTAGATGCCGAATGGGCTGATTCCGAACTTTACCCACGGCCTTTCCTTTTTGAGTTGAGTGTAGAAGCGCTCAATGAAGACGTTCACGCCTTCCCTCCTCCAGTCATCTTTGCCCAACTTGCCGCCAGCACTTTTGTAGCTTGCGAACGCATCCCCATCGGGAAAGTCCAGTTCCTTGCCGTCGGGGCCCTTCTCTTTATAGGGATAGAAGTAATCGTCGATGTGAACGCCGTCAATGTCGTATCGTCGGGCGACATCCATGAAGACCGAGATCGTACGATCTTGGGTGGCTTTCAAGGCGGGATCCATCCAGTCGTATCGACCGTACTTGCGAACCGAGCTTCGACTCGTTAAGCCAACATAGTTGCTTGCGGGCTTACCTTTGGCGGCGGGGTGCCACGCGCGGTATGGATTGAACCAGCAGTGAAGTTCGATCCCCCGCTTGTGGGCTTCCTGAACGGCGAACTCAAGGGGGTCCCAATAAGGCTGGGGAGCCTTTCCTTGCTGGCCTGTAAGGTATTCCGACCAAGGCTCGATCTTTGACGGATAGAGGGCATCGGCGCTGGGGCGAACCTGGAGAACGACGGCGTTAAGATTGAGTTTCTTGGCAAGATCGAAAATGCCGCGCAGCTCGGCGATCGCCTTCTCGGTTGGAATTCCTCGTTTCGAAGGCCAATCAATGTTGTCCACCGTCGCCACCCACACTCCCCGAAATTCGCGCATCGGAAGAGCTAGCTGGACGGGTGGAACGGATCGAACCGTTGGAATCGAGGTGGTCAGAGCGAAACACATGGCGAGCATCATGGAACGAATTTCACCTTGCCCTCCCATCGCTTCAGCCGCGTCCAGTCGAATCCCTTCGGATCGCTTTTCCTGCCCTTGGGCAGAGCGACATACTCGTGGCTGGTGATGTATTTGATACTCGGAAACCGCCTGGTTAACATGCCGACCATGTTGTCGATCACCTGATACTGCGCTTCGGTGAACGGATCTTTTCCGTCGTTGAGGTTCACGATCTCAATGCCGACCGAGAAGCCATTGACTTTCTCCCGACCCTCGACGTCCTTGCTGACGCCCGCGTGCCAGGCCCGATCGAAGGTGGATACATGCTGAATGATGGAGCCATCCTTACCAACTGTGAAATGCGCGCTGACTTTCGATTCTAGATTCAAGAACCACTTCGTCGTGCTTTCCAAAGTCGGGCTGACGGTGGCATGTAAGACAATCGTGTCGATGGTCAGAGCAGGATCGCGCCGGTCGCAATGCGGCCCTTGAATCCATGCCAGCTTGTTAAATCCCGGTTCGCGCCAGGGATTCGGCATCGCATCCGGCCCGAAGAGAAATCCCGCAAAAATCTCAAACATTCCTGACTGTACCCATCGGGAGGTCGTGTACATGGGATGCGGGAATGCGGGGCTGGATGGCAGCATGGAAGGCCCGCATACCTGCATCCCTGCTTCCCCCATCCAGACCTAATCGACAATAAACAACTTCGCACCTACCGACGTTGACGAACGGTGGGATTCGGCATCGTCCGCTACCTGGTAGCTCTCACCCGTTCGAAGGAGGAATCGCCGCCCGTCTTCCAACTCCGTTTCCAGTTGTCCCGCGATAACGAGAAGGATGTGGCCCTTCTTGCACCAATGATCGGCCAGGTAGCCAGGCGAGTACTCTACCATCCGCACGCGGATATCGCCGAACTGCCGTGTTCGCCAAGTGGCGTGGCCGGTTTCGCCGGGGTGCCGTGTTGGTTCTACCGTTGCCCAGTCGGTCGTTCCGAAGGGAATGTTGGACATGGTCATGGGGCGAGGTTACCAAGTACCCAAGTGGGAACGCGGGTGCGAGCTAGGCTGCGGCTACGGTTCGCTTCGTGGGGATCCAAGAGGCTGCACTTCGTCGCGGTCCCACACATACGGAGATCCCTCCGTAGGTACGGTCTTCACCAAGTCGAGAAACTCTTCGGCGGTCAGGCTCGGTTTCACTTTAAGTTCCTTTAGAAGTATCTCAACGACAAGATCGTTCATGCTCACACCTTTTGCTTGGGCCGCTTCCTTGACGCGAGCAAACACGTCGTCATCCAACGCCAAAGTAAGATTCTTCATGGACACAGTGTGCACTATGTATGCCTCCGGTGCGAACAAATTGATCCGCATGTCCAGTCATTCGCGCCCGCCGAATTCCAAAATCCGGTACAACCACGGTTCCCATGCTGAAGATTGATGATGTGAGCGTGTTCTACGGGGCGATTCAGGCTCTCAACGGCGCATCCATTGAGGTCCAGCAAGGCGAAATCGTCGCGATCATTGGGTCGAACGGGGCGGGTAAGAGCACGCTGCTACGCACGATTAGTGGTCTGCTGAGACCTAGGACTGGCACGATCTCGTTAGAAGGTGGTGAAATCCACGAGACTCCGCCGCATGAGATTGTGAAGATGGGAATCGGCCATTCACCTGAGGGCCGGCGCATTTTTACAAACATGAGCGTGCTGGAGAACCTGCAGCTTGGGGCCATCACCCGCAAGGATGCCGAAATCGGCTCTGATCTGGAGAAGGTCATGAAGCGGTTTCCCCGCTTGCGCGAGCGCATCAAACAAAACGCAGGCACCATGAGCGGCGGCGAACAGCAGATGCTCGCGATCGGGCGGGCCCTAATGTCGCGACCGCGCCTTCTGCTTTTGGACGAGCCCAGCCTGGGCCTCGCTCCGAACTTGGTTACCGAAATCTTCCGAATCGTCACCGAGATCAACGCGGATGGTACGACGGTTCTGATCGTGGAGCAAAACGCGAATCGATCTTTAGAGATCGCCCATCGCGGCTACGTTTTGGAAACTGGCAACATCGTGCTCACCGACACCGGCAAAAACCTCCTCGTCGATCCTCGCGTGAAAGAAGCCTATCTGGGCGGCTGATAAACTACTTCGGTGCCGAAATCGCAGGCTTTTCTGGCGAAGAGAAGCGCCGAATATCGATCGCGATGACGGTGAGGATAAGGCATCCGAGAAGAAGTAGTCCCACCCCTTGAAACGCGCCTTGCCAGCGAATGCTTAAACGCTTGCCCCTGCGAAACATCTCAATCACCGCGACCACCATTTGGCCGCCATCGAGAGGGGGGATGGGCAGCAAGTTGAAGATTCCGAGGCTGATGCTCAAGAGCGCGGCGATTTGGATGAATTGGTCAAATCCCGAGCGCGCGGCTTGGTAGGATGCGCTGACAATCGTGCCCGGCCCGCCGACGCTTTCCTGGAATACCTTGGGACTTGTGAAAGCCTTCACAAGGCCGATCGTCATATCGACCGGCCACTTGAGAGCGGAGAGCACAGCCTCACGCACAGGGACTTTAACCAGGATTGAGTCGACGGGTGAAGCTCCAATTCCGATTTTAGCCTGACGCCTACTCTCGCCAGGGGCCCCATGCTCGCTCGTCATGACCGGCGACGGATCTTTTTCAAGCTTTGGAACAACGGTCACCGTGATTTGGGAGCCCTTTCGTTTGAGAACGAGGGGAACTTGTTGGTCCGCACGGTCCCGCATTTGGACGTTGATCTCATAGAAGGACTTGACTGGCACCCCCGCCACAGACAGAAGTTTGTCGCCCGGCAAAACTCCCGCTTGGTACGCTGGGTTGTCCTTAAGAACCTGTCCCACCGTGGTTCCGGGAACTCGCACACCGTAAAGGGAGTGCAGCGGAATCAGGATCATCAGGCCGGCTAGAATCGAAAAAGTTGGCCCTGCAAGGAGCATGAGGAAGCGGGAGAACGGAGTCTTGGAATAAAAACCGTTCGGGATATCCACCTCACTGCCATCTTCTTCGGGCAGCATTCCCTTCACTCGTACAAAGCCGCCGAAGGGGATTGGACGGAGGGTGAATTTCGTCCCGTGCCGCACCATGTACGTCCACGGTTTGGGGCCAAAGCCAATCGAGAACTCTTCGACTTCCATGCCAAAAAGGCGGGCGACGAGGAAATGGCCGTACTCATGGGCGGCGATGAGGGCCGACAGCATGACCGCCAACATAACGAAGTAGAGAACGTAAAACCAGTCCATGCGCTTCCTATAGTAACTCCATGAGCCGCCGGGAAGTTTCCCGGGCCTGGGAATCGGCGAGCAGAAGGGAGTCTAAAGTCGCATCCTCGCGTTCGTGCTGGGCCATGGTTTGCTCGACGATCTGGGGGATGCCGAGGAACGAAATGTCCCCGCGAAGAAACGCGTTGGCGGCTTCTTCGTTGGCCGCATTCATGACACACGGCATCGTTCCGCCCTGCTCGGCGCTTCTTTTTGCGAGTTGGATGCTCGGGAACGTTTCATGGTCAACCTTCTCAAAAGTCAGGTTCGGGGTGTCGGTGGGATCCCAGTTCGGCAGGGTGTTCGCTTTTCTTTCGGGATAAAGCAGCGCGTACTGGATGGGAAGCCGCATATCCGGCCAGCCGAGTTGGCCAAGCACGCTTCCGTCGTTGAACTTGGCGAAGGAATGGACGACGCTTTGGGGGTGGACAACCACGTCCACTTGGTTCATTTCCACGCCAAACAGCCACTTCGTTTCGATGCTTTCGAGACCCTTGTTCATTAGCGTGGCGGAATCAATCGTGATCTTGCCTCCCATGCGCCACGTCGGATGGTTGAGGGCTTGTTCAACGGTGATTTCTTGCAGTTTCTCCCTTGTCCAGCCCCGAAACGGGCCCCCGCTGGCGGTGAGAATGAGTTCCTTGATTTGCTCTTTTTGATAGCCCTGGAGGCATTGAAAGAGCGCGCTGTGCTCGCTGTCGATCGGGGTCATGAGCACGTTGTGCTTTTGGACGAGGGGCATTACGATCTCGCCCGCGGCGACGAGGACTTCCTTGCTCGCGAGGGCGATGTGCTTTCCGGCTTCGATGGCGGCGATAGTAGGCAAAAGCCCAATGACCCCCGCCACGCACACGACGACGATGTCCACGTCGGGGTCGGTAGCAAGATCGACAAGAGCTGCCATGCCTCCGGGAAGGTTAAACTCCTTGGCGGCTTGATCATCGTAGAGGATTAGGCGATTAACTCCGAACTGCTGTCCCTGATCGATCAGATTCCACCCATTCCTCGCCGCCGCGAGGCCTGCGACCTGGAGACGGTCGGGATGCTGGCGGATAATGTCGAGCGTTTGAGTGCCGATACTGCCGGTTGAGCCGAGGATGGCGACGCGTTTCATGATGCTTCGCGGATGGGGGATGGATTGGATGGATTCT
>JBKJJL010000183.1:0-15407 GCA_046597875.1 Fimbriimonadaceae bacterium | reverse complement strand
CATTTCATACACGGCGCGTGATGGTGAGGCGCTACCCGACACCCGACGGGGAACCGCGAATCCTGCGATTCCACAACAATCCCCGCGACTTCGTGACCGAGGACGTGGGGGATTTTGCGATCCATGTACCAGTCCATGAGCTCGCCCGAGCAGAGCCCACTGGCCTCCGTGCGCACCAGCAAACCTCCTTCGGGGCAAGTGGGCTCGGGCTCGCCGACGATTGCGATCTGGCCGCCGCCCATGTAGCGGGCAACCTTCACGGTTTGAACACGTACTTCAGGCCGATGCCCTGCGTGAGGTCCTCGAACACCTGGACGCCGTCCTCTAAACTCCTTTCACCACTAAGGAGGGGGGAAAGGTCGAATCGGGGATCGAGGAGCCAGCGACGGGCGGTCCGCACTGCGGAAGTGCCGAAATGGAATGGGCTCAGGAGCGTGATTTGGTCGTAATGAACTCGCCTTGTATCGAACGATGCCGTGCTCCCGGCGGGGCAACCACCGAAAAGGACGACCGTCCCGCCTCGGCGGGCGTAACGGATACTCTGCTCCCAGATCTCGACACTGCCGGTGCACTCGATGACCAAATCGAAGGTCGAAGAGAGAGAGTCAAGGCTGGTCGGGGTTGCGCCAAGTTTTTCGCCTACTGCCAAACGAGCTTGATTTCTTCCGGCGAGGACGACTTCGTCAACGCCCATGTGCTTCATCGCCGCTACGAACATGAGGCCAATCGCACCAGGACCGATCACGAGGACGCGGTCGGACGCATCCACTTTCAACAGCTCGATCGCCTGGGCAACGCAGGACAAAGGCTCCAAGAGCGCGGCTTGCTCAAAGGGCAGTGAAGCCGGTTTCGGAAAGACATTGATTCTGGCAATGCGTTCAGGGACCAGCAAATATTCGGCATACGAACCCAAGACTTTGGTCGCCATGATGCTTTCGCACAGGTTCTCTTGCCCGCGTACGCACCACGCACAGGTTTGGCACGGCGCAGAGTGCACGCCCATCACCGCGTCCCCAACCGCGAAGGGCGCTTCCTCGCCGACCGCCGCCACGACTCCGCTGTATTCGTGGCCAAAGACCCCTGGCATTGGAATCTGAGGGTGACCACGCAGGTAAGCCTTCAAGTCGGTCCCGCAGGTCGTCGCAGCCTTTACGCGAATGAGGATTTCGCCGGTCGCGGGCTCCGGTACGGGTACATGTCGAAGGGAAAGACAACCAGGCTCGTCTAGGATCAGGGCTCGCATCGTGTCCCGAACATCGGGCACGAGAGCTTGGGCGGTAAGAGTCTCAACGTTCAAAGCGAGGCTGTATTGTGGCACGCCAGCCTATTTCGGGTCAAGCGGGATGCCGGTTATCTCGACCTGCGTAGCTGAGCTTCCCTGCGCGACAAGGCTCGTCATGCGGTCGGGATCGATGTTTGTAAACAATCCCGCCGATGTGCTTTGGGGCCCCGAGAAGGGGGAGTTTTGCCACAAAGGCGTGACCCTCGCAAGTGAGTACGGAGACTTGTTGTTCTGGGTCATGTACTGTCGATCCCGAAGCGGAGTACTAGGATCAAGGTAAACAGGCTTGCCTTCACCGTCAACTGCGCCCACTCTAATGCCGTCCTTATCCATCGCCGCCCACTCGAATGGACGGACCTTTGCCTCAATCTCGATGTACCAGCGAGGTCCCCGCTCACCATCGTCAGGAGGTGGATCGAGCGTTGAACGCAGGATCCTCGTAATCTTGATCTCGGCCCCTAAGTACTCAATCCTCGCGCCGACTTTTACGGGCAGGAGATCGCTCGCAGGTTCATGGCGATCAATCTTGATAAAGACGCTTCCAGTTTTCTGCGCAGGAGAACCTGAGATGACCATCCCTTTGACATGCGGCTTTGAGCTATCGTAATATGCTCCATACTCGTTTCTGCCAAAGTCTGAGGACGAGTTGATCCAAGATACTCCCGCGTAGCCCAAGGTGCTGTTGGGGCGGAGGGTGGGTACGACACGAAAAAAGGCGACCCTGGTCTTTCGCTTATATTGCAGATTGAGTGACATTAGGGCTCTGGAGAAATCAGTGAGCGCCATGTCGCGTATCTTCAGGTCGGGCTTTCCTTCTGCGTTCCAGCACGAGACGTCCGTCTCCGACACTTTACAAACCCCAATCAAGTCGATCTTTGCGAACTCGCACGTGTAGCTACGGTTGACCTTGATCGGGTCACGAACCGCAAGTTGTCCCAGTGCTAACCCAGCAATAAAGAGCGCTGGTAGGCCGATGTTTCCCCTCATGCAGATGGAACGGACAACCTCGGCAAGGGTTACTTCTTATCCATCGTCGGGACGCGGGGCACGAACCATCTTTCGCTACTACGAATGAAGCGTCGTCCGACAAAGCCAAGCACGACTCGCTGGCGTTTGCGGCCTCCAAACCCTCCCACACCCTTCACACGTCAGAATAAACAGGAGATCATCATGTACCTGCGATCCTTTGCCTTTGCCCTTGGCCTCGGTGCGTCTTTCGCAACCGCCCAAGACACCCCGAAGCTGCTCAAGCTCCACTATACGGGCGTATCGCTCCGGACCGTTCTTGAAGACTTATCAAAGCAGACGGGGACGCATTTTCAGGCGGGCCAGCTTGGTGATCGGCCCATCATCGCCCACACCGAGAAGATGTCTGCGAAGGCCTTTCTTGATACACTGGCTAGACTCCTTGACGCGGAGTGGACCAAGAGCGGCGAAATTTTCACCCTTGAGAGGGGCCCATCCCGGCTCCGCATCGCCGAGGACAGAGAAGCCGAAGCTCGAGTGCCATGGGTTGCGGAGTCCGTAACTCGCGAGTTGAAATCTAGCTTAACTGCCAATGACTGGACCGATGCCGCAATAGACAAACGCCTACGCGAAGACGCGCAAAAGCGCGAAGAGCTTCTCAAGAATACAAACGTACAATCTGGTGCCCGAGTGGAGATGATTGACTCCAGCGCGGTAACCCCCGCAACCATGATTCTGCATGAGGCCCTGCGCAAGATCCCTGCTAAGACGTTCGCGAGCGTCCTTCCAAACCAGCGACTCGTCCTTGCGACCTCCCCAACGCGGATGCAGAAGGCCTTGCCCTACGTCCCCGCGACCCTCGACGATTATCTACGCGCCCACAATCGCTTGGTGAACGCGACGAAGTCTTCAGCTGCGCCTGCCGCAGACGGCGTAACCATCAGCACGAACTTGAATCGAAACGCGGTGATCATCGACCGCGTCGCCAAACTAATTGTCATCGTAAGTCGTTTTGACGAGGGGCTTCAGGTTTCTGCCCTCGTCGTTGGGCCAAGGGGTGAGATTCTCGATCGGCCCCAGGTCTGGCTTGCACCTTCGGCTCCTGTTCCCGGGGTAGCCCCCCAGGACGCCAAGGGCGATATCCAGCTAAATGAAGAATCGAAGGCGATTCTGCAAGTCCTCACGCCGCCCCAACCGGTACCGGCTGGAGGCCAGATGTCCTTTTCGGTCTCCGTCGGCGGCGGTCGCCTATCGGGCTCACTGGGCGATCTCACACCCTCCCCCATCCTGTCCCCACGGGTCCGCGCGATTCTGGCAGACCCGGTCAAGCAGGATCCTCAAGGGACCTTCGTCGCAGAGACCTTTATCCAACTCGCCAACGCAAGAGGAAAGGACCTGATCGCAGTCGTTCCAGATTACGCCCTTGCGGGACTTGCTCAGCGCCTTGCTTCGGGCAAGATGACGGTCCCGGACCTGTACAAATATGGACCCGTGATTGGCTTGAAAATAGAAGAATCGGACTCCATTTTGGTTAGCACCAGCAATCAGGCTCGAGCCGACCGATCCCGAGTGAATCGCTCCGAACTAGCCAAGCTTGTAGCCCCCTTTGAGAAGCGCGGGTACGCGACGCTTGACGAGCTCTGCCGCTACACACTCGTGATGCCAACCTGGACGAGCCGTAACTTGGACGCGCTTTGGCTGAAGGCAATCGCGCCCGCCGCCCATGCGGAGTACAGCGCGAACCGCAACATCTATCTCAAGCTGTATGCAACGCTAACGCCCTCGCAACGGCAGGCATCGCAGCAACGATCGCGGATTCCGGCCGTTCAAATGTCGGCTCAGCAAAAGGGATTCCTCGAAGAGATCGTCTTCAAACCGACCGGCCCGATGATGATTGGCAACGGCCAAATGATGATGGTGACCATGGGCAACGCTCCCGGACAGGCTCCGCCCGGGGAGCAGGAATCGTCGATCGTGCAGGCGGAGCCCACCGAGGCCTTCCCCAACGGGCTGCCGCCCAATACGCTCGTCACCCTCCTTCGGGAAACCGCGGATGGGGTCTTCGCTATTGACGATCAAGGCCGGGGCCGATTTCTCTCGGCAGGTGACCTCGGACTCCGCATGGGAATCAATCCCGCAAATCTTCCCCCGGGGACGCAAGTTCAATCGAACTTCACGAAGTACTACCTTGCGGACCTGACCAGCATCGACCTTTCGCTCCAGTTTGGGCGACGCACAAGCGGGACTCAGGACTTGATGGATCCCTCCGTTCGAACCACAACCGCGGTCGCGTACGATCAACTGCCGGCCCGGTTTAAGGACCAAGTCGACCGCGCCCGCCAGCGTGCGATGAACATGAACACGCGAACCCAAGCAATCGGAGGCGGAGGCTCAAGGATCCCACCAAACTAACGTCTGACTTTCCGGTCGCCGGGAACCTTCTCGGCCTTGCTTTTCGTACCACTAGAAAGCGTAAACTACACAGGCGTCTCGCTACGTGACGTAAGAACAATTATGATTGGCACTTGGATTAGGGAACGAACCGGCACCACCGAACGAAGAGAGGTCTTGTTTGAGAACCTCATGCGGAAAACGCATAGGCAAGCTTTCAGCTTCGCGGTCAAGCTCGCGGGGAACCCATCCGAGGCGGAAGACCTCGTCCAAGAAACGTACGTCCGCGCATTCCGATTCTTCCACCGATACGACGAAACTCTTCCCTTTACGAATTGGCTCTACCGCATCATGAGCAACGCCCATATCGACAGCGTTCGGCGGCGCCAGCGAATCAAAACCACGAGCCTGGAACAACCGACCGAACTTGGGACGTCTACCTTAGACATCGTTGATCCAACGCGATCCGCCGAGCACGCAATGGTCGACGGCGCAATGGGCGAATGCGTAGAACAAGCGTTGTCGATCATGACCCCAGAATTCAGGACCGCCGTGCTCTTAGCCGATGTAGAAGGCATGGCCTACGAAGAGATCGCCGAAGTGATGCGCACGTCCGTGGGTACGGTCCGATCTCGTATTCACCGCGGCCGAAAGCAGCTTCGCGGCCATCTTGTTCGAACAGCACCGGCGGTTTACGGAGGGATGACTGATGAACTGTAAGACAATTGATCCCCTCTTGTCCTCCTATGTCGATGGCGAACTCGGCGGAAAGGAAATGCGACTTGTTCGAGAGCACTTGAATACTTGCTCCGTGTGCGCTCAGGAGTTGGACATCGTCCGCCAGCTCAAACTGGATGTTATCGCGATCCCTGACGCCACATGTGATGAAGGACTAGAGGAGCGATTAGTGCTCGCCGTGATGGGCGAACGAAAATCGCAGCAAAACCGGGGTCGGTTGGCGTTTGCCGGCGGTCTTGCTTTTGTTGGTGCATTTGCAGTTGCGACGGTTTGGCTTCAGTCCGCCAAGATGAAAGAGACCGAAGCGACAAACCAAGTTGCGCGAAGTTCATTCGAACTCGCACGTGATCAGGCTTATTTTGCCGGCAGCGATCCGCTCGCCGGTAATACGGTGGTTTTAACTTCTTCCCATGGGCGTCGCTAAGTCAACTCTTTTGGCCGCTGGATTGGCACTTTTCACGGTCGCCTGCGCTGACCCGTCAAGTGGTGGGCAAGGTGAAAGCGCCAAAGATGTCCTCTTCACCGCTATGGAGAAAGCTCGGTGGCTGAGCTTTGAAGGCATCGTCGTTCGTAAGTCCTCATCGAAAGATCGGGGCACCATGCAGGTTAAGATCAGCCAGCGGGCTGGAGTTTCCAAGACGTCGGTTCTGTCTCCGCTTCCCATTCAAGGAGTGACCACCGTTGATGACGGCCGGAACTGGTCCACCTATATACCGGACGAAAATCGAGTCATCAGTCAAGAGTCGCCGCGCAGAAGCCTGAGTGGACGCGCGAAACGAGCGGCCGATCAGAACTATCGGTTTACGTCTGAAGGGGTTACGAACATTGCGGGCCGCAAAGCGTTCGCGATCGTCGCCATGCCGAAGGCGGCCGAAATGCCGAGCCGGCGCTACTGGATAGACACCGAGTATCCCCTCATGCTCCGTATGGAGGTCTTGATCAACGACAAGCCCTTCCTCCTGATGGATACGAAGGCCATTTCATTCATCACCGTTTCCGAGGAATCGCTTCGCCTCCAACCTGCTGCCGATGTTCGCAAAATCTGGATGACCGCACCAGAAAAGTTTCGAAACGCAGCCGAAGCAATAGATAGAGTTGGATTCAAGCCATCAATGCCCCAGCTCCTTCCCTTCGGATTCATCGTCCATGAGCCGCAGATCGTGGGTGACAAGAATGACAAGTTTGTTGCCCTTCGCCTGTCCGATGGCCTAGCCTCTGCAACGCTCTATCAGTGGAACTCCCGCAATCCAAATCCAGTCCCGTGCTCGGATAAGGCTACCGTACGTGAGGCGAATGGCGTGAAGATGCGGCTCGTCGGGGATTTGCCCGAAGCCGTGCTTGCCCGATTACTCGAAACCTTCGTCCGAGAAGCTCTCAAAGGACTTATGCCCCTGTTGGGCACTACCGTGGCGTCCGATGCGTTGGTATGTGTACAGCGCGGACGCGATGGGGATGAAGGAGCCTGCTGGTTCGTTTTCTTCGACCTCTAATCATCGCATCTTCGTCTGAAGAAGCAACGAGTTTGAAACTATGAGAACACCCTTCCATAAAAGTATGCTTGCGGTTCTGGCGCTAGGAGTCGTCGTTGGTGGCTTCGCCGTGGCGAATCTCAAGCGAATCGTCCCTGTGGCAATTGCGGGACAGCCCGCCCCTATCGCCCGCCCCATCAGCAGCATTTCTGCTGAGAACATGACCGCACTTCGTACCTTGGACGAGTCGTTTGCGAATCTCGCCCAGTACGTCGAGCCCTCCGTCGTCCACATTAGGAGTGAAGGCAATGGCGGCTCCGATTTGATGGGCAAACGCATGGGCGCGATTGGCGGAATCGGTACGGGCGTCATCTTTCGGTCCGATGGCTGGATCATAACAAACGACCACGTTGTCAATGGATTTGACAAGGTCACTGTACTCCTGGCAGATGGCCGTGAGTTCAACGGCACCGTCCGACGCGCGGAAGACAGCGATATCGCGGTTATCAAGATTGAAGCCAAGGATCTCCCGACAAGCCAGTTTGGAGACAGTAACCGGGTTCGACCTGGTCAGTTCGCAATGGCCGTCGGTTCGCCGTTCGGCCTCGAGAACACCGTAACCGTGGGCCACATTAGCGCATTGGGCAGGATGAATCAAATCCCAGATCCTCGCGCCGAACGGGGATCGCGGTTCTACCCGGACTTGATCCAAACCGATACTCCAATCAACCAGGGCAACTCGGGCGGTCCGCTGATCAACATCGAGGGCCAAGTCATTGGCATCAACTCGGCCATCATTTCGAGCTCGGGTGGCAGCAACGGCATCGGATTTGCGATCCCAAGCAATCAAGCACGACTCCTCGCCGAAATCCTGATTGAGAAGGGCAAAATCACGCGAGGCGCGCTCGGCCTCATTCCCGCTAACCTGAAGGAGTTCCAGAAGAAAGCCAAGAAGGTGGACGGCGGGGCGCTCGTTCAGAAGGTCTCAAACGCAGGTCCTGCCGCGGTCGCTGGCATCAAGCAGGACGACGTCATTATACGTGTCGGCACGATCACGATCAAGACGCAAATGGACGTCCGCAACGCAATGCTAAAGTATGCGCCCGGACAAACCGTGGACGTTGAGGTCATCCGAGACGGCGAACACAAAACCTTAAAAGTCACCCTCACCGAGCCCAAGAAGCTGAATCCTGGACTCGCAAACCCCGATGGAAAGAGCGACGACGGTGGTGGGCGCACGCCTAGCCCGTTCGAAGATTCGTTAGAATTCCCCGACATGGATCGGATGTTCCCCCGAACCCAGCCCGATGAAAAAGCGGTGCCTCCCGTGAGAGATGGCCAAGCAAAGCTCGGCGTCGAAATCGAAGCGCTAACCGCGGAGAATCGCAAGCAGCTCGACATTCCGGCTTCCGTTGAGGGCGTTATCGTCAAGGCTGTCTCCCCGGGCTCGGTCGCGGAACGACTGGGCATTCAGGACGGATACGTGATTCATCAGATCGGTGACAAAAAGGTGCGAACGCCTCAAGATGTCATTGACGCGATGAAGGGCTTCAAATGGGGCGACAAGACCCGCATGTCCTTTGGCAAGTACTCATCGAAGATGCAGTTGAACCAAACAACGACCGTTGAGTTCCGATAAAGTCAGCATGGGGCTCCACCCCCAGCTTTTTGGGGTGGAGCCCTTTTCTTAGGCTCGCGCACGCTCAAAAAGGGGTTTTTCTGCATAGATTGAAGCGAATCAGGCGGATGTAGCGTCTTTGCCATACGAAGAAAGCAAAATTTCGGGTTCAATTGAACCCAAGTTGCGCTATACTCGTTACGGTAAACGTTGCGAGGTTTTTTCGCAATCGTTTTTGAGGAGGAATTAAGGGAATGAAGTTCTATAATCTGAAGACCCGCTCGCACGTTGAAGTGCCAGAGGATAAGGTCAAGAAGTTGAAAATGGTTCGCAAGACAAAGTCGGGTGAGCAAACCCGATACGCGTTCACCGCGGAGTTCGAGGGCGCTAAGCTCTTCAAGTTCGTGAATGAAAAGGATTTCATGGCCAGTAAGGCCGCTGAAGCCTAAGCCTAAACCTAATCGTTTCAAACGCGACCCCTCTTCCGCAGAGGAGGGGTCGCTGTTTTTTGCACAACCCAACGCAGAGGGCAAGGTACACTCTAACTGCTTATGAGGGTGGCGTTCCGTCTATTAGCTGCCCTGTGTGGAGTGTGCCTTACCCTAAGTGCTACAGCAACCTCCGTGAGGGTTTCGGGCGCTTCCGTTTTCGTCAATGAGGTTCTCGTCCTCACGCTCCGGGCGGGCAGCAATGAAAAACGCGCCAAGTTCGTCGCGGAGAGCTTTCGCAGGCTCACATTCGATTCTGAGCTCACCCTATCCGGAGACTCCAAGATCATGCGCATCATGGACCGCGACCGGGTCATTCTCACCGTCGCGAGGCTCGAAGCCAAGGCCCATTCCACGAGCGTTAGCGACCTCGCCAAACTTTGGGTTGGTAACCTTCGCAAAGCCCTCAACGCACCTCCAATCGTCCTCCCAGCCGACACGGTCAAACTCCCGCTTGGTGCAAATAGAATCTTTGAACTCGGGGGAAGCCAACTCAATCGTGTCACGATAAAAAACGATGACGCCAAGGTGGCGACCGCATCGCGATCTGGCTCGAAACTTACGATCATCGCGAAAAGCTACGGCGATGCGATCCTCACCCTCACGGCCGGTGAAAATGTGAAGACGCTGAAAGTTCGGGTACTTCCTCACGCGGCTACCCTTCCTCAGTCCTATACCCTTGCCGTTACTGGCGATCCCGCGATGGTGGACACCGTGCGTGGCGCCATCGAGACTGCTTTGTGGACGAAGTTCCAGTCCGCACCCGGCACCGAAGCAGCCTTTAAGATGCCCGAGCCAGCCGCAATTGGCCCGCAGGAAAGTCGCACGTATACGATTCCCGTTAAAGTCGGTGGAGCGGACGCATTCCCAGTCGAGGGCCAGATTTCGGTAACGATCCGAAACGAAGCGATCGCTTACCGCGCGGAATCCGAACTCTGGTACTGCAACGATCCCGAAAATGTTTCGCGCTATCAAAATCTGTTTGCCGCAGAACTTAACTCAAGCGAACCGATCCGATTGCTGTATCACCATCTCAACACGATGCCGAATAGCATTGTCATCCGGGCTCAAGCGATTAACGACTCGGACAAGCCCGCCCGTTTACTCATCCTACCTGGAGATAAGCGAGATCGTAATCCGGTTCTCGCCGGCATCATGGCGGGAGACCAGCTCTTGCGCAGTTGGGTCCGCTTCTCCGGAGAAGTCGTCACCATTCCCCCTCGCTCTTCGGTCGTGCTCGTACTCCGCAAGCTTTCTCCTCAGGAGACGATCAGCGGCCTCGCCTACACGAGACTCCTTCCCGGCGGTCCGTCCAAGCTCCTCTTTCGGGTTGACTCACTTCAATCGGAACTGATGGATCCCAAGTTCGAAGCTGCCACTTCGACCGCTCCTTGGCGGCGACTGCCGGCTGAACCTCTTGAGAGCAGGGATCGGGTTCGGTTGACGATGTCGAAACACGTTTACCCGTACCCGTTCAAGACCGAGGAAGTGAACTACACCGTTGGCGGAAGGCATGGATTTGTCCGGATTGGCCAAAAACCGATCCCTCGGCCTAACGGCAAAGGACTTGACGGCAACTTTGGCGTCTTCTACACGGTGGAAGCTAGCTTGGACAATCCAAGCTTGGATCCGGTCGACGTGGAAGTCGTCTTCGAAGCCAGCGCTGGCTATTCGGGCGCGATCTTTGTGGTCAACGGAGAGGTCAAGCGAACGCCCCTCCTCCAGCCTAAGGATGAGCTGCAGATCATGAAGATTCGCCTTCAACCCGGCGAGAAGAAGCAGCTTACGTTCATGACGGTGCCCCTTTCGGGCAGCAGTTATCCGGCGACAATCGTGGTGCGGCCCGTTGGGCAAAGTTACAAAGTGCCGCGCTCTTAGCGCAGGTCCCAGACATATTGACTGGAATCGACAATCGTGCCATCCCAGTTTGGTAAGGCGTTGCATCCCGCAGTGAGAGCGGTCATGGGCAATGCCCGCGCGCTTCCATCCAATCGGATTACGTTGACGCGAGAAGCGTGCCAAGCCCACGCGCCTCCGAATGGCAGGGCACCCCTGGCCGATGTCCAACCGCTGTCGGGGCTCCAGGCACCGCCTTCGGCGGCAAAGGTATCCAATCGGATGGTCCCGCGCATCTCATAGCGACAGGGAGGGGCGACAATCCAGCGACCTCCGCCGTAGGGACCACCATTCATATCAACTGCCCAAGCGGAATCGATGAACATCAGGGTCCTGCTTCGCTCGGCGATTTGAGAATCAAACCGAGTCATCGAAACCCATTGATTATTGGACCGAACGATAGGGGCAAGATACTGATGGTTGTAGCCAACGTTAGATCGCTGACTCGCCGCAAAAAACTTCTCGTCAGTATCGCTCGGAACGAGGTCACCGTCAAAAACGCCTTCGGTTCCACGCTTCGCGCCATAGTCGGACGGGCACTTGAAAATCGCGTAGGAGCGCGCATAGGGCAAGACGATCTGAACCCACGTTCGATCTACGCCAGGCGGCCCATTGTGCCCAGGCCGATGATTTAAAGGGGCATGCCGGTCGTCGTAATCACTCAAGTACGTTTGAGTTGCAGTTACAATCTGTCGAAAGTTCGATATGCAAACCGTCCGCTTTGCCGAGTCTCGTGCGGCTCGAAAGACAGGCATGAGAACCGACGCCAGCAACAAGATCGTCGCTAGCACAACCAGGAGTTCCGTGAGCGTATACCCTCGTGCCCTGCTCATGCGCCCTTGCATTATAGCAAACGTTCGCCCAAAAGTCAACTTTTTCGCCCAATTTGATCATGCACAGGTTCAAACGGCTTGAAATCTCACGATATGGACGATCCTTCTGCGGTTCTTTTCAGGGAGCACGCGCACCTCGAACTTGTCGCCGAAGTACTCGACAATCTCCGTAGCAAGCAACTCGCCGCGCCGAAACGCCAAAGTTGCCGCCTCTTGAAGGACCTCGCACACGAGGCGTTCATTGTCCGCCTGAGCGTCCGCGGTCACCAACTCGGGCAGTCCCTTCTTGATCATGCCCCGAGTTTCTGCCCGAGGTGCGTGATCTCCGCGCAACCACGTGGTACGCAGATGAAACTCAGGCCGACTCGCATCGACGTTCGCATTCAAGGCAGCTTGAAAGTCGGTTGGCAAGAACAGCCGCTCGGCAACTACATCGTAAATAACATACGCGTCGCCCATTCTCCCATAGGCGTCTGCGAGATGGGGCATGAACTGCAGGTGCCGATCATCTCGCAAGGGTTCCTCGCTAATGTAACGCAACTTGACGAGACTTTGCGCGGCCGAAAGTTGTTTTAGCACCACCGCGCTCACGTCCATTTCAGCAAAGACATCGGGTCGAAAGATGTGCGGATTCTTAGCCCGTAGGACGAGCGAACAGTGCAATCTAATGTCGCTGAAGAGGATGCCCTCCTTAGGACCAATCGGAGATTGGCCTCCCTGAGCGTAGGGATTTCGCGCAACCATTAAAGTCATCACTTGATCCTGGGGAGGGATTTTGTCTCCAGGCAGGAACACCCAGTACTCGCACGCTGCGAAATAGGGGATTTTCTTGGGCCCCATCTTGCGAAGCCGGAAGGCAGAGACCACGATTAGGCCGATAATAATGCCGATAAGAAAGCCGACAACCAAGTTCATGGTCGAACTCCTATTGTCCATTTCGCGGCCGCTTCAAGTTCTTCTCCTTCAAGCGTCGCCCAACAGTAGTCGCACAGGCCAGCCTCGTTCACGTTATTGCGTTTGCAAAGCAGGCACGAGTCAATCTTGCGGGCCGCGCGAACATAGGTAGCCTGACTTAAGGCATACGCTAGTTCCTCGCGACGGATACCTTCGGAGTTGACTCTCATGTTCGATTTAACATTTATGATTAATGATTTATGATTTATGCTTGCTATTGAGGCAACTTGCCAAATTTGAGCGTCATAATTGATGCAGTCACTATTTTAGTAAGCTCAGTTGCTTCCTGGCGGAGCTCTGATGCAGGCGATATTGGAACCTCGCATGCCTCTAAAAGCACTTCAATCCAATGCACAGATTCGTCCGCTTCTTCTTCCACGACTTTCAGCTTGTTGATCATATCCGCCTTTGATTTGGCTCGACAAGCTGCCCTGTAGTTCGCACCCACGCTGGTCGCACTTCTGATTAGCTGTCGCGAAACGACTCTTGTGGCATCATCAGTCGAAATCGTCCGTAGCCACCTGATAACATCCACACCAAACTTCTTCGTTCGCTCCCTCAGTAACTCTGGCGTCACATGTTTCGTTCCTTGGCTGCCAAATCATAAATCATAGATCATAAATCATAAATGTTTACACTTGCACCAGCTCGTACGCTTCAATCACATCACCCTGCTTGAATCCCGTCCAACCATCAAACTGAACACCGCAATCGAATCCCTGAGTAATCTCTCGCACGTCTTCTTTAACATGTTTCAGTGAAGCAACCTTCCCCTCAAACACGATATCCTTGTCGCGCTTCACCCGTACTAGCGAGTTCCGCATGATCTTTCCATCGGTACAATGCGAGCCTGCGACCATGCCGTATCTGGAGAGGTTGAACACCATCCGAACTTCGACGGTTCCGAGGTACTCCTCTTGGAACTTCGGTTCGAGCATGCCCTTTACTGCGGCTTCGATATCTTCGATCAACTCGTAAATAATCGTGTAGGTTCGGATTTCTACCTTGCGCCGTTCCGCTTCCTTCTTGGCACCGCCTTCGGGCTTAACATTAAAGCCGACGCAGATCGCGCCGGATGCACTGGCTAACAAGATATCGCTCTCGGTGATCGTTCCCACACCGGCATGAATGACCTTGACCGTCACTTCATCGCTCTCAATTTTTTCGATGAGTCCCTTTACGGCCTCAACCGAGCCCTGCACATCCGCGCGAACCACGAGGTTCAAGTCCTTGAGCTCGTCCTCGTTCATGTGCTTGCGGAGATCGGCCAATGTGATACCGCGTGAAGGATTGGACAGATTCTTAACCCGGTCTATCTGTTGGCGACCTTCGGCAATGCCTCTTGCCGCCCTCTCATCATCCATTGCTTCAACTGCGTCTCCAGCCTGTGGTACATCGCTCAGTCCGAGAACTTCGATGGGCATCGAAGGGCCAGCCTCGTTGATAATCTCACCGTTGTAATCCGTCATCTGTCGGATCTTTCCAAAGGTGCTTCCCACGACGATCGCGTCTCCACGTTTCATCGTGCCTTCCTTGACAAGGATCGTGGCAACCGGGCCCCTGCCCTTGTCCAGCTTGGCCTCAATGACCACTCCTTCATTCTTGCCCTTGGGGTCAGCCTTCAGTTCCATAAGCTCCGCTTGCAACAAGATGAGTTCAAGAAAGTCCTGCACACCATCGCCGGTTAGCGCAGATACGCGCGCAACTGGAATTTGACCACCAAATGCTTCTGGAATGACCTCATGCTCGGTCAGCTGGGTGAGCACGCGATCCGGGTTTGCGCCTGGTTTGTCGCATTTATTCACGGCGACGATCATCGGTACGCCTGCCGATTTAATGTGGTTGATCGCCTCTATCGTCTGCGGCATGATGCCATCGTCTGCGGCCACGACCAAGATCGCGATGTCAGTAACGTTGGCTCCGCGTGCCCGCATAGCCGTGAAGGCTGCGTGTCCGGGAGTGTCTAAGAAGGTAATCAAACCCTCGGGAAGGTTGACCTGATACGCACCAATGTGCTGGGTAATGCCGCCATGCTCCTTGCCAGCAACGTTCGCCTTCCGTATGTAATCCAACAGGGACGTCTTTCCGTGATCAACGTGACCCATGATCGTGACGACCGGGGGTCGGATCTGGGCACCTTGGGGCTTCTTGGCGGCGGCGACCGTTTTAGGTGCGTCGGCAGGCTTGGGCTTGGGTTTCGATGGTTCCGCCCACTTGACCGCGCATCCGAACTGCTCTGCAAGTTGCTCAGCGATTTCCGGCTTGAGGGTCGTCGTAAGGGTCGCCATGACCTTCATTTTCGCCATCAAAGTCTTTTGCACTTCGGGCTGGGGGACGCCAAGCGCGGCCGCGACGTCCCGGGGAGTGCTGTTGGGTTTAAGTGTAATCGGAGACGATTCGTTCAACTCCTTCAGGTTTTCCCTCAACAATTCAAGTACATCTTCGTCAGCTTCGAACTGGCCAAAGTCGTGGTGCAGCCCGAAGTCATCGAGCACCCCGTATAGGTGTCCCGGTCGAAGTCCGAACTCTTTGGTAATATCTGCGATGGCAACCGTCATTCCGTTTTTCTCTATTGTAGTTTGCATGCTAAGTCGCGGCGAAGCCGCTCAAGGTGGTCGTTGTCTAGGGCCTGCCGCAAGGCCCGGCTCAATCGTCCTTTGCTAAGGGCGGCATCCAGGCAAGCCGCCTGGGGGCAAATATAAGCGCTTCGACCATCTGAGGGGCCGTTCGCGATGAAACTCAACGTCCGAGCGGAGATACGCCAAAACGACG
>JBKJJL010000352.1:0-14865 GCA_046597875.1 Fimbriimonadaceae bacterium | reverse complement strand
GCGTCGGAAACTTCGTCGAAGAAGCCGGTGTCGTTATTCGTATTGATCGCTAAAACGACCCCAGACTGGCAATCCTGGTTGGCGATAAAGAGCGTGTCGAATCCGCGATTGCGACCGCTGTGCCAAAAAGTTGGGCCCCGCAAACCGACCCCGAGTCCCCAGTTTCCGGAACCAGTTGTCATCATTTGCTTGAAGGTTGTAGCCTTGAGAAGGGACGGGATCGCCATGAGGAATCGGGCGTAATCGTCGGTGGTCGACCAGAGTCCCGCGGCGGCGAACTCGGGGTAGATGTTCGCGGAGATCGGCTTTCCGAGTTCGTCGTTGCTCGGTGTTGGATTCGAGGGCAATGCATATCCGGATTGAGCCAATTTTGCCGTGTCGAAGACTTCGGTTTTCGCGACTTCAGAATAAGGCTTTTTCGTAGTAGTTTCAATGAGCTTTTGGAGAACGAGATAGCCGCCGCCCGAGTAGCTCCATTGGCTACCCGGCTCTGACTCAAAAATCATCTCCGATGAGTTTGCGGGTGGAACACCGGAGAGCATTTGGTTGAGGTTTGGAAGCTTTGCACTGGGTTCATAGCCTCGGAATCCGCTGACCCCGAGTCCCGACGTGTGGGAGAGCAACTGGCGAAGCGTAACGCGTTTCTTCTCGGTGAAAACGCTGGCGGGAAGCTTCCAATCGCCGAGCTTTTTGTCAACAGGCTCGTCGAGTTTCAGCTTGCCTTGATCAACGAGCCAAAGCGCGGTTACCGCGGCGACGACTTTGCTGAGGGAAGCGAACTGGAATGCTCTGGCTCCTGGCTGTCCCTTTAGAACCCTAGATTCGACAATCTTTCCGCGCTCAAAGATTGTCACGCTCAGGCTCGGAATGTGATGCTCTTGCATCGCTCTTTCCACGGAACGCGATTCCGGCGCCGTGCCCCGAACTACCCAAGCAGGGCGGACATCATTAAGGAAAGCGGGCTGCTGAAGCAGCATCAACAGAACAACCACTCAGACCCCCGCCGAAAACGAGCGGCGGCGCTGGCCCAATCCAACTAAGGCCCCCATCAACAACGCGCCAACCACGAATCCGAGGAACCCATTGCGAACAAACTGCTTGTTGATCGGATCTTCCTGAGTGTAAAAAGGCTCTTCGAGCACGCTCCAGCTGACGTCGCCAATCTCTTCGATTTTCTTCAGTTCGTACTGTTGGCGAAGGCCAACGACCACCGCGGTGAGTGAAGCCACATCCCTTAGACGCCTCGACAGTTCGCGCGCCTCGTCCGGGGCCGCCGCCGCCATCGAACTCACCGCTTTGAGTCTCCACTCGGCGACGATGCGTTGAGCCTGCAACATCGCAATGTTCGCATCCACATTTTGCGAAACCGCGCTGATGTACTTCAGGATTTCCTTTTGAAGCTGTTGCCTCGTGATTTCGAGTTCCTTTTTCAAGTTGACTACTACGGGTGCGGCGGGCCCAAATTTGATCTGCGAAATCCTGAGGTCGTACTCTGCCTTACTGAGCTTGGCCTGCCACTCCTGAGCGTTTGGTAATCCGCTCGGCAGCTCGACCGAAAGCCCTAAGCGCTGGGCCGCCTTTTTGGCTTCGCCAATCTGAATGCCCAGCGATTCAACGTCTGATTCAAGTTGCTTTTTTTGCTTCACCAGCTCGGCAACCGAACCCGGCGCGGTGGGATCAACCGGAGCCTTCATCGACTTTTGGTAATCGGTGGCCACTTTTTCGGCAGCGTCGAGTTCCTTGCTCTTCTTGATGATCGCCTCCTCGATGAGCTTGGATTGACGATTCGCGACGGTGAACCCGATCTCCTTTCGCATCGAGGACAGCGTGTCCAAAAAGGCCTGGGCGATCTGCTTGGCTTGCTCCTTCTGCTTCCAACGAACCGTGATCGTCAGCTGATTTTCGTCGTCAACCGTCGCAACTTTTACCGCGTCTTCCAGTTTTTCACGATCTACATTAAGCTGTTTAGCAACCCGCTCCATGGAAGTGCGACTGCGAAGAATGCCCTTCAAAATCGCAAGCGGCTTCGCATCTTTCCTACCGATCAATGCGTTCAAGGCGCTCGAGCTCGCCTGATCCTGCGAAGCCATCAGCAGGCTCGTCTCCACTTCCCAAGCGGGCTTGATGACGTAGGTTGCGCCGACCGCAAGCCCGGCAAAGAAGATGCCAGCGAGAAGCATTTTGGGAACCGCTCGACGAAGGGCGCCGGAATACTCAGCTAGGTCGAGCTCTTGATGCTGCATGACGAGAAACGCGTCCAGCGCGAACCCATTGATGTTACCCGCAAGGCGGTTCCCCGCCATAATCCACCCCATGAGCGAACGCAAGCCGGGGAACTGCTTCGATCTCATACGCCTCCTCGCCGCGGTTTCCGTTGTCTTCGCGCACGGCATTCGCCACTTCGATGCGCCCTTCCTCGGGATTCCCGCGGGAACTGATCTTTTTCACGAAGGCGTCGAGGGCGTGCGTATCTTTTTCGTCTTGAGTGGCATGCTCGTTTTTCACTCTGCGGTGCGCTGTTTGGAGTCGAAACGCCCGATTCGCAGCTTCTTTGCCAACCGATTCCTCAGAGTCGGCCCCGCGATTTATGCTTACGCCATTGTCGCGACGATTCTGTTTATCGCGCTCGGAGCACTAACTATGAGTCAGATTGGATCGAAGACCTATCTGGCCTGGTTCGCGAGCACCTTTGCGCTCTTGCCTTTGTACTTTCCGCCTGAGCATCGCCATATTGGAGTGGGCGTCCTCAACGGAAGCCTCTGGACGATTCCTGTCGAAGTCTCCTTCTATTTAATTGTTCCCGCCCTTGCCTGGCTTTACAAATCAGGGCGTGAACGGGCCATGTGGGTCTTGCTGAGCGTGGTCATTCTCGCCGGCGTCGCGGCCCAAGTTTTCTTGTGGAAGTCCCACCCCGACTGGTTCTCGTCGACCGCGAACCCGCCGGTGTGGTTCAAGTTCTTCATCGTCTCGCTTCTGCCGTGGCTGCCGTGGTTTGCGCTTGGGATTGTTTGGTATCGGTTTTGGGATCGCGTTCCACAGGGCATATTCTGGTTCTTGGGAAGCGTTGTTCTCTATGGCGTCCTGAGTTACGGAGTGTTCAATCCGGCCTTCCAGAAGCTGGAAGCGTATCATCTGCTCTATGCTTTGCCCCTGAGTTACGCGGTCGTCTGGATCGGTAATCACGCGTTCAAGGGCCTGCGAGACATCTCAAAGTTGGGCGATTTGAGCTACGGCGTCTACGTGTGGCACATGGTGATCATCAACGCGATGCTCTTCCTGGGGTGGAAGGACACCTGGCCAAAAGCGGCATTGGTGCCCACCGCCCTGGTGGCGACGCTCATTACCGCCTGGCTGAGCTGGTGGCTGATCGAAAAGCCCGCTCTAAGTCGTAAACCTTACTCCAGCCGGTAATCTGGTGAAATGCTCGCTCTCGTCGTGGCCATTTCAGCTTTGTATCACCAGCCGTCAGCGCCTGCGGAACTAAAACCAGAACAAGTCGTCCAGCAGTTGCTCCGCGAAGGACTGTCAGATCTTGGCGCGTTTCGGATGCTAACCGACCTCGTCGCGGTGGCTCCGCATCGGCTCAGCGGTTCAGCGGGAGCGGAAAAGGCGGTCGAATGGACCGAAAATCAGATGAAAGCGATTGGGCTGGTCAACGTGCGGCGCATCGCGTGCAAAGTTCCGCATTGGGTTCGCGGCCCGGTGGAACGAGCGGAAGTCAACGGCGAAAAACTAACGATCTGCGCATTGGGAAATAGTGGCGCTACCCCTTTAGGCGGCCTCTCCTCAACGGTTGTACGAGTTACCTCGCTGAAGGAACTCGAAGAAAAAGGCGCGCTTGTGAAGGGCAAAATCGTGTTCTTCGATCGCCCGTTCGACTCCAGTTCACCCGCCACGACGTCCGCATACGGGGGAGCGGTCGACCAACGGACCCGTGGCCCCCAATTGGCCTCAAAACTAGGCGCGGTGGGGGCGCTTGTTCGCTCGATGACGCACAGCAAAGACGACGTTCCCCACACCGGGAACTCGAACTTCGGCGACCAGCCTCGGATTCCCGCCGCTGCATTGGGAATCCAGAGCGCAGATCGCCTCGCCCGCACCCTCCGATTCGATCCCGATGCAAAAGTGACAATCGAACTCGCCTGCGAACTCCTCCCGGACGCGGATTCCGCGAATGTCATCGGTGACATCGTGGGTAGCGAAAAGCCGAACGAAGTCATCGTCATCGGCGGCCACCTGGATGGCTGGGACAAGGGCCAAGGCGCGCATGACGATGGCGCAGGCGTTTGCCAATCCTTGGAGGTCGCTCGTCTCTTTATCGCTCTGAGAATTCAGCCGAAAAGGACGATTCGCATCATCGCATTTATGAACGAAGAGAACGGCCTCCGAGGCGCGCTCGCCTACGCGGCGTGGGCGAAAACGAACGGCGAAAAGGCGTACGTGGGGATGGAATCCGACTCTGGTGGATTCATGCCCCGCGAGTTCGGCATCACCAACAAAAAGGTTTCCAAAGCGAAGAAGTGGCTGCCCTATTTCGGGGCCTTCGGCATCGAGAGATTCTCACCTAGCGGAGGCGGTGCCGATGTAGGCCCGCTCGCAGCGCTGGGGGCGACGCTCATTGGTCTGGAACCCGACAACCAGCGGTACTTCGACTACCACCACTCGGATAATGACACGTTGGACAAGGTGAATCCTCGCGAGCTAGAGTTCGGCGCGATGGCCATGGCGCTGATCGCCTGGTTCGCTTCGGAAAAGGGGCTGTAAGCTTTCAAAGCGTCGCTCTCAAAAACCAAGTATCGTTGACGCATGATTATCCTGGTCGTTATTGGTTGCGTCGCGCTCTTGGGAGTCATCGTCTATCTCGCCGGCCAAGGTGCCCTCAAGCACGCACATAAACGCTCTGAGCAAATGCAAGCATTGGCGGATGCGACGGGTTTGACCCATCTGGATCCATTCCCGGCCGAGGCAACGATTTGGAAGCAAAAGCGACCGCCGCACGGCATCGATATGAAGGGCACCTACCCCGATTTCCCCCTCCTGAAGATGGCTTCGAGCCAGACCTATCACGTTCTGGAAGGTGAGCATAAAGGCCGCCAAGTCCGCCTGTTCGAGCTGATGTTCATGGTCAGCACGGGCAAAAGTACGCACGCCGTCATCTACGGGGTGGCCTCTGCGAGCGTCGGGAAACCGGTGCCCCTCATCGACGTTCGGTACCAAGGTCTATGGCAAAAAGTGAAAGAACTCTTTGGCAAGGCCGACCTTCAGCTCGACAATCCAGATTTCGACAACAAGTACCTCATAGCCTCGGCGAATGAGCATTTCGCGCGGTCGGTTCTTGATTATCATGTGCAAGAGGCCATGCTGCGAGAGCCCTTCGATGGCCACATGCTGACCGGGCAATCCGCCCTCGTGTACGCGCACGGAGCGTGTACGGAAGAGCAGTTCAAAGCGATCCTGGAACGAGCCCACAAACTGGCGGATCGCGCCGCGATGTCGATTGCGTAAAATCAAACTGATCGCACTACAGGGGGCCACCTATCCGGATTGTCTGACCCTCCCGCACGGTCACCGCTCTCGAAAACTTGACTCGCGAAGCCTCGAACTTTGCCTCGACCGCTTTCCCACCGACCGTCACCGTACTCGCCCCCTCAAACGGCAAATCAACCGTCCGAATCGACAAAACACCGTGGCGAACCTTAAGCTGCAGCGAGTTGCCATCAATCGCAACTGTTCCCCACGCCTCGCTCGTCGTAAACGGAGCCCGGAACCGGCCCGGCAGCTTCGGCGCGAAAGCGAGGTGCTTTCGCGGCCCGTGCCAGCGGAATCCGCACATCGTTAGGAATGCGCCGTACGAGGCCATCGACCGCGAGTAGTGATCCGAGCATTCGATCTCGTTGTAGGGGTTCCGCTTTGGCGCGCTGTAGCGATCATGAAGGGACCGCACCACCGCCAAGCCCTCCGTCACGAGCCCTTCGGCGATCATGTGGGCGGCGGCTTGGTACTCGAAGCCGTTCATACACTCGTTGAAGTAGCCGACGATCCAGTCGGCGTGGCCCTTTCCCTTGCTCGCCTCCGCGCCGCCTTTCGGGAAACTCGTCATCACCAGCCCACCCTCGCCCGGCATCGCATACCAGCGACCGCCCCGCAGAACGGTTTGCATCGAGTTCTTGTAGCCCCCCGCGTCCGGCGCAAAGTTGTACTTAAAGAGGGCCCCGAGGGCGCCTTTGACCTTGTCTCTTGGAAGAATGGGATCCAAGCCAACTTGATAAAGCAAACTGTCGCCGAAAACCTGATCGACGTGGCATCCCGGGCCGTATCCCAGGGCTTCAGGGTGTTCCGGATTGCGCTTCATCACGAAGATTTCGCCATCGTAAAGCTGCTCGACGATGCTCTTGGAACCCTTCTCAATGATCGCTTCGCATTCCTTCGCAAACGCATCGTCCTTCATGTCCTTCGCCATCTCGGAACCACAACGCACGGCCGCCAGATACATCGAGCTGATCCAGCTAATCTTTCCCGCCCAGGCGTCATCCAGCGTGTTGTACTGCCACGTGTCGAGGATTCCGTCCCCGTCGGTGTCTTCCTTCATCAGCCGCCGGACGGACGTCTTCACTTTTGGCCAAATCTTCGTCAGCCACTTCGTGTCGGAGGTCATCGTGTGCTCGCGGAACGTTCGAATGATTGTTCCGGCCTGGCCGTCGTGCGCCATGATCCCGTGGTATTCGCTGCGGTAATGCATGGTCCCGTCGGGTTGCCATCCGACTCCATAGTCAGCGTGCTCACGGGCAGATCGTTCAAGCTCTGGGAAGAGGCGGGCTCCCGCTTGAGCGTAGTTCCAGACGTGTTGGCAGGTTCCCGCGCAGCAGTAAGTGCCTTCCCAGCCGTAAAAACGGCCGTTATTGAATCGGTAGCTTGTCGCGGTCGCCAGGCAATCCACGGGAATCAGGGTGCGGGCGAGGAACCAGTGGGGGAGAGTGGAGTCGTACCATGTCTCCGCAAACTCTCTTGTCTTCCCAACCAAGTACTCATGCCTCTTCGCGAAATCGTTCGCAACATCTCTCGCCGAGCGGTATCGCTTCGCGTAATGACGCTTCAGGGTCTTGAAGTCCTTCAACGAGCCGAGCGTGCTTTCCGCGTCAGTAAGATTCGGGAAGAACCACGTCAAAAAAAAGGTGAAAGTGTGGCTCTCGCCAGGTTTCAGGCTTATCGAACGAGTAACCCGACTACCATCGACGAGCCCGGATCCGATCAATCCCAGGCACATCGAGCCAAAATCGGCGATATCTTCCACCTTTTCCGGCGAGACCCAAGGCTGATCGGCGAAGGTAATCGCGTCGAGCGTGATATGCCCCCAGCCGCCCCGGTGAGAGTCCACGATTTCGAGGTGTGCCTTCTTTCCCTCAAACTCGGCGGTGTCCATGCTCGCCGCGCGCATCGCGTTGCCATCGCGGCCAGTTTCGGAACGAACGACCTTGCCTTCAATAATCAAGTTGATGCACGTTTCGCCCGGATGATTGCCGCCACCGATGAGGAAATTGATGCACCTTCGAGAGACCGTAAACTCCGGGCTCGTGAGTTTGCCCACGTAGGTGTCTGCCTTCGCCGAATCTTCACCCTGGCGCGATTCGTGGGTATTGACGAACTGTTTCCCGCGCCCCTTGCTCGGCTGTTTTCGATCCGGTACGAGCGCAAACGGGAACGGCGCCTTTCCGAAGGCGTCGCCTTCTACCTTCCACGGTTCGTAGGAGGTCCCTTCGAAGTCTTCGAACACGATTTCGGGGCGATTTGAATCTGCTTCCGTCACCTTCGGCGTTGCGTAGTGCTCAAGGAGGGCCACTCCGTTGCCAGAGTGTACGCGGGACCGCTTCTCCATCCTCGCTTCCTGTCCGAGGAAATCGCCAACCGGGTTCCAAAGGTTTCCTGAGAGAACGATGTTTTTGATGGTCTCGCTAGACACATTCTTCACGGTAAATTGCATGACCGTAAGCGGCATGCTGGAATCGTCCGTTTCCAGCGGAATGAAGGGAGAAAACGCCTCCAGTTCGACGGTTACCAGAGGGTGCTTGAACCTGACCACTCCAATTGGGTAGCGGTTTTCAAACTCCGCATCCAAGCGGCCGAAGATGGGATCAACTACTTCCTTAGCAAACCTTCCCGGCGTGTTTCCGGGAAAGAAACGATCACCTAAAATGAAATGGTTCCCATCGATTGTCATCAGGAACCCCTGAAGAATCGGTGAAACCACCGGCATCGGTTTCGCATAGTGCCCACCTTGGCTGTCACCGCCACCTTTCTGATGGAAGATATCCCAGTGCCACAGTTGTCCCGTGCCCGAGAGGTAAACCTGTCCGCAGCACAATCCGCCGACGGGCATTCCGATCCACTTCAGATCATCTCCCGCGGCGACGTCGGGGCGCCCCCGCGCGGTCAAACTCGCCAGCCAAGCCGGGCTAAAACCTTTGTCAGCGGGAATCAAAGTTGCTTGCCCGATTTCGGCGAACTTGCCCGAGAGCACGCCTCGCACAGACGGCGGAATGGTGAGAGCGAGGGCCAACCCGCCCGCGTGAGACATCAGCGTCCTTCGCGAAATCGATTCCATGCGTAAACGTTAGCACGAAAGCGAAGCGCGAGTCCCACCTAGTGCCCGTGATCATCTTCGGGCGTGAAGCCGATCACAATGTCCCACTTCGCGTGCAACTCTCCCAATCGTGAGTCCTTCATAGGTTCGAACGCCGTCATCGAGGCTGCTCGCTGTTTCAGATCGCGGATTCCCGAAAGCACGCCATCGCGGTCGTTCTGCGGTTCGCCTTTGATCATCAACTGCGTGCACAAAAGCTCTCGCTGTGCCTTCAAAACCTTAACATGAATGTGCGGCGTTCTCCCTGGGTAGGCAACCGGCTTGATCGTCCTGAACTTGTACGCTCCCGTTGAATCCGTCTCAAACTTGCCGTACCCCTGAAAATTCTTGTCCCGATTGCCACCGTTGTCGCTACCCGAATGCAGGTACGCGCCATTGTTGTCGACCTGCCAAATTTCCACCGTCGCACCCTTGATGGGCTCGCCTTTCAGGTCCAAAATGCGCCCGCTCAGGTGCGTGATCTTGCCAATCGCCGGCGTCGTCTTCGGGCTGATGAGGAGCAGGTCGTTATCCATATCCAGCGGTAGTTTGTCCGGATAGAACGGTCCTTCGGTCATAGACGGAGTCCGAACGAGCTCATCGGCATACTCGCCATTCTCCACAAAGCGCGCGATTTCCTCGCCAAAAAGTCGGCTACCAGCCAGGGTGACAGCACCCACCGCGAGCCCCTTCAGAAAGTTGCGACGAGTATGGGCGGGCGTGTAAATTTCGATCATTGGTTCACCGATAACGCATGATACGCAGATCGTTACGAGAAAACGGTGAGATTTCATCACCATCAAGGGTTGACCATCTGTGCACATTTGAAGCAATCGTGGTTAAACTCGCTCACAGTTTCAAGAATCGTTGTCAAACCCATGCTTTCTCTTTCCGATATCCGAGCCCAGTTCCCCGCCCTGAACACCGACTTCGCGTTTCTTGAAAACGCAGGTGGATCCCAGGTGCCCACCTGCGTGGTCGATGCGATTCAGCGGTACATGACCCAGACCTACGTTCAACTCGGCGCGAGCTACCCGGCCTCGCAGGCGGCGACGAAAGTCGTGGACGATGCTCATGCGTTCGTAAATCGATTCATGAATGGCGAGCGGATTGGCAAAGTCGTCCTCGGGCCCAGCACAACCCAGTTGATCACCATGCTCGCGGAGTGCTATTCCAGAAGTTTGGAGCCCGATGACGAGATCGTCATCTGCCAAACTGCCCACGAAGCGAACGCGGGCCCCTGGGCGAAACTGGCGCGATTTGGCATCGTCCCGAGGTCATGGAAGGTCGATCCCACGTCAGGTGAGGCATCGCTCGAGAACCTAAAATCCGTCTTAAACGAAAACACCAAACTGGTCGCCTTCCCGCACGTTTCGAACTTGCTCGGCCAGGTCGTGGACATTGGCGAGATCACGAAGCTGGCCCATCAATACGGCGCCAAGGTGGTGGTCGATGGAGTCGCCTACGCGCCCCATCGGGCGATCGATGTAGAAGCGTGGGGGGTGGACTGGTACGTCTATTCAACGTACAAAGTTTTCGGCCCCCATATGGCGGCGCTCTTCGGAACGCGGCAGGCTTTTTCCGAGTTGGAAGGGCCAAATCACTTTTTCATTCCCGGTGCGGAAGCCTACAAGTTCGAACTCGGCGGCCCAAACCACGAGGGTTGCGCAGGCCTTCTTGGGCTGCAAGAGTATCTTGAGTTGCACGGGCCGGATTCGGGCAAGATGCCCGAAAGCCTGATGCAGGCGGGACGCCTGCGCTCCAGGGAGACAATCGAATCCGCCTGGAAGGCAATGGAATCCTTCGAAAATCCCCTCACCGAGCGCCTGTGCTCCTACCTGGCAAACCATCCGCGGGTGAGAATCATCGGCCCGACAACGGGCGATCGCGTCGGCACCGTAAGTTTCCTGCACGACACTCTCTCTCCTCCCGAGATCGTCGCTCACACCGACGCCGCGAACATCGGCATTCGATGGGGCCACATGTACGCCTACCGACTGTGTCAGGCGATGGGAATCGACGTCAAGACGGGGGTCACGCGGGTCAGCATGGTGCACTACAACACCCCCGAAGAGATCGAGCGCCTCATCCGTGTGCTTGATGCTGAGCTTTGAGTTTCGCAAAGTAATTCATATCGCATCGGTTCCCGGAGACGTCCACCGCCGACGACCTTAAAATCGCCTCGCGGGTCATCCCGTTCTTCTCCGCAACTCGGGAGCTCGCTGCGTTTGCGACGTCGCATTTCCACACGAGACGCTCCCAACCCCATTCGCCAAAACCCCAATCTAGCATCGCCCCTAGGACCCGCGTACCAAGGCCCGTGCCCGCGCGTTCACCGTGGATCCACATGCCAATCTCGGCGCATTTCCATTCAATCGGCCCACACCTCAAATGAAATCCCGTGCCGCCGATTAGAAACTCCCCATCCCAAACTCCCAAGGTGTAGTCAGTGCCCGCTAGGAAGCCCGACGCAAGGCGACGTGCGACGGCCTCGGCCTGCTCAAGCGTTTGATCTGCCACCGCCCACGGCATGAAAGGTTTTAGATGCTCATAAGATTCCGTCGTCGCCAATCGTAACGCCGCCCCATCTCCGGCTTGATATGCCCGGAGGACGAATCCATCGGCTTGGTAGTTGGTCGGAAACAGCAAATCCATGAGGGCCCTGATTGTAGCCCAAGGGGATTTCCTCGTCCCCAGGATCAACCTCGACTACGACCAAGTTAGAGTAGCTCGCCTGGCCAAGTGGCAAACCAGTTCCCACCCGTAGCGTCGCACAAGGTATTCCATCTCGCTGGGAGAGGTCGTTCCGAAGTCCGTTGTCCCGTCATTCCGACACAGGCATCGGACTCTATACTCATCCCCATTGAACTCCCGCAAGCGAATCCAGGCCTGCGTTCCGGCTGGCGAATATTCGTGGACTTCAAAATGAGCCGAGAGATTATCCATGGCCCTACATGATAAGGCATTGCCCTTGAATTTCCTCGGGAAAAAGATAGGAAAAGTGCAAGAAACGAGCCTCATTATAGGGGGCTAGCAGTTCTTCGGTTAGAAGTCCCGAAATGGCTGCTGGACAAGGATTCGAACCTTGATAAACTGCACCAAAAACAGTTGTCCTGCCATTAGACGATCCAGCAGCTTGCTTCAAAGTATACGCGCAGAAGATGGCCAAAGGTGCGGAGTGGGTCTGCCCGCTAACGTTTGAACGTAGTTATGGAGAATGAATCGCCCGGATCGCGTTCTGATTGGGGCCGCCTCGCGGTCTGGAAAAAGGGCGGCACCGCTTGTCCGGAAGCTGCTGTCGGAAGCCGGGATCGACCCCTCATGCGTCATTCTTTGCAATCGAAAGGGCGACGCCGAATCGATAATTTCGGCGATGAGGCCCGAATCGCTGATTTGGATCGGCGGCGGCGATGGGTCGGTAAGAACGGCATGCCAGCGACTTGTGGAAGGGAAACACACGCTCGGAATTCTGCCATTAGGTACAGGAAATGCTCTCGCTCGCGAACTCGACGTGCCCCTCAAAGTCGAACAGGCCGTCCCGTGGCTCTTAGACACCGCGGAGCCGCGGCTCATCGACCACGGCCTGATCGATGGGAAGCCGTTCATTAACATGGTTTCGGTCGGCGTGACTGTCCAAATCGCCAATCACATCGCCGATCTGCCCAAGAGTAGATGGGGGATTTTGGTCTACGTGCCCGGCATCTGGCGAGCAATAAAGACGGTGCGCCCCTTTCGGCTTGACCTAAAGACTCCCGTGAGCAACTTTGAGGGAGAGGCGATCCAACTTGTCGCCGCGAGTACGCGCAATCACGGAGGCATGTTCCGAGTCACAGAAACCGCCGCGATAGACGACGGGCTCCTGTCAATGTATGTCGTGGGCGCAGAGGTTCAGAACGAACTGTTGCGCCTCGGTCTGGCCTATCTGCGAGGAAAGCAAGGCGACCTGCCCCAAGTTTGGGAATGCAACGCCCAGAGCGCTTCGATTTCTTTTCCGGGACCCAGAGCCGTTGTTGCCGATGGAGACAAGATCGGTCGAAAACGAACTTGGGAGATCGGCATTCGACCCCATACGCTCCCTGTTTTGGCCGCCAAGCCCGACGCTGGTACCCTCTGAGTCATGCCCGCCTACGTCGCCTTGTTCGCCCTTGCATTGGCGGCTCCAGCCGATCCGGTTAAGGAGTGGCAAGTTCGATACGATCAGCTCATCGGCTCGATGAAGAAGCGGGATCCGAAACCCTTTCTCAAACTCCTCCATCGAGACTACGCCGAAATGGCGGACGGCCTTGTAGTGAGCTTGGCAGACGTGAAAAAAGGGTTACCGACACGCCTCGACGTCGTCGCTCGATACGGGCTGAAACCGAAGGTCCTCAGCGCCAAGGAGGTCGGTAACACGGCACGAGTCTCGTTCACCATGGCCTACAAGGCTACGAAGGTTGAAGCGAATCGCAACGCCGTTTACCTGAGCACAAGCAGGCTGAATGACACGTGGGTCAAGGTCGGCAAAGGCTGGCAGCTGTACCGCTCGGCGATCCAAGAAACGATCACGACGCGCAATGGCAAAGTCCTGAAACGGCCCGCGAAGGTCTGAGACGACAAGTGGCCCGTCGTAAGTAGACTCTCCACGTGCGCACCAACAACCTCGTCGCCGCTTTCCAGAGTCTTCGCGAACAGCGAGGGCGCGCGGTGCTCTCTAGCCTTGGCGTCACGGTCGGTGCCACCGCCATCCTCCTGCTCGTCAGCATCGCCAAAGGTGTGCAGGCTGACATCACCCGCGAGGTGAAGGATATCGGGGTCAACGTCCTCGTCGTTCTCCCAGGGCGCATCGAAGACGGCTCGTTCAACCCGAATCTCGGCGGTCAAAGCTTCCTGAAGGAAGCCCACGCGGAAGCCCTCCAAAAGCAACCCGGAGTCATTCGGGCCGCAACCCTGACGTTCGCCGGCGGCGGAGTGCGGGCGAACGGTAAAGACGCCTATCCCGTCACAATCGCCGCGAGCCCGAACTGGTTTCGGATGCACAAAACCAACCTCGCCGAAGGCCGAACAATCGATGAAAGGGACGACAAATCGGACGTGGTGCTCCTCGGTTCGGTTGCGAAAGAGAAACTGTTCGGCAAGGGGAGCGGCCTTAACAAGAAAGTCCAAATCAATGGCCGTACCTATCGCGTTATCGGCGTGACCGAAGAGAAGGGAAAGTCTCAAAACCAAGGATTATTCTCGATGTTTGGGTTCGAAAACGTCGTTTATCTCCCGTTTCGTCGCCAGAAGACCCTGAAGTCAGACATGCAGATTGACCGCATCATGATCCAATCAGATCCAAATGCGGAGCCGAAAGAACTCCAGAAACGACTGGAGGCCACGATGAGCAAGATGCTGGACAAACAGCAGTTCTCGGTACTCACCCAAGAAGAGTTGCTTGGCCTGGTGTACAAAATCATGGGAATTCTGACCTGGCTACTCACCGGATTGACCTCGATCGCGCTGTTCGTGGGCGGTGTGGGCATCCTAACGGTGATGCTGATGTCCGTCGGCGAACGCTCGAAAGAGATCGGAATACGGAAAACCGTGGGCGCTCATAGGAGCGATATCTTTTGGCAGTTCCTGGCGGAGGCGCTCTTGCTGACGTTCGCAGGCGGTATGGTCGGCCTTGCGATTTCCTCGGCGGCGTGTTGGGCCCTCGATCAGTTCACGCCGATCAAGCCGCTAGTGACCTTGGGCACGATTGGCCTCGCTTTAGGCGTCAGCGTAGGCGTCGGCGCGATATTCGGGGTGATCCCAGCTATAAGAGCCGCCCGGAAAGACCCCGTCGTTGCTCTTCGCTGGGAGTAAATCCAATCCAGTTTAAGGCAACGTGTGCGGGTATGTTCCGGCGACGTCGGTGCAAGTTGGATTTGTTCCTACCACGTTAGGCGTATAAGCTCCGCCCGCCGGGCAAACCGGAGTTCGGCGAATGTAATACGGAACCAGATCAGCCATAGCGGTAGCGGCACCGGTATTCAACAGCTGCTCCATCGCGCGTTCCTCTTTCGCCGCATCGATCTTTTTCAGGTTCGAAAGGCACGTTCGGTGTCGTGAGATAATCCTGGCTTGCAAGAACTGAGGCACCGCTACCCCGAGCAGGATGCCAATTATCAGCACAACGATCATTATTTCGACGAGTGTAAAACCCCTTTTCATGAGATACCCCTTCTCTGATGGAGGTATTCCACATTGTCAGCAACCACGCCTAGGGAACTTACTAGGCGTCTGCT
>JBKJJL010000307.1:0-13743 GCA_046597875.1 Fimbriimonadaceae bacterium | reverse complement strand
CGCGTCCGAAGTTCCCGGATAAATTCGTACCCATCTCTAACCGGCATACCGATGTCGCTGATAACAAGATCAAATGGCTGGCTTTCGGCGTAAGCGAGCGCATCCCTAACTGACCCGCGGGTGGCAACTTCAGCGTTACAATCGTTAAGAAGTCGTTTGAGAAACTCACGTGCGTCGGCTTCGTCGTCCAAAACCAAGATCCGAAGTCCCGTGAGATCGGGAGGTTCGCCCGCAGGCACTTCGATACTCGTTCTCGGATGCAGTCGCTCATCTTGCGAACTAGAGGTAGCGGGGGCAACTGCCAGAGGCAGTTCCAGAACAAAGGTTGCGCCCATGCCTTCGCCACCACTCACGGCTCTGACTTTACCACCATGCAATTCAGTCAACTGCTTTACAAGGGCAAGGCCAATACCCAAGCCCCCGTGGTGCCTCGTGGCGGAAGCATCCTCCTGGCGAAACCGTTCAAAAATGTATGGAAGAAATGCAGGATCTATTCCTCTTCCGGAGTCCGAAATCATGATTTCCACGTGCGAGTTAATGCGGCACAAAACGACCTGAATTTTCCCTCCTTTTGGAGTAAACTTAGCCGCATTTGAAAGCAGATTCCACAGAATCTGCTGCAGACGACCCGGATCGCCGTTAACGGCATCCTCGATTGGATCCAAGATCGTTTCGATCCGAACTCCCTTGAGCTCTGCCTGCGGACGAATGCTGTCAAGAGCGGCTTCGATCAAAGCGGGTAGCTGAACGCGCTGTACGTCGAGCCGCATCTTTCCAGCGATGATTCGACTCATGTCGAGTAGATCAGCTACGAGTTGAGATTGGGTGCGGGCGTTTCGCTCGATCACTTCTGCGCCTTCCAGCACTTTCTTCGAATCCGTGGCGTTCATCTTGATCAAGTGCGCCCAGCCCAAGATTGCGTTTAGCGGCGTCCGCAACTCGTGTGAAAGGGTAGCTAAAAACTCATCTTTTAAGCGACCCAGATGCTCGGCTTCAATTCGTGCAGTTCGCTCACTTTCAAGGAGTTGCATTCGCTCCTCCTCCGCCTTTTTTCTCGAAGTGAAGTCTTCAATAACGCCAACAAACCTTAGCGGCGCTCCGTGACTATCTCTTATGACCGTAACCGTTGCCAATATCCAGATAATCTGCCCATCTTTGCGCACGTAACGTTTCTCAAGTGAGTAGTCCCTGATTATGCCATCAAGCAAACCGGAAACCTTGGAATCGGTCACATCCAAGTCATCAACGTAGGTCAAGTCTCGAAAGGTCAATCCTTGTAGCTCTAAAGAGCTGTAGCCAAGGATTTCGCTAAAGCGTTCGTTAACGTGGAGAAAGCGACCTTTTAAATCCGCGATTGCGATGCCTACTGCGGCCTGATTGAAGGTTATTTTAAGCTGTTGCTCACTCTCGCGAAGCGCTTCCTCAGCGCGCTTATGCTCAGTCACATCTTGGATGCTCCAAACTCTCCCTACATTGACGCCTTTTATAAGCTGGGGACGAGAAAACCGCTCGAGCACCCGTCCATCCTTCAGTTCGAGGACTTCGAAAGTAGGTTCATTTCCCTGGGTGAAGATCTTCTGAGTCTGGGCAATAAATGCCGCTGGATCTGCAAACAGCTCACTTAGCATGTGGAGGAGATCGTGATGGTGATCAAAACCCATCTCGTCCATGCGGATATTCCAGGTCTCGGCGAACCTACGATTGACGTCCGTGATTCTTCCGGAGCCGTCGGTAACAAGGATTCCGTTCGTGGTCGCTTCCAGGGTGGCGCGCATACTGGCAAGCGATTCGTCGAGCTCTTGAGCTTTGGCTTCGAGCGCCTCCTTTGCGGCTACGAGTTCTCGTTCAGCTTTTTGCCGCGCGAGAAGAATGGAGTGGGCATTTTGGAGCGCAGCCGAACGAAGAAGTTCGGCTTCTTGATGGGCATCCACTCAACTGCCTCCGAGCATCTTCGAGGCCAAAATCGTTCCCTCGACACGCGCACGTATTTTTGCGAATGCAGTTTCGCGACTCGTCGACGTATCGTCGCTGAAGGGCGAGAATCCGCAATCGTCGGTCGTTCCGAGGAAATCCAACGGGATGTACTCCGAGGCCTGGAGGATTCGTTCACAAACCTCCGCCGGAGTTTCGATCCGCGGATCAATGGTGGCGATAACTCCGACAAACACTCGGTGATGAGGCTTCCGATACTCGCGAATAATCTTGAGTACGCGGTTGGGATCGGCCTCGACGGCCAACGCGATGTAAAAATTGGTAACGTTCAGTTCGAACAAGCTGGGCAACAGTTCCGCGTAGTCGACATCCGCACTGTGCGTGGAATCGAGGTCGCCCCCTGGACACGTATGCACCCCCAGCTTCAATCTTTCTGCTGGCGTAAACCGATTGAACGCCAGGTTGTTGATATCGATAAAACTGTGCAGGAGGGCTCCGGACGGATCAAGTTTAACCGCGAGGCGCCCTTCCGTGAAGTCAACTTGGACACAGTGGGCACCCATTGCTAAGCAGGTCTTGACTTCGTGTACATGCTCGTTCAGTAAGTCATCGATAAACTCCTCGCGGGAATAGTCCGGCAAGGGATTTTCGGGATACATAAGGCTAAGCGCGGACGGAGAAATGACCGCCTGTTTGACCGGGCGATGAGCGTATTGTAAAGCGACCTCCAGGTACGATGAGCCCTGAACTTTGTACCGGAATGGACCGCCGGTTAAGCGGTGCATCCGACGCTGATGCCCGGCTGCGAAAGGAATCGAGAAGCCATCGGGAGACGTATTTTCCATTCCATGGACTGCATACGTCCAGAAGTTGTGATACTTTCGTTGCTCTCCGTCGGTTATGACCGGCGAACCGGTTTCTTCAAATTCTTCGATGGTCTGGCGGATCGCCCGTTCGTACAGGGGCTCGCATCGAGGATCCGAAAAGTTTCCATACTTTGCAACAGCTTCAACAAGGTCGGTTGGCCGCGGGATACTACCAATTGGTTCCGTGGGAATAAGCATCTGTTAGGGTTCCTCACCCGCTCTCCTCAGAATGATACAAGGTTAAGAGCCTCTAAAAGTGTTTCTCCTTAGCAACTCAAGGCTACGAGTCATTTCTTCACCAGTCCGACATCGATGAACTGCCCACCTCGCGTTTGCCTGCACGTCACGGCGAGCACATTCTCGCCAACCCGAAACGCTTTCAGAGCGGCGGCAGGAAGCGTGTGGTCTTCGTACTCTGACGAATATCCCACCAACTTTATCACCAGTTTTCCGTTCACGTAGATCTCCGCGTCTTCGTCGTGATGCACGCGGAGCGTCAGGCCTTTCAGGTCTTCCTTCGCGAGCGTAAAACTTCGCCGCAGCCAAATCTGGGGAGTATCCCAAACCGTGCCCACGATCGCGTTGGGGGTGCCGTGGGTTCCGAAGCCGCCATCGGTCATCTTCCATCCGGTTGCGTTGAAGGACTCGGCGAACCAGTTCTCGGCAGGTTTTTCATAGGTATGGGTCCAGCCCTTGCTGCTTACTTCGGCCGTCGCGAGTACCCAAACTGGGGGTGTGGGTGGTGGCAACTCGCCGCGGATTGCGGGAGCGACTTTGTCAATGGAGACCTTCATTACATCCCGGTCGTAGCTCATCATGCCGTTGCATTCCATCTCGACGTCCGTGGTCTGGGTATACACTGCCGCGCTTAGGCCCTTTTCGCGCAAGACATAGAGGTTGCGATACAAGCCGATCATCCGATCTTCCAACTCTTCTTTGGATTCCAGTTTCCGGTAACCCCAGAAGTCGTTGTCCCACATATGGCCCTTCGCGGGAAGTCCCAAACCGCCAAATTCTCCGAGGACGACCGCTCTTTTCTTTTCGAGGGGCGGCATTCCGGGGCCTGGATACACGTGGATATCCATCACGTCGCCGACGGCGTGATCGGTCCATCCGCTAGCGTTGTTGACGAGGCGGGATTTGTCCAGCGATCGCGTGTACTCGGTCATTTGTTCGGTGTCATGCTGGCCCCAGCCTTCGTTAAAGGGCACCCACATGACGATGCATGTGGCGCTCTGGAGCTGCTTGATCATGGCGGTCAGTTCCTTTTTGAACTGATTTTTGTGCCGAGCCCGGTTCACGTCGTCCTCGGCAAGGGGGCTCGTGATGATCGGCGACGGCATGTCTTGCCAAACCACCAGGCCCAGCTTGTCGCAATGGTAGTACCAGCGCATCGGCTCGACTTTGACGTGCTTTCGGACCATGTTGAAGCCCAGCTTTTTCGTAACTTCGAGGTCGTATTTCAGGGCGGCATCGGTCGGGGCGGTGAGGTTTCCGTCCGGCCAATAGCCTTGATCGAGGAGGCCGTTCATGAAATACGGCTGGCCGTTCAGGTGTATCCGCGGGATGCCTTTGTCGTCCGCCTTGATCTCGACGGAGCGCATTCCGAAGTAGCTCTTCACGCTGTCGCCGTTGAGTTTCACTTCCAAGTCGTAGAGGAACGGATCTTCGGGCGACCACACGCGGGGATTCGGAATCTTGATCGCGAAATCCTGGCCCGAGTTTCCACTTCCCTTCGTGATGACCTTGCCGCCAGCCTTGATCGTCCACTCCGAGACACCGTGGGCGCCCGTCGCGATGACCCACACTTGCTCGTTCTTCAGATCCGGTTCGGTCGCGATTGACGTGATTCCGTCTTTGGGAGTAGGCTCCATCCAGACGGTCTGCCAGATTCCCGTCGTCGGCTCGTACCAGATGCCTTCCGGTTTCGGATGTTGCTTTCCGCCCGGCTGAAAGTCACCAGTTTGGTCTTGAACCTCGACTCTCAGTTCATGCTTCTTTCCCGGCACGACCCAGGCGGAGACGTCAAAGGAAAACGCGGTGTAGCCGCCCACGTGCTCTCCGACTTTCGTTCCGTCGACGAACACTTCGCACGCGTGATCGACTGCGCCGAAGTTCAGTTTGATGGCATTGCCCGCCCAAGAAGTTGGAACTGTAAAGCTGCGAACATAGGTTGACCGGTCATCTGGGAGGGAGCGACGGCGCACACCGGAAAGCGCAGATTCGATCGGAAACGGAACCAAGATTTGCGACTCATGCCGGACTTCATTTTTGGGCCCTGTCACCTTCAGGTTCCAAAGGCCGTTCAAGTTGATCCAATCCTTTCTCACCATTTGGGGGCGTGGGTATTCGGGAAGTGGCTTTTTGGGGTTGACTTTCGATGCCCAGCGAGTTGCAATCTTGCCCGGCACCATGGCCCAATCCGAAGCGGAGGCGAGCGGGAGAATGGCGATAATCGACAAGAGCAGGAGCAACCGCATAAGCGTCATTTTGACCCAAAGTATCAAATTCTCGGCGGTTCACAACTTTAGCATGATATAATGAAATGATTGCCCTTCTAGGAGATATTTCTGATGCTTCGTCAAACTCTCGTTTTCGCACTTTTTGGCTTCGCCGGGGCTAGCTTTGCACAGTCCGCGAGCTACGTACAAGGGGAACTCCTCGTCAAATTTGTTCCCGGTCAGGCCGTCGCAATCAATCAGGCGATTGGAGCCACCGAGGGCAGCTACAACGTCCGCATCGGAGTTAGCAAGGTCGTGCTCCCGGCAGGAATGTCCGTCACTCAGGGACTTGCCTATTACCGCAGCAAAATTGGCGTGAGCTACGCCGATCCGAACTACATTGCGCGCGCGCACTGGATTCCCAATGATCCCATGTTTGCCCAACAGTACGGTCCGCAAAAAATAAAATGCGTCCAAGGTTGGGATGTCATGAAGGGGTCGCCCAGCGTAACGATTGCGATTCTGGACACCGGCATCGACAAGCAGCACGTGGATTTAGCAAGCAAAGTAGTCGGGGGCTATGACTTCATCAACGACGACAATGATGCAGATGACGACAATGGCCATGGCACCCATGTCGCCGGAACCGCCGCGGGACTGACCAACAACGGAATCGGAATCGCTGGTGTCGCCCCTAACTGCACACTGATGCCGGTTAAGGTTCTCAGCGCGGGCGGCAGCGGATCCTACGAAGCGGTCGCGTCGGGAATCACTTTTGCGGCTGACAACGGTGCAAACGTGATCAATATGAGCCTTGGCGGAGGGGGAGGAACACCGGCTCTGCAAGATGCGGTTCGCTATGCGCTCTCAAGGAACTGCGTCGTGACTGCATCGGCAGGAAACAATGGCAATACGGCTCCGAACTACCCTGGATTCTATCCAGAGTGCATAGCGGTCGCCTCCACGAATCAGAACGACCAACGTTCGGGATTCAGCACGTACGGTGATTGGGTTGACGTGGCCGCACCGGGCTCGGAAATCCTTTCAACGTTGCCGGACAATAGCTATGGTGCGCAAGATGGGACTTCGATGTCGAGCCCGCATGTCGCAGGACTTGCCGGGCTCATCAAGTCGATTTGGCCTGCTGCATCCAACGCTCAGGTTCGCGCTCAGATCGAGAACAACTGCGACTTCGTCGGCAGTTTCGTGATCAAGGGTCGAATCAATGTCTTGCGTTCGATTCCCCTGATCGTTACCACCGATCCGTACAATCTTGGAGCCTCGTCGCTGGTTATGTACGAGGGCGTGTCCACAAGCGGCGCAGTCGGGACCACGTATAACTCGGACAATCTTTATTACCGAGTTAACTCAAAATTGATAGATCGCCTGGGGCACACGGCCAGCGTCAAGGCGTTCTTCACGTCCGGGAAGAACCCTGCTACGTTTGAACAACTTTCGTTCAAGGTCGAAACTGCGTCTGCCACCTATGTGACAGGTGCCCTGTTCATTTGGAACACTTCGACGAGCAGATTCGACCTAATCGGATCATGGCCTCAAACCAGCGTAGACAGCGTCAAGACGTTCACGATGTCGAAGCCATACAGTCGATACTTTACGCCGACCCGGCAAGCTCAGATCCTGGTTCGAAGCATCATGCCGATCTCCTCGATCCGGCCCTCTGTCCCGTTCACACTGAAGATGGACCACATCCAGCTGAACGCTCGCGTCCCGAAGTGAGCGCCTTTGGGGCGGGTGAGAACATTCTCACTCGCCCTTCCAAACTCAGAACTAACCATGCAATCCGAACCGTCTAGAGCGGAGGAACTCGCTGTAGTTTCGGATTGTTGCCATGTCTATTCGCCCTTTAATTGTCATTGCTGCGCTTTGCGCAGCCTCTTTAGGTATCGCTCAGTTCCCTGGAACGTCGCCGGTGGTCACGAGAAAGGCCGCCGACAAGCGGGTTGTTGGGCCCGTATCAAGGCCAATCAGTACCCATAGCTTCTCGCCTCAGATCAAAGAGGTCACTGGCCTCGTTCACAGAGGCGAGGTGGAGAACCGATTCAATCATCTTGTCTACGAGACAACGGAGCAAAACACGATTACGCTCGGTGGGATGTTGCCAACGCCTTCCCCGCTTGCGATATCGAAGCAATTTCCAGGAATCGGTTTTGACGGTTGGTATCCCCCCGATCCTGATGTCGCGGTGGGCCCGAACAGCATTGTGTCCGTGGTCAACGTAGCGATTGCTTTCTTCACGAAGAATGGGACCAAGCTTTTCGAACAAGATCTTGGAGGCGATGGTTTCTTCAGCGGAATGGACGTGACAACGTTCGTTTTCGACCCGAAGTGCTTCTATGACACCCTTTCTAATCGATTCTTTGTCGTAGCCCTTGAGAAGGCAAATACGCCGACTACGAGTAAGCTGTTGGTGGCCGTATCGGACGACGCCGATCCTCAGGGAACGTGGCACCGATACAGGATCGAATCGAAGCAAACTGTCAATACGGTCGACTACTGGCTAGACTATCCGGGATTTGGCTACAACAAGGACGCGGTTTTGATCACCGGGAACATGTTTGGCTTTACCAACGGATACAACGGCGTTCAATACATCGTCTTGCCAAAAGCCGCGCTTTTGACGGGTGCCGCTCCGACGATTTCGTACTTCTCACTCCCGGGAGACTCGGTTCAGGTCATGCGGACCCCTGACGCAGCGCTAGATGCAGTCGTCGGAGTCAACTGGACCGGACTCACCACGGCCATGATTCATGCTGTCACGGACATTCTTACCACGCCCGTACTATCTACCGTCGCCGTGGCGATACCATCTTTCAACCGACCTGCTCAGGACGCTGTTAGCACGGGAGGGCGTCAGTTGGATTCGCTTGACGGACGAATGCTGAACTGCCAAGTTCGCAACGGCCGGTTGTACACGGCCCATACTGTTCGCTTCAGCAACCTTGACGCCACCAACGGCAGCCGCTGGTATGAGTTCAATCTCAATAACTGGCCTGTTTCAGCTACCAATCCAACCTTGCGCCAGGCGGGAACAATTGGTATTGGCAGCGGGATTCACTACTGGATGCCGGCGATTGGCGTTAACTCCGCTGGGGACATTGCAGTCGTTTTCTCACGGGCTAGCTCGTCCATTACTGCTGACTTCATGGCCGCGTCGAGGCGTGCAAGTGATCCGCTCGGATTCATGAACACACCAAAATTGCTTGCAAAGAGCGTTGGTGGAACCTATGGGGAGCCAGGCTTCAACCGATGGGGAGACTATTTTGGATGCCAAGTAGATCCTGTTGATGGCCTGACTTTTTGGGGCATCGGCATGATCGCCAACGCAGGCGGAGATTGGCAAACCGTCATCAACAGCTTCCGAACCACGACCCCGTTCTCAGGTGGTCCCGCTTCGATCGTGAAGTTTGAAGGTGGAACCGCAAGCGGCGCTCTAGGCAACATTGTGAGCTCGGACAACCTTTACTACAAGATCAACTCGGTTTCGGTTGATCGTACTGGTCAAGTCTCGTCGGCGATCGCTACGTTCAACATCACCGCGACCAACATTGCCACGCTCAACTTCACAATGGAGACAGGTGCCGCGACTTACGTCACGGCAAGCATGTTCATCTGGGATTGGTCCACCAGCAAGTGGGTTTATGTAGGCGCAACCCCGCAGACAACCGCCGACAAGGTGTGGAGTCTCGGAGTCGGCGCGCCGTTCAGCAGGTACATCAACGCTTCCAAGCAAGCGAAGATCCTTGTTCGATCCATCATGCCGTTCAGCACGGTGCGCCCGGCCGTTCCGTACACGTTCAAGATCGATCAGCTTAAGTTCAACGGAACAAACTAACGAGGATCGTTCACAACAAAGCCACCCCCGGTACAGCCATGGGGTGGCTTTTTGTTTTCTCACCCGTTGTAGATCGTTCGCTTCACGAGCTGAATGACCCGCGCGGCGTCGCCGGTGTTCTGAGCGGCTTGGAGTTCGCTCTTAAGCGCGTAAATCTTTAGCGCCTTCTTCATACAGTTCGCGAAGAACTCCATCGATAAGCGCATGGACTCCACTTGCTCCGTCCGGTAGGTGAACTGGTCTTCGCCGAACCAGCCGTTGTAGCCGGTATCCACCGCCGCGTAGCAGAACTCGACGAGACGCCAAATGTCATCCGTGCCTGCGATTCGGTCTTCGTCGTTCGAGTTGAACTTGGCTCCATTGATGTGGAAGTTGGCGATTGGAATCCCCATCGTCTTAAGGAAGTACAAGGATTCGGCGGGCGTGTTCCCCACCATTTGCTCGTGCCCGTAATCGATCGCCACCCCCATGACCGGCTTGCCGAGGGTGCGGTTGACTTCCAAGCAGACGCACGCGGCTTTTGCGACCGTATTCGTGATCATGTTCCCTTCCCTGGGTTCCTTTTGTTTGGGCTCTGTACCGAAGGAGAGGCCGAGTCGATCGCAATGGGCGGCAAACTCGGTACAGGCGTCGATGAACCACGCCAAGCGTTGGCCGTAGTCAACTTCGAAGTGATAGTCCCAGCCGTCGGAGCCGGGCCAGAGTCCGCAGCTGACGCATCCGATTTCTTTCCCGATTTCGATTCCCAGGTTGATCTGATCACGCGCCATTTGCCGTACGCCTGGGTCCGGGTGGGTGACTCCGCCAAACTTGTATTTCGGATCGGTCCACGTGTTGAAGTTCATGTTCGTCGGGCTCAGGCCGTGTGCCTTCAGGGCTTGTTGGACGAGTTGGACTTGTTGGGGGTCTTTGTTGCCCGAAGCGTCGATGAAGACCATGTCGTGAAACTCGATCCCCTTGATTCCTGCTTTCGCGACCCGCTCGATTTGGTGGAGAATCCCGTCTTGAAACGTGGGATCGTTCGAGTTGTAACCAACTGGGCAGAAGCGATCAAAAAACTCACCTGCACACCAGTGACCGGCGGCGAACTGAATGTCGAAATCGCTCAGGAAGGACTCAACAAGATCACCTTCGAGGTAGCCGTCGTAGGTTGTGTCAAGCTTGGCGAGCGCATCGAGGTTCATCGCCTAGATTGTGCCACGCTTCGAATCGTTGACGGGTGTATGTGATCGTGGCGAGTCGAATTCATCGTTGATCCGCCTTTCAATTCTCCTCATTTCCTCGGGATGAGCCGCCATGATCCCAAAGATGCCCTTCCAAGAATCGCTGGCTTCGACTTTCAAGCATTCCAGTTCCCGCTGCGCCGCTCTCAGCATGAAATCGCGGAAAGTCATTCCACGCTCGGCGACGTGAATCTTAATAGCACTGTAAAGGTCCTCGGGAATGTCAATCGTCGTACGCTTGATATGTAGAAGTAATTTTGCACAGAGTCGCTCTTGCGGTATGGTCGGAAGCGTGAAGGTCGTCGTTCTCTGCGTCGTGCTTGGCATCGCGTTGGCCCTTTGCGTTTTTCTGGGCAGGAAGGGGCCGGTTAAGCTGCGTGGCAAGGCTTTGTTGGAAGGTGCGCTATTCGCTCTCATCTTGGGATTCTTGCCGGCGTCTTTGGTACTTAACGCGTTTGGGCCCGAGATCCAAGTTGGGTCAGGGTTTGCGTTAATGCTGGCTATTGCAGCTGTTGCAATACAATCGTCAGACGAACCCCAGAATAAGAGAACGATCCGAATCGTCCTTTCGGCAATCGCGTTGTATTGCTCGTTCCCTTTCATCGGTCCTTGATAGCGATCCTTTCTGCAGAAAAGGTCCCGATGATCCGCGAAGTCGCCGCGTTCTGGATCGCCCCACCCCCCAGCCCCCTCCCCGCGACACAATGCATTCGCGGAGAGGGGGAGCACATTTCAAACTACTCGTTGATCGAGCGGCCGTAGCCGTCGTACTTTACGCCGCCGCTGAGCATGACGATCCCATCAATCAACGACCAAATGTAGCCGACGCAAGTCAACAGACCGAGCACCAACTGTAAAACCCCATACGCAGAATAGCCAAGATACAGCCGCCCGATCCCGCCTGGCGGAATCAGATTCAAAAGGCCCGCCAGCACGCGGCTTTTGTCGCTCTTGTAGGCTATGATCTGCCCCCCCGTATGCGCTGGTGTCCACGTCTGCCCGATGCCATACGGCTGGGTCATGGGTTGAGACATCGTCATAGGAGGCGGCGCGGTGGGCGCCGGAGACGGGGGCGGGGGCGGCGACATGTAGGGGTCTGCCCGCTTAAAGGTATCGGCTAGTTCTGTCGCGCTGTCGGCGGGAAGCCATTGGGCCATTCCTGAACGCCACACGAAAGTTTCGCGTGAAATAACCCCGCCTTCAATCAGTTCATCAACCTGATCGCGTGTGAGGGGGCCGAGTTGCCCGTAATTTCCGATGTAGTACCAATCCGCCACGGTTCACTCGCATTGTACTAGGCGAGGCCGGGCACCAGGGTCTAATAGCCCACCAACTCCCCAAACTTCCGCGCCATCCGCCCTACGCGCTACAATTCGGGGGTGCCGAAGGCCGCGTTCACAACCCTGGGCTGTAAGGTGAATCAGTACGAAACCCAGCGTATCCTCGATTCCTTCGAGGGCGCGGGGTTCGAGGTCGTGCCCTTCGATGCAATCGCAGATGTGTACGTCATCAACACCTGCAGCGTGACGTCCATTGCGGAGAGCAAGAGCCGCTACACCGTTCGGCGGGCCAATCGCCTGAACCCTGACGCGAAGGTTGTCGTCACTGGCTGCGCCGCCCAGATGACCCTCAACAAGGGTGAGAGTTTCGAAGGGGCGGATGTCCTCATCGAGAACCCGGCCAAGCTAGAGACCCTGTCCCGATTCATGGTCGCCTATCCCGAGTTCGGGGATCGGCTCGGTGGCGCTCCGGCTTCTCCCAAGATTCAAACTGGGAGAACGCGCGCGACGCTCAAGATTCAAGACGGCTGCAGCGTCATGTGCTCGTATTGCTCCATTCCGTTTACCCGCCCCGGAATGTCCTCGCGAGCCGCCCCAGAGATTCTGGATGAAGCTGAAAGGATGGCGGAGATGGGCTATCGCGAGATCATCCTCACCGGCGTTTTGATTGGAGCTTACGGCCCCGAAACCGGCAGCGGCGGACCCGGTTTCGAAGAGTTGATCAGTTTGCTCCAGAGCAGACTTGAACCCTTCGCTCCCTTCCGATTGCGCATTTCGAGCATCGAAATGCGACAAGTGACCGAGTCGCTCCTCCAAGCAATCGCGAGCCCGAACACAGTGCCGATCGTCCCGCATTTGCACATCCCCCTGCAATCGGGAAGCACGAGCGTTTTGAAGGACATGAATCGCCCGTACTCCCAGACGGACTTCATTGACCTCTGCAAGCGGGCCCGAGCGACCGTCCCAAACCTTGCGATTACGACCGATATCATGGTCGGATTCCCGACCGAGACCGACGAGCGGTTCGAAGAAACTCTGGAAGTCTGCGACGCGGTTAGGTTCTCCAAGATCCACGCTTTTCGCTTCAGTCCACGCTTTGGGACGCCCGCGGATGCGTGGGGTGACCCGATTCCCCCGCAAGTTAAACAGGAGCGAAGCAAGATATTAGGCGAGCGATCGGCGAGATTCGCATCTGAGTTTGCGCAGGGCCAGCTCGGCAAAACCGTGAGGGTGCTGGTTGAAGGCAAACCCACGAAAGAAGGCTTGCTAGAGGGCCTCACCGACAATTATGTGACGGTCCACTTCGCGGGTTCGCCTTCGCTTGCGCGTTCGTTTGTCTGGGTGCGTCTGGAGGAAGAACGCGAAGGAATCGCGTTCGGCGAGCGAGTGGAATCGCCGAGCAAGCTGGTTATGCGATCAACATAAGCACCGCCGTGAACCGCGTACACTGTTTCGTGAACCCAAAAAGCGCCGGCAGTTTAGGACAAGACGTTCCCGCCCCAAAAGGGGGCAAAACGGTGCATATTCGGGGCGCTTCTTTTTATCCTTTCGGCGGGCCGGGAATGGGCCGTCGCGGGGGCGGTGACGGTCTACGGCCGGGGGATTTACGATCGCCGGACAGTAGACGTCTACCGCAATGGTTATTCAGGAGCTGAATACCTTCCATTGGGGAGTGCGCTTTCGATGCCCTCTATGTCGGAATCGCGATTTGGCTGTTCCTTGTGATGCGAGACCGCACGTTTACGCCAGTTCCGAAATGGCTCATCTGGGGTGCATTCGCCCTCGCGGCATTTGCGATCTACAAGCTATTCTCAAGCGCGGCGCTGGCGGGCATCGGGAATCGGGAATCGGGGCTGCTCCTCACCTTTGCCGGATTCCTAGGCACGGTGGGGGCGATGGTGCTCCTCAGCGGCGCGCTCGCTTTCCGAGGGGCGGAAGCCTCGCCAAAGGCCGCCTAGCAACCGATCAGCGAGCCCGAATGCGCCCGACGACGAGTTTCAGACCGTCGACCCCGACAAAAGAGCCGTCCCGTCCGACCCCGAGGAGGGTGGGCAGTTTGAGCTTGCCAAGGGTCCGCCCCGTCTTCCCGTCCAAAAGCCGGTCGCCCGTCAGGACGTTGCTTCCCACCCACCGTCCGGATTCCTTGCT
>JBKJJL010000205.1:0-3869 GCA_046597875.1 Fimbriimonadaceae bacterium | reverse complement strand
CCGTAGGAAGATGGTCGTCCCTTGACCCCGAAAGGGATACCGAGAACTTAGCCGCGCGGTCGAAGCCCCGGGGAAATGGCGGCAACACCCCCAACCTTGACCCCGAAAGGGATACCGAGAACTTAGCCGCGCGGTCGAAGACCCGGGGAACTGGCACCGACCCCACCCGCACCGCGGAGCGGTGCCAGAATCCACGGCATGGCATCTACCTACCTCTCCCTCAATGTCCATATCGTTTTCGCGACCAAAGGCCGTGCACCGATGATCGCCGAGGCTTGGCGCGATGACTTTCACGCCTACATCGGCGGGACCGTTCGAGGACTCGGTGCGGTCGCCCAGATCGTTGGTGGAGTGGAAGATCACGTCCACATTCTCGCCGGAATACGAGGAAGTCATGCAGTCGGGGACTTGGTACGCGAAATCAAGAAGGCAACGAACGCTTGGGCCAAAGAGCGATTCACCGGATTCGGCTGGCAGGAAGGCTACGGCGCGTTTTCGGTAAGTCCAACCGACTTGGTTAAGACGGTGGCGTACATCGCGAATCAGGAAGCTCACCATCGTCACATCTCTTCAGCAGATGAGTTGCGGGCTTTGATGGCGGAGTATGGGATCGATTTCGATGAGCGTTATTTTGAATGATGGTTTCTCGCACCGCCCCGCGGTGCGCTTGGTGGTAATCGGATTTGCCCCCTGACCCCGAAAGGGGTCCCGAAAACTTAGCCGCGCGGTCGAAGACCCGGGGGAACTGGCGGCCATCCCCACCCGCACCGCGGAGCGGTGCCAGATCCTTGTCGGGATGATTCTGGCACCGCTCCGCGGTGCGGGTTCGTGAAATCTGTGGCTCCCCGGGTCTGCGACCACGCGGCTAAGTTCTTAGACCCCTCTCGGGGTCAGGCTGGCCCGTAGTGTAAGCTAACCGGCGTGAACTCGGTTCACCTGGCGCATTCGTGGTGGAAACTGATCAGAACGCGACGTTCCTGATCTATGATAGCTTTGCAGATGAACCTCCAAATCCTCGGCCTTCGCGACGATCAGATCCTTACCGATCCCGCCGCGTTGCGGGCGTACGATTGCGACGCGTACTCGATTGAAAGCTCGACGCCCGAGGCGATTCTTCTGCCCGAAACCACGGAACAGGTCGCGGCGATCGTTCGCTACTGCAGCGCAAATCAGGTTCCCTTCACACCCAGAGGCGCCGGAACCGGCCTGAGCGGAGGATCGCTTCCCGCCCTGGGGGGCATCGTCATCTCCACGAAGCGGATGACCAAGATTCTGGAAATTGACGCCGAAAACCGGTGCCTTCACGCCCAGGCGGGGGCCGTAAACCGAAAACTCTCCCAAGCCGTGGAGCACCTCGGCCTTCACTTCGCCCCCGATCCTTCTTCTCAATCCGTGTCGACCCTCGGCGGGAACATCGCGGAAAACTCAGGCGGGCCGCATACGCTGAAGTACGGAGTCACCGCCCCCCACATCCTCGCGCTCACCCTTGTAACCGTCGAGGGCGAGATCGTCCAACTCGGATCTCGGGTGCAGAACAAGCCCGGACCGTCGCTCGTGAGCATCGTGGTCGGGTCCGAGGGAACGTTCGGCATCGTCACCGAGGCATGGGTCAAGCTCACCCCTTTGCCGACCGCGGTGAAGACGGCGCTCGCGTCCTTCGGCTCGATCCGGGGGGCCACCGAATCGGTCGCGGCGATCATCCAGGCGGGCGTGATCCCCGCCGCGCTGGAAATCATGGATCGAGGCATTCTCGCCGCTCTCCGATCGGCGTTTGGATTGCAGTACCCGGAAGGTTCCGAGGCCCTCTTGCTCGTCGAATGCGATGGGATGGACACGGCGACCGTCGAAGCCGAAATGGCGGCCGTCGTCGAACTTTGCCTGATGAACGGCGCCATCGATGTGGTCCTCGCCCAAAACGAGGCCGAACGCCAGAAGCTGTGGACCGCCCGCAAGAAAGGAATCGGCGCCATGGGCCGCCTGGCGCCGACTATCGTGACCCACGACGGCGTCATCCCGCGCTCGAAGCTTCCCGAAATGCTGGAGTTCGTCTACGAAGTCGCGGAGAAGCACAACCTGGGATGCGCCAATCTCTTCCACGCGGGAGACGGGAATCTGCACCCGTGCTTCTACTTCGATGAGCGCGAGCCGGGCATCATCGAGCGCGTCGTCGAGGCGGGTGAAGAAATCCTCCGAAGGTGCGTCGAACTCGGTGGCTCGGTCTCCGGAGAGCACGGGATCGGGGTCGAGAAGCTCGATCTCCTCCCCCTCATGTTCGGCCCCGAAGACATGGACCTCCAGCTTCGCATCAAGCGAATCTTCAACGAAGGCGGGTTGGGCAATCCGTGCAAAGTTCTGCCGAACCAGAAGGGATGCAACGAGCACCGATTACGATGGCGCGGAATCGCAACGTAAGAACCCGCGAACGCCTCCCTGCTCCCGGCAACACGAAAGGCGTGTGGCACCAGGCCCAACGTCTGGCAGATCGCGATGGGCATCCCGAAATTGGGTAGTCGTTTGCGGCGTTCCGGCAATCCAAACGCCCCAAACGGCATCTCAAATGCCACAAATGACATGTGGTTTGTGACAAACGACATGTGGTTTGCGACGTTTGACATGTGGTTTGTGACAAACGACATGTGGTTTGCGACGTTTGACATGCAGTTTGCGACGTTTGACATGTGGTTTGTGACAAATGACATGTCGTTTGCGACGTGACATGTGGTTTGTGACGTTTGACATCCTCATCAGAGCACTTGTTTGATCTGTTGCGAAGTGCGGGGGCAGTCTAATCCCGGACGTGTGAGATTCGAAGAACCAGCGAACGGGCGGCAAACGTCCTCCCTGTTGTGGCGAAGGTGAAGAGGCGCAGACCCAAGCTCTGGCAGATCGCGGTGTCCATTCCCGTCGTCTGCGGCCTTGGTGGGTGGATCACCACGGCGCTGTTAGAGCGCAGCGCGCGCAATGACTTGGCAAGCGAGCTCGCCAAGCTCAGGGCCCTCGGCGTGCCCACGACTGCGGCCGAGATGGTGCGCAACGTGCCGCCCGAGCGCAACGCCGCATCGCTGTATCAAAAGGCTATTCTCACGTCGCAGGCGCTCGGAACGACCACGGTGGGTAGCTTTCGAGACATGAGCACGAGCAGAAAGGAGTATCCAGAATATCGTGCCTTCATTTCCAAGCAAGCCCCCGCGCTCGACCTGATTCGGAAGGCGTCCATGCTTCCCGAGTGTGCCTTTCCTCGGGATTGGAGTCAGGGGACTTTTGGCCAACTCACGGAGCTTGCAGAGTTGAAGGGATCCGCCAGGTTGGCAACGGCACGCGCCTACCTGGAAGCAGAAGCGAAGAACTTCACCCAGACGATCGATTGGCTCCTCGTAGCGAATCGTATTGCGGCCCACAGTCGCGAGCCCCACGTTATCGCGGTGCTCGTCTCAGTCACGATCGAAACCATCGCCCAAGACGAATTTCAGCAACAACTGAGCCAGTACGGTCTCGATCCAGAGTTCAGAAAGGAGGCGGCGAAATTTGTTCTAAATCCAGGTTCATTGCCTTCTATGAAAGAGGGCCTCAAAGGCGAGGTGGTGTTCATCGCGGCGATGCTGGAGGGCCTTCGAAAGGACCGGGAAGGATTCATCCGGGTCATGGGTGGAACAGGTCTGCACGGACCGATGGATTACGCTTTTCGCTTTCCTTGGATCCACGTACGCGTGGGGACGAAGATGCTCAAGTTGCACCGAGTGCGATTTGAAAAATTCTCAAGTTCAACGGATCTGATGTCAGAGAGAGATATGTTTCGGGGACTTGATGCGGATGCAGTTGCCGACCAAAGCTTCACTGGGCGCATGGTAGCTCAAATGTTTCCCGGCTAT
>JBKJJL010000100.1:0-13972 GCA_046597875.1 Fimbriimonadaceae bacterium | reverse complement strand
ATGAAGAAAATCGCCGACTTGGGCGATGATACGGATTCTACAACGGTGATTGACAAGGAAGGCAACCTTTACACCGGGATCGAGAAAGATAAGCGAACCGGCTCCAGCGCAAAGGGCATCATTTACAAGCTCTCGCGGCAGGGTAAGGTGATCTGGAAATGGTCCTTCGAAGCAGGCTCGATCACGAATGTGAAGCCGCCGAACAACCCGATAAACGGAGGAATTCTGTCGTCTGGCGCAATCACAGAAGACCAGAAGACGATTTTTTACACGACCTCGCACCACCCCCGCATCGGGCGCGGATTCCTGATCGCCTTGGACACCGCGACGGGCCATTTGAAATGGAAAAAGGCGCTCACCGGCTTCGCATGGAGTTCTCCGATAACCCGTGACGGCGTGGTTCTGGCCTGCGATTCCTCGGGCTCGGTGTTCGTTCTGGACGCGGATACGGGAGAATCTCGATTAGACGGCGAACGAATCAACGTCGGCGCGAATGTGGAGAGCACCCCAATCGTGTGGAAGGGCCGGGTTTACGTGGGTGTGCGGGGCGGGGCGGTGGTGTGCTTGGGAAATCCATAAGCGCGCACGCCCTACAAACGCTTGGTTATCTCGACAATCGCGGTAGTCAACGCTTGGGGATCTACAGGCTTGGGGATATGCCGTTGAAATCCCGCCTCGAACGCCGAGGCCTGGTGGTGGGACTGAGCAAATGCGGTTAAGACGATCGCGGGAAGCACATCGACAGGATAATCTCCCGCACGCAGGGATCGAATAAGGTCGAGCCCGTCTTCCTCCGGCATGCCCAGATCGCTCACTAAGACGTCGAATCGGGCCCCTGCGGCGCCAGTTTCGCTCAGGATCTTGCGCGCTTGCTTGGCGCTGTTCGCAGTGGTGGTCGTCGCTCCCGCAGCTTGCAGCAGTCTCGCAAGAACCGCACGCCCATCGGCGTCGTCATCTACGACCAAGACATTGAGTCCATCGAGCCTGGCCCAATCGCTCGGTGTGCCCGCGGGAACGTCGTCACCTCCCTTTGAGAGATCAGAAAGAGCCTCCACTCCCTCAGGTGAAACGGCGCGAACCGGAAGCTTCACGATAAAAGTGGATCCTTGATCTTGCCCGTCGCTTTCTACTGAGATCGTTCCGCCGTGTGCTTCCACAATGTGTTTAACAATGCTCAACCCCAGTCCCAAACCCCCGTAACTCCGCCGGGTGCTGCCGTCGGCCTGTCGAAAACGGTCGAAAATAACTGGGATGAGATCGGGCATGATCCCCATGCCGTTGTCCTGGATCGCCACTTGCACAAAGGACTGCACGCGGCTCATCCGAACATCTACGTGCCCTCCCTTTTGCGTAAACTTCACCGCATTCGACAGGAGATTCCACACGACCTGCTGCATTCTTGCGGAGTCGCAATGAATGTCAATGGGCGCATCCGGGATTTCCAAATTAATCGTGATCTGCTTGCCATCGGCTGCGGAGCGAACAACATCGAGTCCCGCTTTCACAACGTCCACTAGATCGCATTGCCCGATTTCGAGCCTCATTTTTCCCGAAACGATCCGGGAGACATCCAGGACGTCTTCGATAAGTTGAACTTGGGCCTTCGTATTACGTTCGATAACGTCGAAGCCTTCGCGCAGATCAGATTCGGTTCGCCCAGGCTGCCGCAAGATTGTCAACCATCCAACGACGGCGTTCAAGGGCGTTCGTATCTCGTGGCTCAGGGTCGCCAAGAACATATCCTTGGACTGATTGGCGAACTCTGCTTCTCTTCGTAAAAGCTGCTCATTTGCCAGCAAAGCTTCGCGTTCGGATTCGAAAGCCACTCTTTCGGCGATCGAATGAATATTAAATCTGATCAGGGGTACTTGATCATCGGTATACAGGTTTGCCACCATATCAACAGGAAGGTGCGCTCCGTCGCTATCCGTGACCTCAGCTGCTTCGTATCGCATGGTTCCGAACTCCTGAAGTTCTCTGAGCGCAGCCTCTCCTTCCGCCTTGCTTTGAAATAGTCCGATCTCCCAGGTTTGCTTCCCCAAGACATCCTCCCGCTCTATCCCTAGGAAAGTTAGGAGAGCAGGGTTCACATCTAAGATCCGACCGTTCGTCGCATCTAGAATCAATATTCCGTCCTGAGCCGCTTCCAAGATTTGGCGGTATCGCGATTCGGACTGGCGCAAGGCTTCCTTTTGTCGCTCGCGATCGCTGAGATCGCGCAGGTGGCCGGTAAACAGCGGGGGACCATCCAAGAGAACCCGCGTGACCGTAAGTTCGCAAGGGAACTCAGATCCATCCGAGCGTACACCTGGGAGCTCAATCCGCTTACCTAAGATGGGGCCCTCGCCGGTCTCCATATAGTGCGCCAAGCCTTGATGGTGGGCTTCCCGCAGACGGGGCGGAACAATGAGGTCGGCAACGGTTCGACCTACGAAGTCCTCCTTTGCGAATCCGAAGGTGGACAAAGTAATCGAATTGCAATCAATCACGGTTCCAAGATGATTCATCGTAATGATGCAATCCAGGGAAGATTCCAGAACTGCAGTCTTTCGAGCCTCGCTTTGGGCAAGAGCGATCTCATCGGCGCGCCGCTGAGTGACGTCCAGATTGATTCCAATCAGAAAGGACTCCCCAGGCTTATCTTCGAACCGTTGGAACCGACCCAGAATGTATCTCAAACTCCCGTCTGGCCAAACTATCCTCCACTCTGATTCTGTAGGCTCAAGGCTGGCTAGCGCGCTTTGAACCGCTCGGATGGCGCTCTCCCGATCATCCGGGTGAAGCAGGTTCTCCCACGCCTCCTGACTTCCAGGGAAACTGCCTGGTTCGAGGCCATACATCATTTCAAGTCGTGGAGACCAAATGTTTTGCCCGGTTTTCAAGTTAAGTTCGAAGGTGCCGAAATTGGCGGCATCTTGAGCCAAACGCAGTCTTATCGCCGATTCCTCAGTCTTCCGCTCCTGATTCCGTCGCTCCGTGATATTGTGAAAAACCATGACCACCCCTCTGATGGAACCATCAGCATCACGGATGGGAGCCGCGGAATCATCGATCGGCCATTCAGTTCCATCACGCGCGATCAAGATTGTATGGTTCGCAAGACCAACAACGGTTCCTTCGCGCATCGCTTTCGTCACCGGACTTTCCACGGCTGCACGACTAGCTTCATTGACAATTTGGAAAACTTTATGAAGGGGCCGACCAATCGCCTCTTCCAACCTCCATCCTGTTAGAGATTCGGCCATGGGATTCATGTTGCGCACGATGGCCTTGCTATCGGTCGAAATCACTGCATCCCCAATGCTGGAAATGGTCACGCGAAGGCTTTCGGCAGCTTGCATAGCCAGCAGCCGGGCGCTTCGATTTGACTGTGCGACAACGATCACGGTGATGGCTCCAACGAGGAAGGCAACTGTGCCAACCAGATATTGAGGGTTTTGGCCCCGCCAAAAAATCTCCCCTCTGGGCTCCACGAATAAATAATCAGCGATCGGCCAACTAAGCAGCACGGCAGCAATGCTTATGCCGCGCCGGGTCAACAAGGCAATCACGGCGAGGGCCGGCAACATCGTAACGTAGGGAGCGTGGTCCTTAAGGATCGGATCCAGCGCAAGCCTAACCAGACTTGCCGCGACGAGAATGGCAGCGGCGATCGCCACCTCTTTCACCAAGTTCGGCGACCGTAGCTTCTTCATCTCGCCAGTATTATAGGCCGAATAAGTCCGCGATTCGTGCGGAGCTGACGAACTGTTGCTGAGATAAGGTTTTCGCAGCTAGCGATTCGCGATGACCGTGTCCTTTTGAAGACTTGAGAAGATTTTTGAAAGTAGGGCACGTCTCATCGTGAGCTCCGGGAAGGTAGCCCAAACTCATCAAAAACTCGCCCACAATCTCACCGCCCGTGAAGCGAAATGTCTGCTTGAAGAGCTTGACCCACTCCGCCTTTTCCAGCGGATGATGGGCCTGGAGCCAATCGTGGAAGGAGCCCATTTCGACAATCACCTTCGCGTTGTGAATCGCCGCATCTACTTTTAGGCGGTTCCGAATGATGCCTGCATCGGCCAAAAGTCGGGCCCGATCGTCCCCGCCGTAAGCTGCAACTCGGGCGGGATCGAAACCTTCGTAGGCGAGGCGAAATCCTTCCCGTTTCTTGAGGATCGTTTCCCAAGAAAGCCCGGCTTGATTGATTTCGAGAATCAATCTTTCAAACAAGACATGCTCATCGGAAGACGGAAATCCGTACTCCGTGTCGTGATATTCCCGATGAACCGGGTGCGCGCCGGGGGTAAGAACATATTCGCAGTACGTCATTTGATGGGGCGAATCTTCATGTTCCGGAAGGAGACGATTCCATGATCGCCCTGGATGGCGATGGAACCCTTTTGCTTTTTGGCGAAGAATGGCATCTCGGCAAATTTGCTTTTGGCGAGCCGAGCAAGGAAGTCCGGGCTACCGAGAACAAACTCGTAGTACTTGACTCCGTTAATCTCCGTCCAGCACTTTCTTTTCGTAATCATCAGGCGCATCGTGTTCCACTTGCCGGCTGGCTTTACGGCGTTCACGCCTTTTTTGGGCTGATAGAGCTGATACAAGAATCCAGTCGTCTCGACGCCCGCCGCAACCTCGTGGTCGTAGATTTGGATTTCGGGGCCCGAGTGCCAAGTCGCGTCGCCCTCTTCGGTAACGTGAAACATGACGCCGCTGTTCTCGCCCGGGTTGACGTTGAAGTCGAGCTTCAACTCAAACCATTCGAATTGCTGATCGGTGACGATGTCGCCCGCGTTCTTGGCATCGGCGCAGGTTAACACCCCGTTTTTGATGACCCATCCGTTGCCAACACCCGTCGTTTTAAAGTTGTGCCAGCCCTTTGTCGTTCGACCGTCAAAGATCAACTGCCACCCGGCTTTCTTCTCGGAAGAAGAAAGGACGTTTGGGGTTTGGAGAAGGACAAGGGTGGCCAGGGTCGCGAGCATAACCCTATTTTGGCCCAGACTAGGCTTTCACGTGTGGGAACATGGTTTGCAGGCCTTCCAAGGCGCGATCCCACTTGTCGTACTCGTAAACGGTTTTCAGCATTTCGGCTTCAAGGGCGGCATAATCGGCCGCGCTCATGGTTCCGTACTTCTCGGGGTCAATCCGATTGGCGACACTCTTTCCACCCTTGCGCTCAACGAGCACGGTTAACGGTGGCAAGTTGCGTTGCGCGCACACGAAATCTCGAATAAAGGCCAACGGGCGACTGAACAACCGCGTCTGAAGGCCAGCCGCTTCACCCATTTCTTCATAGGTCGTCCGCTTACCGGCTTTGGCACATTCCACCAAATGGGGGAACAGTTTCACAGCGACGGGAATGTGAGGAGGAAGAGCCATACCTCTATTGTGCGACATTCTGGCCCGAGAAAGCACTCAAAATTCTCTTGGGGGCCAATTTTTTGCGTGGAGCGGGCTCCAAATCTTCCCATGCATCCAATCCATCCCATGCATCCCACCCATCCAATCCATCCAATCCTCCCAATCCATCCAATTTCGCCCACGGGTATCATGTTGTCCTCAACCGGGGATGTAGCTCAGCTGGGAGAGCGCTGCAATCGCACTGCAGAGGTCGTGAGTTCGAATCTCATCATCTCCACCAGAATTTGAACCTGAATACGGAAGTATTGACCCTGACTACTCCCAGGCGCTGGCTGGCTTAACATGGCGATGCGATTTGGGGGTATAGTTCCATCGATCCCGAAGGGGAGTAGCGCCTGCGAAAGCAGAGCTGAGGTCGTCATTACGCTCTTAGGAGTCGGCCCGGCAGAAAGCGCAAGACCTTCACCGCTATGCGTGTGAAGGTTTTTTTGTGCCTCCACATGCTAGCAACATGCGACGTGGAGGTTATGAAATGAAGTGTCCCAAATGTGAGGTCATCCAACTGACGATGGCCGACCGATCTGGAGTTGAGATCGATTATTGTGCTGCTTGCCGTGGTGTCTGGCTTGATCGAGGTGAACTCGACAAGATTATTGAGCGCTCTGCGGTTCCCGTAACGGAAAATTGCACAACCCTCGCACCTGATCCGAGAGGGTACGAGAGAAGTCGTGTACCGGATGATGATGATCGCGACGACGACGACGATCGACGACGACAAAAGAAGCGCAAGGGCAGCTTCCTGGGCGACCTGTTCGATTTCTAAGGGTTCGCAAATATGGAAATTGCAAACATTTCGCTCTGGATCTGGGGCGGGTTTCTCGGCTTTGTGCTGCTGATGCTCGGCCTGGACCTCGGTGTGTTCCACCGAAAAGCTCATCGCGTTGCCACCAAGGAAGCACTGGCCTGGTGTGCGGTCTGGATCAGCCTTGCCATGGCATTCGCAGCCTGCGTCTTCTATTTCTGGGATCGAATCCAGCCTGGAAGCACCTATACGAACTCGGAGGCTGGTCTCGCGTTTCTAGCAGGGTATGTGGTCGAATATGCGCTAAGCATTGACAACATCTTCGTCTTCATCGTCGTTTTCACTTACTTCAAGGTTCCGGAAGAGTATCAGCACCGTGTTCTCTTCTGGGGAATTATCGGGGCGCTTGCCTTCCGCGCTCTGTTCATCGTAGCGGGGGCGGCGCTCTTGGAGCGGTTCGCGTGGATGATGGTCATCTTCGGGATATTCCTGATCCTTACAGGCGTGAAGTTGGCGGTCGTGAAGGACAAGAAGTTCGAGCCTGAACGCAACCCCGTCGTGCGGCTATTCCGGAAACTCATGCCGGTCACCGACGACTATGTGGGGCAACGATTCTTTACGCGGATTGATAAGCGGCTTTGGGCAACACCTCTCTTTGTCGTGCTCCTAGTCATCGAGTTAACGGACATCGTGTTCGCGATAGATTCGATTCCAGCGATCTTTGCGATCACGACCAACCCGTTCATCGTGTTCACTTCGAATGTGTTCGCTATCCTAGGTCTTCGTTCGCTGTTCTTCGCTCTATCGGGAGTGATGGGGATGTTCCGCTATCTCAGCTATGGCCTTGCCGCGATTCTCGCCTTTGTCGGACTCAAGATGATCTATGGCTACGCGGAAAAGACCATTGTGTCGCACTGGCCAAAGTTCCCGATTGCGCTGTCACTCGGAATCATCGTGAGCATCCTGGCCGTGTCGGTGATTGCATCCCTTCGAAGGCCCGCCATAACTGACCCGCCGAGGGAGGAATGAGCCACACTCTCGGCGGGCATCACGACATCAAGTTTCGGTTGATGTCGCCTCCGAGCGGTACCACAATCGAATCCTCATATTAATAAATGTGGCTGGCCATCAACTGGTCAGCTTTGGCCAAATCCCCTCCCGAACTCAGATCAAACATCGCTATGAAAACACTCACCTTCCGAGTTACATCTCTGACACTTGCCGCTACGATCGCGGCGAGCCTCTTCGCTGGGACGCGCGACGAAACCAAGGCGTCAGTCTCTCCTGCCAAGGCCCTTGTCGCCCTCAAGGAGGGCAACGCGCGGTTCTCCAAGGGCGAATCAACGCACCCTCATGGTGGCCAAGCAAGGCGTATGGAGGTCGCCAAAGGCCAAAGGCCCATCGCGGCGATTCTTGGATGCGCAGATTCCCGGCTTTCGCCCGAACTTGTATTCGACCAAGGCCTCGGAGATCTGTTCGTAACACGCGTTGCGGGAAACACCTATGGGAAAGTTATTCTTGGTAGCATCGAATACTCGGTAGCGGTACTGGGATGTCGGCTCATCGTCATCCTTGGTCACGAAAACTGCGGGGCAGTTGATGCCGCAATCAAGGGAGGCAAGCTCCCTGGATCCATCCCTGCGGTGATTGAGCTGATCAAGCCGGCTGTACGCGCAACCAAAGGAGTGAAGGAAGGGCGGCTGGTCAAGACCGTCGCCGAAAACGTACGCCTTCAGGTTAAGAAGATGGCCCAGGACAGCAAGATCCTCCGTGATCTCATCAAGAAGGGTGAACTGCGCATTGTCGGCGCCACCTACGACCTTGACACAGGCCAAGTTAAATGGCTGTTATAGAGTTAAAATCATCCCGGGCTGGTAGCCTGGGACACACTTGGGGCAGGCTGCCCATAGCCACTGAGTGGCCGATCGGGTGGACGAAAATGTTCATTGCACCGCACTAAATGAATAGCCTTGACCTCCTGAGCGCAAACCTGCTATCACCGATGGTATTGGCGTTCGCGCTTGGGTTCATCGCCTCGCTGGTGAAGAGCGACCTTAAACTGCCGGAAGGACTCTACACGTCGCTTTCGATGTACTTGCTTTTCGCCATCGGGCTGAAGGGTGGCGTCGCCCTTTCGCAAGCGAATGTCGGGCAGTTGTGGGCACCAGTTGTTGCCACTTTGGCGATCAGCCTCATCACCCCGTCGCTCGCCTATTTCGTGTGCCGAAAAGTAGGTCGCCTTGACCGGACAAATGCCGCAGCGATGGCCGCGCACTATGGTTCCGTATCTGCGGTCACCTTCATTGCCGCGGTTTCGTTTGCCCAGACTCAAGGGCTCCAAACGGAAGGGTTTATGCCTGCGCTAGTAGCCGTTTTGGAAGTCCCCGCCATCCTCGTCGCCATCGCATTCGCGCTTAGAAAGGAGAAGACGGGTTCCATGGGGACGCTTATGAGAGAGCTCGTCACCGGCAAGGCAATCGTGCTGCTCGTGGGAGGACTACTCATCGGGACTCTCGCCGGTGTGGAGCGAATGGAGCAGGTTCAACCACTTTTCGGAGATCTCTTTAAGGGCGCGCTCACCATCTTCTTGTTAGAAATGGGGCTTGTCGCAGCAGGGAGGCTCCCCGACCTGCGGCAGCACGCCACCTTTCTCTTGCTGTTTGGCACGCTTGTCCCGTTACTAAACGGCGTACTTGGAGTCTTCGCCGGGACGCTCGCTGGAATGTCTGCGGGCGGGGCGGGCGTTCTGGGTGCGATGGCCGCGAGCGCGTCCTACATCGCGGCGCCCGCTGCCGTTCAAATGATGCTTCCTAAAGCCAATCCCAGCATCTACCTCACAGGGGCGATTGCCGTCACGTTCCCCTTCAATCTGATCCTCGGGATTCCAGTCTATTTAGAACTGGCCCGTTTTCTCGGATCCCGTTAGAACAACTAACCATGTAGCCGCTCTGTCAGGGGCTATCACAGCCGTAATGAAGGCGTCGATTTTGTGATGTACCTAACGACGGTTGAACACCGTCCAGGCGTTATTGCTTGTGGCCATGACCGTACGTGAATTCGAGGACACTACTTGGGGTACTTCATGCGCTCCACATATGAACTCAGTCCGGTGGAACCAGGCAACGACAAATGTTCGTAGACTTGGAAAAGTCTTTTCCGATCATTCTGCAAGTTATAATGAGACATCAAGCGACAGATCAAAACGGCGCACGTTGAATGAACCCGTTGCGGCAACACCTGTCCGTTTGCAAATCCCCAATAAGTCACCGATTTTAACCCGATGCGCCCTCCTCAGCCCCTCGTCGTCCATCAGTTGCCCGGAGCCCCCAAGATGCTTGGTCGCGCGGACATTCTGGAGACGCTGCGCGCTTTCTGGCTCGACGGGAGTGGCGTTGCCTCTCTCGTGGGAATCGGCGGCGCCGGAAAGACCACCCTCCTCCGGAAGGTTATGGACGACCTCATCGACGGGCAGGCGCTCGACGGTGTGCTCGTCTGGAGCTTCTACGACGACCCCGATACGAATGCCTTCCTCCGGACCGCGGTGGAATACCTCGGGGGAACCGCTACCATTCGCGCACAGGGAGGCGGATGGTTTCATAGTTTGAAGCAGGCTCTAGATTCGGACAAGCGCTATTTGCTCATCCTCGATGGCCTGGAACGCGTCCAGAGACCGATTACTGATGCGCAGGGGGTCTTCGGCGAGTTGGAGGATCCTCTGTTGAGAGGATTGCTCGCCCGCCTGGCGTCCACGATGGGCTCAAGCAAAGCGCTCATCACGAGCCGCTTCCCGATTGCCGACCTTGAGCGGTGGAACGGAAAGGGCCACACGGTGGTGGTCGTGGATCAACTGGATCCAGAATCGGCTGAGCGCCTGATTCGCGCTCACGGCGTGACCGGAACGGATGAGTCTATTCGCCAGCTCTGCGCATTTTGCGGCGGGCACGCCCTGACTCTGGACTTGCTTGGTTCGGCAATCTTTCGCTTCTTCGGTGGCGAAGCAGAAAAGGCACTTCCCCTCGAGCAGCCACAAGGTCAAATGGGCGAGCTCCAGACCGCACGACTCAGCGGCGTCCTGCGACTCTTCGATCGCGGTCTTTCAAAAGAAGAGCTGGATCTCATGAGCCGGCTCTGTGTATTTCGATTCGGCGTCGGTCTAGACTCACTTGAGAGTGTGTTCCTTAGAGGTAAGGATGCCGTCGCCGGCTCGTTGGCGGCAATGGAACCCGCCCAGCTAAGGTCACTGGTAGAAGGGCTCGTATCCCTGCACCTCGTGCATGTCGAAGGTAGGGATCGATTTACCGTGCATCCCGCCGTCCGAGACCACTTCTACGGGTTGTTCCGAGATGCCGCGATCGTGCACGAGGCCGTTAGCGAGCACCTATCGACCCTTACGCAGCGTCCAGGCGTAGGTTTGCCAAGCAACAAAGAGGCCTTGGACCTCCTCGAAGAACTCATCTATCATGCGCTCCAATCCGGCGATCAGGAGAATGCACTCGACATCTATACGTACCGGATGGGTGGTGGAGACCACCTAAACGTCGCCCTTGGAGAATACGCTCGAAGCTATCGCATTCTCAGTGCGTTTAAGAGGGTTCCCGATCCGGGATCGATGTATTTCTGTCTTCGCGCATTCGGTCGCTTTGAGGAGGCGCTCGATTGGAGGCCGCAGAATCGCTACATTCGAATTCTTTGCGGTCACTTGACGGCCCTGCGAGATGATCCTGACGAGAACACCCGCAGGATCGCCCAACTGCTTAGGGGTGAATCGACGTTTGTTCCCGAGCGGGCGCCCGATCATCCAATTTGCCCGGCTCACTTGTTGCTTTTAGTTAATCAAGTCGATGAAGCTGAAGCCTCCGCCCGACGTGAACTTTCAATTTCAATCCACCAAGATGACCTGGTTCGCAACCACCTGGCCCTCGGGGAGGCACTTCGGCGGAAGGGGCGAAAGCAAGAGGCCGCAGCCGCCCTCGATTCGGTTATGCCATGGGTTATTCGGTCCGGTTCAAACGAGCACTTGGCCACGATGTTCTTGTTTCGTGCAAGGCAAGAGATCGACGAGGGACAGCTTGTGGAGGCCAAAATCACGTTGGAAGAGGCGCTCCAAATTACGATAGAGTCCCAGTTCCGGATATTGGAGGTGGAGACGCGGGTTGAATGGGCGCGCTGCCTTATCGCGTTGGAACAAATCGACTCTGCACGAGAACATGCCTCTCTTGCCACTGAAATTGCAGCAAACAGTTCGGTCTCGTACTTATGGGGAGAGATACGAGCGGTTGCAATGGAGGTTGAGTGTCTTCGACTCTTAGAGCGCAGAGAAGAGCTCCTTGCGGCGATGATGCGGCATATTGATCTACTCAATCGGGTGGATTCTCACGAATGGCGTCAAGTGGAACGTTCTTTGCAGCTACTGCAGGCGGCATAATAGATTCTTGTTGACTTCCATTGGTTGTTATGAAGCTTGCAACTGGATTAAGGCATAGAAAGAAAACGCTCGGCAAGCTGGGTGAGCGCTTGCTCACCGAAGGGCTTATCGCAGACGATCAACTGCGCCAAGCACTGGAGCATCAACGAAAGCAAGGCGGCTTCCTGGGAGAAATCCTTGTTAATCTCGGCTTCATTACAGTCGCTAAAATGCGGCCCTATCTCGAGGAAGCAACCGGCTTTCCGTTTGTCGAAATCTCCGAAGAAGAGCTCGATCCCGAAGTGTACGGTCAGTTTCCGGAAAGCCTGGTGACCTCCCGCCTAGCCTTGCCCTATCGCGAGCAGGACGGCAGCATCTACGTTGCCATGGTCGATCCCCTGAACTTGGCGATCGTGGACGAGGTAAGGGCGGCCTCGAGCAAGCCAATCGTGCCCTGCCTTGCGCTCGCAAACGACCTATCGGACGTGATCAAGCGGATTTACGATGTCCGCCACAAGACGAAGACCCTCTTGCAAGAGATTGCGCCAGCCAGCGAACTGGACGTCGAGGATGCCACGGGTCTCTTGGACCAAGCCGAGCAGGCCCCAATCGTCCGCTTGGTCGGCAACATCGTATCTGCGGCGGTTTCAGCTGGAGCGAGCGACATTCACATCGAACCGCAAGAAGGTAATGTCCGGGTGCGCTATCGGATCGACGGCATCATGTATGAGCAGATGACTTTCCCGGCTGTCCATCACGCCGCTTGCATTTCACGCCTCAAGATTCTCGCCTCGATGGATATCGGTGAGCGCCGCCGGCCCCAAGATGGCCGCTTCACAACCGAGGTCGAACAGGGTGGTCAGTTCGATGTTCGAATGAGCATCATGCCCACCGTTTTTGGTGAAAAGGCCTGTATGCGTCTTCTTGAAAAATCGAACTCTCACGCGAGAGTCGACAAACTCGGACTGTTCCCGGAGCAGCGAGCCGTGTTCGATAAGTTCATCCGCCAGCCTTATGGCCTTGTCCTTGTGACAGGCCCGACGGGCTCGGGTAAAACCACGAGCCTTTACGCCGCCCTCCAGGCAATCAACGATTCGACGAAGAATATCAACACGATCGAGGACCCCGTGGAATACAAGTTGTCGGGCGTCAACCAAATGCAGGTTAACAATCGGCTCGGCGTCACGTTCGCCAACGGGTTGCGGACGCTTGTCCGCCAGGACCCCGACGTGATCTTGGTTGGTGAAATTCGAGACGGCGAGACCGCCGAAATCGCCGTACAGGCCGCCCTGACCGGACACTTGGTGTTGAGCACCCTTCATACCAACGATGCGGCGGGAGCACTTGTTCGGCTGCAACATATGGGAGTCGAACCCTTCTTGATAAGTTCGTCGGTCATCGGTGTCATGGCCCAGAGGCTCGCGAGAACGCTGTGCCCACATTGTCGCGAATCCTTCCAGGCGAGCACCGAGGAAGCGATGGCACTTGGTTTTCCGATGGCGGATGGAGACGCCAAGCCCATCCTCGCAAGGCCCCGGGGATGCAAACGATGTGGTGGCCGCGGTACAAAGGGCAGAACGGCCATTGTGGAAATTCTGCCGATGTCGGACGGCGTCCGGTCGCTCGTTCTCAAGGGCGCATCGGGACACGAAATCACTGATTTTGCCGTCACGGAAGGCTTCATTTCGATGCGCGAATCCGCGATCCGCAAGGCGCTAGAGCTTGTGATTGCCCCCGATGAGATACTGCGTGTATTCGCAGAAGCGGAGTAAAGATAAATGCCAAACTTCAAGTACCGGGCTCGGGATCGACAGGGAAACGACGCTTCGGGGATGGTTCAGGCAGCGGATGCCGACGAGCTTCGGCGCATCCTCCGGGCTAATGACCTCTATTTGATCCATCACAAGGGAGGGGCCAAAGCCGCCACGAAGCAGACAGGCCCAGCTCAAGCGAGCATTTTCGACCCCAAGCCGAAAACTCAGGACATGACGATCGCCATTCGCCAGTTGGGCACGATGATCCGATCTGGTATCCCCATTATGCAGGCCCTGGAAATCGTCGGGGAGCAGTCAAACAAACCCAGCCTGCGATTCGCATTTGACGACATCAAGCAGTCGGTCAGCGAAGGAAACCGGCTGTCCATCGGCATGAAGAAGTATCCAAAGCTCTTCAACACGCTTATTCTCGCACTTGTCGAAGCTGGCGAAACCGCAGGCACCCTTGAGAGCACGTTGGAAGTTGCGGCGACCCAACTCGACCGAGAGGATGAGCTTCGGCGACGGGTTAAGGGAGCGACCTTCTATCCAAAAATGGTCGCGGTGGCGGCGATGGGAACGATCGCGGTTATGCTGTTGATGGTCGTACCGGTCTTTGGAAAAGTGTACGGCGACCTCAGTGCAGCTCTCCCCGCTGCC
>JBKJJL010000011.1:0-6564 GCA_046597875.1 Fimbriimonadaceae bacterium | reverse complement strand
CCTACCTTCCTTCACTTGCGATGGTTGAGGCCGTCGCAAAGTGTACACAGTTCCGTGGCCGATCCGTTCCATCGCGGCCCGATGTTCTTAAACGATTTCGAGTGATCGGCGTTACTGCCAAAGTGCTACTTGCCAGTCAAAAAAATACACTGTATAAGTTTGGCGATCCAAACTTATGATGATCGGTGAACCTGATCGTCGGCGACCGGCACTGGCGGGATGGCGGCGATCATTTGCGGCATTTGTCGAAAATCAAGCTCTTCGAGGGCCTGGTCTATCGCGTGAAGCTGTAATTTGGCTTCTGCCATCGCAGTAAGGAAGTCATGGCTGGACATCTCGGGACTTTTGCCTACCAATCGATAGCCGATCATTTTCATTCGCAAGGAGTCGAGCGTCGTCATATACACAGCCGTTTGCGCCTCCGCGCGCTGAACGCCCGCCATCACGGATGCGTACAGCTGGCGATAATCGGCGATGTTCTTGTCGGCAACGCGATAGAGTTCAGAAGCCTGGGGGTCGATACCCGACGCTTGCCAAACTGGGGACTGGTTAAGGACACCCTTTTCAGTTTCGAGCACTTCATACGAAATGAGATCGGCGCGGCGCAGCGCTGCATATATCGATTTGGCGACCATGCGAATCGTCTTCGGCATTTCTTGCAGGTCGGCAATTTTTGCCTTCTTCATCCGGTCGAGCACTTCCTCAAAGCGGTCGAGCCGATCGGTGACCGAGTTCCAGAGCGCTTGGTAACGCTTACTTCGAAACCTAGCCGCAGCGCTACGGTTCCATGAAGAAAGGAGGTGGATAAGAATCGGGGTTCCAACACCGGCGATCAGCCAAGACAACCCAAAGTTGCCGAGGACCCATCCAAAGAACAGGGCACCAAGGAACGTGAGGATCAGATGGCCCACCCTGAGGAGTTCCCGCACGAACAAGGCTCGGTCCTGTCGGCGGATGTCTTCCATACGCTCTCTTTTACGATAGCGGGGGCCGAACAGATGCACCCAGCGCTTGCTCAACGGAAAATGCGATCTGCAGAAGGCGCTCGTCCTGGAGTGGAGCTGCCATTAGGTGGAGTCCCACCGGGAGCCCCTTCGACAAGCCGCAGTTGAGCGAAATGGCGGGCGAACCCAGCATATTCGCGGGAATGGTACAAAAATCCAGGAGCTTGAGGGCCATCGGATCTGACGAAAGTTCGCCAATTTTGAAGGCGGTAATCGGGCTGGTTGGACCCAGCACAAAGTCGAACTTCTGGAAAGCGGCAGCGAACTCCTGCTGCATCAACGCGCGGACCTTTTGTGCCCTCACATAGAACGCGTCGTAATACCCAGCGGACAGGGCATAGGTGCCAATCATGATTCGGGCTTTGACCTCATGCCCGAACAACGCGGCCCGGGTTTGCTCCACAACTCCGATGTGACCCACTCCTTCAAGCCGGGGGCCGTAGCGTACGCCGTCGAAACGGGCCAGATTGGACGAGGCTTCGGCGGGAGCGATGATATAGTACGTGGTCACCCCGTACTTTATCGACGGCAGTTCGATTTCCTCGAACTCCACGCCCTCCCGCTTCAAGGCTTCGATAGACTCGTTGACCGCCTGGAGCACCCCTGCGTCCATCGACGATCCGAAGAACTCCTTGGGCAGCCCGGCTTTCAATCCCTTTAGGGAGCCATTCTTCAGATTAGCGGTGGAAACGGGTGAGATTGGGAGGGAAGTCGCGTCTCGCGGATCGTGGCCAGTGGTTGCTTCGGTAGCCAAAGCAACATCTTCAACCGTCCTCCCGAAAGAGCCAATCTGATCAAGGCTTGATGCGAACGCGACGAGCCCAAAACGCGAGCAACGACCGTACGTCGGTTTGAATCCTACGATGCCGCATAACGATGCCGGTTGACGGATAGAACCGCCGGTGTCGGAGCCGAAAGAGATGGGTACCAGCTCTCCGCAAACTGCCGCTGCGGAGCCTCCTGAAGAGCCTCCTGGAGATAGTTCGGTATCCCAAGGATTACGAGTGAGCTGATAGGCAGAGTTCTCGGTAGAGGTCCCCATCGCGAACTCGTCGAGGTTTGTCTTGCCGACCAAGACCATCCCTGCTTTGTGCAACGATTCCGTGACGGTGGCATCAAAAGGGGGAACGTAGGTTTCAAGAATCTTTGAAGCGCATGTCGTGCGAACTCCCTTGGTCGACATGTTGTCCTTTAACGCAAATGGGACGCCGGTGAGCGGGCCACCTTGACCAGCATCGATTCTCTTCTGAGCTTCCTCCGCTTGGGCAAGGGCGGTTTCGGGGGCTACGGTGAGGAAGGCGCCGAACGTAGAATTCGTAGCGGCTATGCGATCAAGAGAGGCCTGTGCAACTTCGATTGCGCCGAGCTCGCGCGCAGCAAGTTTGCGGGCGAGTTCGGCAGCTGACAGTTCGGTGATCACGACTAGCCCTCGAGGATTGTAGGAACGACAAACAGCCCGGCTTTTGACATTGGGGCGTTCTTGAGCGCATCCTCGCGCGGCAGGCATAGGCCAGGAATATCTTCGCTCCAAACGCTATGCATGCTGACAGCGTGGGATGCAGGATCAATTCCAGACACATCAATCGCTTGGATGTCGGCAAAATGACCAAGTAGAGCATTAAGCTCACTTTGCAGGGACATCATTTCGGACTCCGCCAGACTCAAACGAGCCAGCCGGGCCACATGACGGACTTCGTCAAGCGTGATCGACATGGAAGTCTTAGTGTAGCACAGCCCCATAATCAACATAGCATGCAAAAACCTGGGTTCTCAGTGGTTTCGATGGTCTGTGTGCTGCTCAGCATCTTCGGCGTCGGTCTCATGATCCTGCGCCCCTTTCTGCCGCCCCAAGCCGCGAACCGTTTGCAGCTCGAAGCGGACGAGTATTTACGTCAAGGTGCGAACCAGCAGATAGACTGGCATCTCCTCGATGAGGCCACGTTTGCCGAGGCGAGGCGGCTTGAACGACCGATCATGCTCGTGATGGGCGCGGTCGGAAGTCGCGATGCGAGAACCGCAGACAATCACCTTTTTACGGATCAAGACATTCAAAGCTATCTGAGTCGGAACTTCATTTGCGTGAGGGTGGACCTGGACGCTCAACCGTATTGGGAAAATGCATTCCTACCCATCTCTCGCATCTCCATCGGCGTCTCTCCGTCGTTTCAACTTTGGTACCTTGATCCGCAAGGAAACCTCTTTGATTTTTACGGAAGGCGCGGATTCGCTCCCCTCAACGATCCACTTCTCTTTTTGGACGAGATCACCGGAGCACGCCGGGCTTACGAGGAACTGCTCGCGCGCGGGCCCCTCTCCAACTTGCAAGACGAGGACACTGCTCAGTTTGCAAACGCGGTCGCGGCTCGTCCCGATGTGGGTCGCTACTTGATGCACTTGCGCGAACGAATCAATCCCCAGTGGGGTGGGTTCCCGAGCGGTGAAACCCAGTCCTCTCGTCCGAATGCGCTCAAAGTGCTCCTCCTTGCAGGAGATCTTGAGGCGGCGGAAAAGGCTACGGTCCCGATGCTTCGATCTGGACTCGTGGATTGGCTTGATGGCGGTATTTTCCGGCGGGCGCGACGGCAAAACTGGACCGATCTCGAGTTCGACAAACTCGCCACCAGCAACTCGGAAGCGATGCGGGTGCTGGCGACGTACGGGGTGCTTTTGAGCGACCGATTCTCGCAGCGGATTGCCAAGAACACTTTTGATAACCTCGCGAGCGATTTCTCCCAGCAGGGATTTGTTGCCACGGCCCGCATCGGAGACGAAAGTGCCTTCGGCCGAAGCGCAAAGGCGAGCTTCCCGGCTAAAGACCTACGCGCCTTTTGGGGCTCGGGACTCCTTTCGCCAAGCGAGGCGGTTACCGCTCGTAAACTGTTTGGGCTTTCTGTCGATACAAATCCTCAGATGAATCTGAGGGTGACCGATCCAACCTCATTTGACGATCCTTCCTTTGAGCCCATATTGGGGAAACTGCGCAAGCACAAGAAGAGCATCAAGTCCAAGTTTTCACGCACCGCGAACGCCTATGTGAATGGGGTGGTTTGCGCCGCGATGCTGTCTTGCGCTCGCCTGTGGGATGATGCCGATCGCCTTCGCCAAGCGGAGGAGAGGTTCGCCACTCTAAGCGCGTTTGGAGAGGGGGACGACATCACCCATAACACGATTCAGCGCCCGACAGATAACCCCTATCTGGGCGATTACCTCGCGGTTTCCGAGGCCTGTCTCCAGAAATTCTTAGTCTCGGGTGACGTGGCGGTCCTAGAGCGTGGGAGTGCCATTTTAAAGCGCGCGAGATCGCTATTCTCAGGCCCAAATGGATGGACGCCCTCCATAGATCGAGCCACCGAACTGGCGCCCGGAACCAACTTGCCCCAGATTTTCGACGGAAACCAAGAGTCCTTGTATGCCCGGACAATACGATTGAACAACACCTTTGGACGTTTGATGGCGGGGACGGGAGGGGCGGAGCGTCAAGAGGACGCCAATCAGATGGTAAGGCGCGGGTCTTTCCTATTGAGCTTTGGGCCAGCAGTCGCGAGTTATGTGTGTGCGTGCTACGAGGTGTTGGATGATGCTCACGCGATCACGGTGGGGCCGGGAGCGGTATCGCTGGCTTCTAAGCTGTACCGGTTACGACCCACAAGGCTCGTGGCTCCAGCGCGGGGACCCGTGCGTCCCGATTTGCAAAAGCGGGACGCGGGCATATACCTTGTAAGGGGCACGGCTATCGATGGCCCGCTCAGCCTCGATCAAGCTGCAGAGCGCCTGGATTGGCGGCACTCAGCGGCAGAATAAGGATTAACTCATAAATCATGGGTTTTCCCAAAGTGTCACCCGGCTGGGATACTTCGCGGACGTATGCACGGTGTTCGTCGAGCGCACAAACTTTGTCGCTTCTCCATCCGGAAGGCCCGTTCCGGGAATTCTCGCGAATCCCGGAAATAGGTCATTTCTTACGGTCACGACAAGACGATGGCCCTTTTTGAACCGTCGCGCGAAGAGCCAAGGCTCGACCGTGATCTTATAGATTCGGTTCGGGACGATCGAGTTCAACTTCCCATTCACATAGCCGGCGCGCATGTTACCGGCTTGACAAATCGCCCATAACTTGCCCGAGGGTTCTTGGTCGAAAACCTGAACATGGAAGCTCGCATCCTTCGCGGTGCTGGAGATGTAAAGCTCCGCGACAAGCGGCCCCGCAAGCGCCGTGTCTTTAGCAAATGCGGGCCCTTGAAAGCCCAAAGCAATCTCGCTGAAATCGGCTGGTTTCGCGGTCGTCACTGCTTTGTTGGGATCAATCTCTGCCATTTCCTTCTCAATCGTTGCCTTGGCGGGGTTGTAATCAAGCGATGCCGACCCCTTTCCGGGCGCGTTCCCGAGTTTGCCGAACGTTTTGTTGTTCGGTCCCGAGGCGAGGAAGAGCTGAATTTTCTTGGCGGTTGGAGTTGGCCAATCGGGGCCATTGAGCCATCGATTCGATCCGGTTTCGAAGAACCGGACGCGAGGTTGCTCGTCCCACTTCGCGCTCATGCCCTTGAGGTTCGTATCGAAAAAGCGCAAATAGACGGAATCGAGTTCGAGGACGGCCCCGGCTCCGAAGTCCTGATCGCCCATTTTCGTCTTGGTGTTGAAGGCGTGGTCCCACGGACCAAAGATGAGCCACTGATTTCCCTTTGCCGCACGCAAAGTGTTCCAGTGGATCATTGTCCCGACCCCGTCGCCATCCCAAACCCCGCTTACGTGGAGCACCGGAATCTTGACCATGCCGACTTGGGCAGTCGTAAACGCTCCCTTCCAATCTGCGCGATTCGGGCGTTTCAGCCATTCGTTATAGAAGGGGACATCGCGCCCGATCAGTTTGTCGTCAACCTGGCTCAGGGGCATTGTCAGAAGGGCTTTCAGGTTCGGAATGTCCCCCGCCTTACTCATGTCGGCTTGCCGATCCGCGACGATTCGGCTCCACCAAACGGACCCCGCAAGGAGGAAGTTTCCGTTGTCCCAAGGGACGTTGCGAGTGGGCTCCGGTGGGCTCACTTGGGGGATGATGCACTTGAGCGCGGGATGGTGGTTCACCGCAGCCGCCCACTGCACGAACCCGAGGTAACTGCCGCCGATCATGCCGACGTTCCCGTCGCACCACGGCTGGGCGACGAGCCAATCGAGCGTGTCCTTTCCATCGGCGACTTCGGTGTTAAAGGGGTCCCATTGCCCACCGCTTGCACCGCGACCTCGTACGTCCTGGCTGACAACCACGTAGCCCCGCTCCGCGTATTTGCTCATGCCGATCAAGCTGGCGAGCCTCCCGTATGGCGTGCGAACAAGGATGACCGGGTACTTGCCGGGTGCCGAAGGCTTAATGATGTCGGCGAACAGTTCGACGTCGTCGCGCATCTTCGCTCGCAACCTCGTTTCGTTGACCGCCTTAAAAACTGGCTGACTGAGTTCCGGATACTTGGCGAGGGGATCTACGAACACGGACTCGTACCCGCGACGAACGATTTGGAACAACTGGGCCGGAACGTTAACGCCTGCCGCAACACCGTCGACGAGGGCG
>JBKJJL010000276.1:0-5741 GCA_046597875.1 Fimbriimonadaceae bacterium | reverse complement strand
TCCCAAAGTCAACGGTCTCTTTTGGGGCTATCACTGGCTGCAGACCGTGAATTACGACATGCTCTACCGCGTTCCGGTTCAAGACCAGGCTCCGCAATATGAACTCTTAGGAGCTCGCTACCACGAGACTGAACTCTACAAGACCGACCGCGACTTCATGCCGATGACGGCAGAGATGAGCCCGCGGTTTGCCAAGCGCTTTCCGTACATCGCGAACGCTTTTGACAACCTGCACATGCTTCACGACAATGTAAACGACATCCTCTCGCAGCCGAACTTGACCGAACAGCAGAAGCAGGAGCAGGTCAAAATCGCCATCTACCGAGTTATCGCCTCCACACATAAGGCCGAGGAAGCTGGCTCAGGCGAGGACACGCCCAACTCCCTCCACGACCATCGCCACCCACCGAGCATGCCGGGGATGGGTTGGATGAAAGGAAGTGAAGACGACATTATGTACATGTCCGGCATGGGATGGATGGACATGAGCGCGTGCGCCCACTGCTCGATCCCGCTACCCGATGGCCCCGTCTGGGGCGCGACGGTTTCCGCCGAAGGCTGGACGATGACGGTGCGATGCCTCATGTGCGCTCGCGATATGGCGGGGGAGACGCCGGGCCGAGCAATCATCCGCGCGGCTACCGAGGATCCCAACCGCCTGCTCGTCCTGATCTCCGATGAGGAAGGCAACTGGACCACCAACATCAAGGGCATCTTGTTCTTGGAAAAGTTCGGCGAACACCCCGAATGCTCCGGTTGGTCTCGGGCCTTTACGAATCGAGCTGCGCTTGATAAGTATGTGGCAGAAAACCCCGAGTACAAAGACGTGAAACCGCTCTCGCTCGAAGAGTGGGCGAAGATGAATCACGGCACGCCGGACACGTTCCGAAAGATCGACAAGCCCAACCCCTACAAGAAAGGCGACGACACACCGCCTCCGGCAACCAAAGGCGGTCGCTTATGAGACGAATACTCGCCATTTCGACCCTAACTGTCGCCCTTGTCAGCACCAGCTTTGCCCAAAGCGATCACAACAACATTGATTCAGGTCGGCCCCTTCGCTTCGATGACGCCTCCTCGATTGCCTTTAGAGAGCGAGCGTTGGAGTTTGGTCTGTCGCTGGACACTTTTCGACGCCGAGCGCCGAACTACGGATTTAGGGCCGAGTACAAGGTTGGCTTCGCCAAAAACCAGGACATCGGCGTGACGTTCAACCCCTTATACGATGGTGACGACCGAAAATTCGACTCTGGGAACGTAGAGATCGCCTATTTCAATGCTCTTCGCCGCGAGATTGGGAACGCGCCGGCATTGGCCTATCGCGTTGAGTTGGGACTTCCCACGGGACGAGGATCTCGTGGTGTTGACGCCAAGTTTCGAGCCATCGCGACACGAGCCCTAAGGCAATACGACAAGGTTCACTTGAACTTCGATGTGGACGTCGCTTCAAATCCGAGAGGCGACGAACGTAACGTCTCATTCGGCGCGATCCTTGGATACACGAACCCGCTTGGTTATCCAAAGAGGTTTGACCAAACTCTCGTGGCCGAGTTTGCGGTCTTGCAGAGCAAAACCAAGGGCGAAGGTTGGACCGGCTCCGTTGGCGTTGGCATGCGCCATCAAATGAGTCCGCGTTCGGTCTTCGACTTCGGGATCGCGTCCGACATCTTCGTAACCCGCAACGCGCCGAGGTCGCTTCTTAGGCTCGTTGTTGGCTACTCGATCGGATTTTAAGTCAACGAACCAGAATTTCAACGACTACGTAGCTACGCATGAGGCGCGCCCCCACCAAGTTCGCCCCAACCGAAGGAAACAAACATGAAACACAACACGACATTTATCGCCACCGTCAGCCTGCTTTTGGGCATGGGGGTAACCCTTGGCCTGCAAGGTTTCGCGCAGCAGCATGAAATGAAGGATTCTCACAAGATGGCCGGAGCCAAAATGAAGAGCCCCTCCATGCAGATGCACGAAGCCATGATGGCTCCCATGAAGAAAATGGGAAAAATGACGGGAGACCCAGACCGGGACTTCGCTTCGATGATGGCCGAGCATCACAAGTCCGCGGTCGATATGGCAAAGCTTGAACTCAAGTACGGCAAGAACGCCGAGCTCAAGAAGATGTCGAAGGCCATTATCAAGAGCCAATCCGAGGAGATCGTGATTCTGAAAAAGCACGCAATGATGAAGCATTGAAACCTGAAAGCTCTTCAGCGAGAATAAACGAAGGGAGACAGCATGCTGATCTTTCCGAACGCGAGCAACAACTCATCACGTTGGCCGCCCAAGGACTTACTGACACGGCGATCGCGAATCGCCTTGGCATTAGCGAGCCTACAGTCAAGAGCTATTGGCTCCGTGTGCGAAGCAAACTCGGCCCCTTCAACCGCACCGAGCTCGTTGCTCAAGCGGTTCGGGAGGAGAGCGAAAGGACGATCTCGGAGTTGAATGGTGAAATCCAGCGACTCCGAGATGTCATTAACAACGAGGGAGAACCTCCTTTGGAGATTCATCGGGAAATGCTGGAGAGCGCACCTGATGCGGTGTTCGTGGTAGATGACCAAGGGTTTTTCTTGTGGCTCAATTTAAAAGCTGAAAGTTTGTTTGGCTATCGATTCGACGAACTGGTTGGCAAGCCGGTGAGCACCCTCGTTCCAGGCATCTTGCACGACCGCCACCGAGTCCACATGAAGCATTACTTCGCCGATCCCGAGCGCCGAACGATGGGGGAACATCTGGCAACCATGGCCGTGCGAAAGGATGGGGTGGAGTTTCCGATCGTTGCATCTCTCGGCTCAATCGACACTCCTGCGGGCCAGATTGTCACCTGCTTCGTTCGCGACATTTCAGAGGAGAAGGCCCTCGAATCCTACGTGGAGCGAATCGGAGCCGCCGTCGCGGGGTAGCGAGCGGAGTGCCTCGTCTGATGGTCGGGCCAGCACCGCCGATCCACGGCCAGGATGTCAGCCGGCGACAATGCCGCAAATCGACTTTCCGGATCCCGAGGGGATCAAAGAGCTTAGCCGCGGGTCAAGCCCGGGGATCGATGACCTCCCGAGACGGGGCACCCTGACGGGGTGACAGCTACCCCGGTTCCGATGTGGCACCCCGCCGGGGTGTATGGCGGTTGCGCCGTCGTGTCCCCGGGTCGACCGGAGTCGACCACGGGGCTAAGATCTGCCACCCCTCCGGGGTTTGTGGCCGTCATTAGCCTCACCCGCGTCCGAAGACCACGGCGATTGGCAGAAGCCGCCCAATCCCGGCGCGAACGCCAGCCGCCTGCTCTCATCGAGGGTCGGGCCAGCACCGACGCTCTTGGTCTTCTTCATGAATGTTGTCGCCCGCACGTCACTTGAGCGTCGCTCGTCAGCACTCCATAGTTCGAGTCTGCCCCCCCCCCCAAAAAAAAAAGCGATAGCTTGTGGTCGCTGACGATCATCGTGTTGCCTTCTGCCGTCAGGCGGTGCAGACTCTGCTTCATGCCGTCAAGTGAGCTCGGCGAACCTCGATGATCACGTAGTCGCCTGGCTCCGGCTGGGTCTGCTGGCATGCTTTGCAGAGAAGGAGCGCCGAATCGAAATCATCAATCAGGCAGTAGCGGTTGACCTGAAACTCCCCGGCGTACCCGTTGCAGGAAAGAGCGAAAGCGCGAAGGGCTCATACTCTTGCGTGAGCTGAGGATCGGCAGCAGCTATTGCCGCTTCGGGAGTTGAATAGAATCTCGCGCGATTGAAATCGAAGTAGGCGTCCCCTGACTCCGGTGATGCCCCTTCCGAGATGCAGTCCGACACGCTACATATCTCAACGACTGGCCACGTCCAATCGACGCCTTCCCGTTTCGGCACGTAGATTCGCTTTGGATAGTAACCCAGAAAGACCAACTGGGGGGAGGGTGGCATTCTTACTCAAATTCCTTTGCACCGGGGTAAGCACATTTTTCAGATATCGCCCCGTCCAGTTTCATTCCCCGTCCTCGTCGGGCGGGACTTTGAAGCCCAGCCCGTAGACATCCTGGACCGGGCAGCCGCCTAGGGCAGCGGCCGCGGCCAGATGGTTTGGCGCGTGGATGATGAGGGCTAACACGCCTTCTCGTATCTCCTCAGCGGTGAACCTTTCTGGAAAGAGGTGGACGGCCACGATGAATGCCGCATCCGAACTCCAATCCGATAAGTTGAACGCAATGTCGCGGGCATTGTCGCCGTACTCGCTCCGAATGGCCTCCTCAATCGTGGCTATCACCTCCTGAGCGCTTCGAGTCGGACTGATGTTCTTCCGTCGCTCGCCAGCAAAGGCGAAGATCTCGTGGGTCTTCTCGTCCGCATCTTGCAGGAAGCCGTCCATAGTGGATACCCCCCCTAGCTATGCGCGATGACTGTCAGCGTCGCTGACCAGCCCGTCTTCACCGTGTTGTTGTCCACGTATGCCGCCTGATAGCGACGCTCCTCGGGAGGCCCGGATGCCACTGGTGCGCGGTTGTCTTGGTAGGGAGAGTTCATGTCCGTCCAGGTGAGGTTCAAAAAGTCAGCCATGGTGTCAACGTCTTACCTCATAGGTCCGTGGCTTTGTTCCTGTTGGATCCCATAATAGAGTGCGACGCGTTCAGGCATCAAGGGAGTAGAACAAGACTAATGGAAACCAAACTGAAAGTAGACGGCATGACTTGCGGAAACTGCGTTAAGCACGTGACACACGCGCTCGAGCAAGTAGCCGGAGTGACGCATGTGGACGTCTCTCTCGAAGCGGGCGAGGCCACGATTCACCACGATGAAGCGGACGTTCAAGCCATGATCGCCGCCGTCGAAGAGGACGGATATCGAGCGAAGGTAGCCTAGTTGGCGGTCTTGGCTCCGAGCACCGACGAGTCTCATCTGGCGATTCAGGGGATGACGTGTGCTTCGTGCGTCCGCCGTGTGGAGAAGGCGCTTGCGAAGACCGCTGGCGTCACTCAGGCGAGCGTCAATTTCGCGAATCATCAGGCCACGGTCGTTCATGAGGCGGGCGTTTCCGACGACCTTCTCATCCAAGCGGTGGAGCAAGCCGGGTACGGAGCGAGCTCGCTAAACTCGGCGCAAGACGAATCGGATGCCCGCGCGCAGAGCACGAAGGAGCTGGCGAGCATCAAGCGCGACCTGATCTTCGCCGCCGTCCTCACCGTTCCCACAATTCTTCTCTCGATGCTCTGGCACCCTCGCCAAGAGTGGGCCAACTGGGCGTTGTTCGGGTTGGCGACGCCCGTGATCTTCTGGTCAGGACGCAGGTTCTTTCAAGTCGCGATTAAGACTGCGCGGCACTTTTCGGCGACGATGGACACCCTCATCGCGATGGGCGCGGGGGCCGCATGGGCCTACAGCTTCTATGCGCTTTTTGCCTTCGCCGGCCACGGCCACATGATGAGCCAGCACGTCTATTTCGAGACCGGCGCGGCGATCGTGACGCTGATTTTGCTGGGGCGCTATCTGGAGGCAAAGGCGAAGACTCGCATGTCTGACGCCATCCGCAAGCTCATGGGCCTCGCGCCGAAGACGGCCTGGGTGCTCCGAGACGGAAAGGAAACCGAAGTTGCGGCGAGCACGATTCTTGTCGGCGAACTGGTGAGAGTTAAGCCCGGAGAGAACGTGGCCGTTGACGGCGTTGTGGTCGAGGGCTCCACCTTCATAGACGAATCCATGATCACCGGCGAGCCGATCCCGGTCTCCAAAAAGGTGGACGATCGGGTTACGGGCGGCACCCTCAACCAGCGC
>JBKJJL010000162.1:0-9299 GCA_046597875.1 Fimbriimonadaceae bacterium | reverse complement strand
GCCCGAAGCGCGTTGGCAGTTTCGATGACTCCGGAAACCCCGCTCGCGTCGTCGTTCGCGCCGTTGTAAAGCCGGTCGCCATCGCCTTCCCGCTTGCCGAGGTGGTCGTAATGTGCGGAGACGATCACATATTCATCCTTTAACTTCGGATCAGATCCAGGAAGCAGCCCGATGACATTTCGAACTTTGCCGGCAACATTTCCTCGCCGAGCAGTGTGCTCGAACTCCTGGAACCAGCTTTCTCCACTTCCAGGGCTCAGGCCGATCTTATCGAACTCACCGGCAATGTACTCCGCCGCCAAATCCAACCCCTTCGATGGGCTGTCGCGTCCTTCCAAGAGGTCGCTGGCGAGGAACCGGACGTGGGCTCTCAGTCGAGCAGGCGTTACGGAATCCAGCGATTGCGGAGCAGCCAAAAGCCCGACGAAGAGGAAGGGGACCATTTATGAAGGCTACCAGAACTGCTGGGCGGGACTAACCGCTGGGGTGGAACGTCTCCCCTATATGGCATTTGCATGGCCGCAGAACGCGCACGCTGCGGTCTCGTTCGCTTTCGATGGCGCGGGAGGGGCGCACGTTAGCCTTCGAGACGACCTCAAGGCATTGGGCATGGCAGCAACCTTTTATTGCGATGCGCCCGGGCTGCTCGAAGACGTCGCGGGTTGGACCGCTGCAGTCAAGCATGGACACGAGATCGGGAATCACGCCCTCTTGGGCGCGTGCGATTTGGATGGGTTGCTCGCGCGAATGTCGTTCGATGCGATCAGCGAAGAAGTGGACGATTTTTGTGCACTTCTGCGCAACACTTTCGGCGTCAAACAGCATTCGGCGGCGATGCCCCTCGTCAAGACCTGGCCAGACGAGGCGGGCCTTCCCGCAGTTCCCGAGGTGATTCACCGAACCATCGTTCGCCTCAATGACGATGCCCTGTACCCCGTTTTGGATACCCGTTACGATACAATCCGGAGCCCGAATGGACGATTCAACGCTCCCGAGGACGATCGAAAAAGTTTGAGAACCTGTCGGATCGACGGCCTCGACGCGGTTTCAGTCGGCTTAATCGCCCAGGTTGCGATCAGCCAGCAAGCGTGGGTCATTCTGAGCGCTCGCCACGCCGAGCCGGCGACGATCCTGCAAATTGCGAACTGGCTGAAGCGTCAAGATGTCTGGGTGGCCCCTGTAATTCAGGTTGCAAAGCATCTGCAGGAATCATTCCCGGTCGCCCGGACGTTTCATTCGGTGTGAAGCGGTTCATTTGGCCCTTGCTCGCAACGGTGCTGGGAGCAGTATTCGCAGGCATGATTATCAGTCGGGGATGCACGCAGCAACTAACTCCCATGAGGGGGCGAGTTGATGTAGTGGAAGCGGAGCGAGATCCAGAACTGGCGGCGGCGGTGATCCGCGCGCGCAAAGAATTGCCTCGCTTTATCGCTGCGCTTCAAAATCCAACTCCTGACCAACGAGAGTTTGCGGTCAATGCTCGATTTGAAACCCCCAGGGGTCCAGAGCAGATCTGGATTCGGGTCTCCAAGTATGAAAAAGGGGTCTTTTCGGGCGAGGTCGCCGATGAACCCGTCGCGATTCCGAAGCTGAAAAAGGGCGACAAGGTTAACGTGCCCGAAGCGGTCGTGAATGACTGGCTCTTTAGAAACGGTGCGCTGATCGCAGGAGGCTACACGATGCAGGTCCTTCTAAAGCGGACAGGAAAAGCCGGCCCGTAAGGCGCATTTGGGAACTCTCGCCTCCTCAATCGCGCGTATAACTCCCCATGAATGCAAAGTTCTTAGCATGCCTCGCCATCGTGGCGGTTGGAATCACGGCCTCGGGCCAAGGCTCTCTGACCATTGGTGATCCGGTTCCCGCTTTCAAACCCGAAGGTTGGGTCAAGGGCACTCCGGTAAAAGAGTTCGAGAAAGGGAAGGTTTACGTCGTCGAATTCTGGGCAACTTGGTGTGGTCCGTGTATCGCCGCTTTTCCTCACTTGAGCGACTTGGCTGATAAATACAAGGGCAAAGTCGAGGTCATCAGCGTCAATACGTGGGATCGGTCCGACGCCGCTGAGAAGGTCGCTTTGAATCAAGCTCATGTCGAACGGGTGAAGAAGTTCGTTGCTGAAAATGATGCGAAGATGCGCTACAACATTGCCCTGGATGACGAAAAAGACACGATTTCTACCTCCTGGATGCGCGCTGCTGGTCAGAACGGCATTCCGTGCGCTTTCATCATTGACCAGGAAAGCGAAATCGCTTGGATCGGACATCCGATGCAGATGGACGCGCCCCTCGAAAAGATCTACAGCAAAACGTATGACAAAGCCGCATTTAAAAAGACCTTTGACGAGCAAGCCGCTAAGGCGAAAGTAACTCAAAAACTGAATGCCGACATCACTGCCGCGGCGAAAGCTGGCGATCGAGTGAAGTTCGATGAGTTGGTTGCCAAGTTGGAAGGGCCACCACCCATGGTGAAAATGCAGGCCGTCAGCTTGGCAGGGGCCGGTGATCCGGCATTTGCCTTGGCGTACGCCGAGCCGCTGGTCGGAAAAGTCGACGGTATGCCCGCCGATATGTGGTGCAGCCTGTTGGGTTACATCGTTCGGGAAGGGAAGACGGACGATGTACGGCAAAGGGCTCTCGTCCTTTCAGCCAGTCAGGCTGAGAAAGCCGACGCAAAAGTGCAGGCCGCCGCACTTGGATTGCATGCCCGAAGTCTCGGATGGGCGGGGAAGAAGGATGAAGCTAGGGCCTACATCGACAAAGCGAAAGCCGCGCTGAGTTCATACGAACCCGAATCCGCACGCGCGGGAATCAGTAAGTTTCTCGATTCGGTTCTTAGTTCGCTGGCAAACTAGGCGTGCTCGCGGGGAGGCGATCCGATGACAACTATTTTCCGAAACGCAGTTACCGGGCGCGCGTCTGAACGGTAAGATCACCTGGGAGGGATATAAGAATCCTCTCAGTGGTTCGGGAGGAAGGATTCTCATGCTGTCGGCGATTTTTCTCACGCTCAGCCTCGTGTCGGCTCAAGGTGCCCAGGTTGACCCAGGCCCTGCTATCGATCCAGGCGCCTTGCGCGTCATTGGCGATGACGGACGTCCTGGCGAAGCTTGTCCCCTGAAAGGAACTCAGGTCGCGGCCAAGATCGAGGGATTTGGAGCGCGGGTCATCGTCGTGCAGACGTTTACGAATCCAAGTGCGAAGCCAATTGAGGCTGTTTACACCTTCCCGCTTCCGCAAGATTCGGCGGTTGACGGGATGCGGATGATCATCGGCGATCGCATCATCGAAGGCGTGATCAAGAAAAAGCAAGAAGCCAAGGAAACGTACGAAAAGGCCAAGCAAGAAGGAAAAACTGCGGCCTTGCTCGATCAGGAGCGGCCAAATGTCTTCACCCAATCCGTCGCCAACATCCCCCCAGGCGCGGAGATCCAAGTCGCCCTGACTTACGTTCAAATCCTTAAATTTGAGAAAGACGAGTTTGAGTTCGTGTACCCGATGGTGGTGGCCCACCGATTCGCAGGTGGGACCACTCCAGATCCGGAAAAGGTCGTGCCCAAAATCGTTCCAGAAGGGACGCGATCTGGCTCGACGATCAGCCTGAAAGTTGAACTCGACGCGGGTGCGCCGATCATCTCGATGAACAGCGTGCTCCACAAGGTTGAAACTCACCGGGAGGGTACTAACCGAGCGATCGTTAAGCTCGCGAAAGCTGACGAGATTCCCAATCGCGATTTCATCCTGCGGTACAGCATCGCCGGCAACAATATGGTTGGCGCGTTCTTGACGCACACTGATTCGAAGAAAGGCGGATTTTTTACGCTCATCATGATGCCGCCGAAGGTTCCATCTGCGAGCCAAGTCGCTCCAAAGGAAGCGATTTTCGTGATGGATCAAAGCGGCAGTCAGAAAGACCGACCGATTTTGAAATCGAAGGAACTTACGGTCAAGCTCATCGAAGCGCTGAACCCGAATGACACGTTCAATGTCGTTAGTTTTGCGGACGATTACAAAGTTTTGTGGCCACGTCCCCGGCCGAACACCGCCGCCAATCGCCAAGCAGCGACAAAGTACGTGAACACCTTGGAGGCCAACGGCGGAACCCAACTGGAGAAAGCTGTCGTCGCCGCGCTTAGTCCGAAAGCAGACGCGGATCGACCGCGCATCGTTATTTTCAACACAGACGGACTCCTCGGTGGCGAGGCCAAAGCACTGGAAGAGATTCAACGCCATCGTGGTAACTCCAGAATGTTCACCTTCGGGATCGGCAACTCGGTCAATCGCTATTTGATCGAAGCGATGAGCATCGAGGGCCGGGGCGACCACGAGATCGTCACGCTCGACACCGACGCTGACGCAGCCGTTGACCGACTTGTACAGCGTACGGACTCCCCTGTACTGACCGATATTCGGGTTAAGTTCGAAGGTGTCCAAGTGACCGACACTTTGCCTCGCTACATCCCCGACGTTTTTAGTGAAAAGCCCGTCATCATCAAGGGCCGCTACCGTAATCCGGGCAAGGGATTTGTAACCGTGAGAGGGAACCTTGGCGGCAAACCGTGGAGCGCACGTTACCCAATAGACTTTCCAAAAGCAGGCAGCTCGGGCTCGGCGATCGGTTCACTTTGGGCTCGCGAGAAAGTCAACGATCTCGAAACCCAAGAACGAATCGCATCTACTTGGTCGGCTCAAGCACGGACCTATGATCCTAAGATTTGGGAAGATCGGATTACGACCTTGGCCCTTGATTTCGCGATCATGACCCGGTTTACGTCGTTCGTTGCGGTGGACCAGAACATTGTAAATCCGGGCGGCAAGCAAGAAACGATCCGAGTACCGGTGGATATGGCTGACGGCATTAGCTACGAAGGCATCTTCGGAGGCAAGAAGGACGTGCGCCTGGCGAAGGCACCGAGCCGGCCCGCATTCCGGCCCGGCGATCCTTTGCTCGTCGTGGACGCGCCCAAGGATGCGAACGTTGTCGCCGTATTTCCAGGTGGAGATTTGAAGCCGTTGGCGTGGAACGATCAGACTCGAAAGTGGGAGGTGCGATTCGATATTCCCATTTCGTTCGCCGAAGGCGTGTATACGGTCGAGGTGCATATTCTTGGCGCGGATGGTAAGCGGGTCACGCTTAACGTGCCTTTCGAGGTGACCCTCAAGACTCCCGATTTGGCTCCGAAGAGTTCTTTGCTGAACGACGGTTCGGTTCGGATCGAGTTAGAAGGTGATCCACGGTGGGCCCGGTTACTGCTCTTGCCGCCGTGGGGCGAGCGTTTGGAGTTTGCTTTTGATCCCCAATCCGGGAAAATCCGGCTGGATTTGAAGCTACCTGCGGACTTCAAGGGCGGCTGGTTCAAACTCATCGGGTTCGATCGGGCGTTTAGCCAATCCACGGCCAGACTCTTTATAAATAGTAAAGGTGAAATCGAGAAGATCGAACTGGGGCCTTGACTTGAAATGGTTGCCTGGTTTGTGCGCACTTCTGCTTGTCGGGCAGGGCTGCGCGCCCCAGGAGCGAGCGGTATTTCATGGCGAGAGCCGGACGATTCACGCGCTGACTTTCACAAGTGACGGCAGATTGCTCGCGGCTACGAAATCAGGATTGGTTCAATATCGGTTCGGACAGGAACCTGAGACCCATGGGTGGAATGGACTGTTGGACGGCCGTGGCATCGATGATGTCTGGGTTCGGGAAGGGCAGATATTCGCGTCAGACGGCGCCAACGTAGGCCAATGGAATGGAACGCGTTTACTAGCAACAACGGCCGAACCCCCGCGGCCGCAAATGCCGGTGTCGCTCGACAGCGACGGTTGGCATATCCCAATGCGTCCCGTTTGGCCGCAGGGTGATTCCCTTGTGCTCGCCCCCGATCCTTCGAATAAAGGCACACATGTCTCTGCCGTGACCGGGAACCGCGAGATCCTCGTCGCCGCATGGTACGGCGATGGCCTCTGGATCGGAAGGGAAGGGGCGTGGCAGCGGCTTCCGGGGGCAGAAGATCCAGCCTTTCGCGAAGTTCGCGCCTTGGCGATGAAGGATGAAGACCTCGCATTGGCAACCTACACGGGCGAAGTCTGGTGGCGTCGAGAAGGAAAATGGTCAAGAATGCCGAAGGTGAACGCGCCCAAAGGCAGCTTCTATGCGCTGTCTTCCTATAAGGGCAACATTTTCGGCAGTACGTTCGAGAACGGTCTGGCAAGATGGGATGGCAAGTCCTGGTCGCAAACGACCTTTACATCCGTACATGCGCGACAGCAAGCGGTGTTCGGGGGGCATCTCTACGTCCGACAAACCACGGGCGAAGTCGATCGGTATGATGGCCAGAACTGGGTTCTGAACGTCTTCCCCTGGCTTCTCCGAGGCTCAGCGACGTGTCTCGGGGTTGGCGATGGCAAGCTGCTCGTCGGGCAGTATGGGGGCTGGAGCGAGTTCGATGGCATCTCATGGACGCACCACCTAAAGCTTCCCGAACTCCAGGGTTTTGTGGTTACGGCTTTGGCGGCCCAGAAGGGACGTGTGTGGGTGGGGTCGCAGGAGCATGGCCTCTATGCATTCAATCGGGACCAGGCGACTCTGACGGTCTACGATCAGCGACACGGGCTTGGCAATGATTGGGTGCGGAGCCTCCTCGTTGATGAGGGTGGCGTCAAGGTCTGCATGTTCCTGACCGGCGCGTACGCCCTGAAGGGCGATCACTTCCAGCGTCTAACCCCCGATCTATCTGGAGAAGCAACCGGATTCGCCCGCGATCCAGGCTCGGGCAACTTGTTCGTTGGATCGCGGGAAGGCCTTTGGCGAATCGAGAGGGAAGCGGCACGCCGAGTTATGATTGGCGGATTTGACAAGCTGGAGATTCAAACGCTTCTTGCGGTTCAGAAGGGCCTCTGGCTGGGCTTTCCCCACGGCGCGGCATTCGTGCCCTGGGATTTGCTTCGCGGCTGACCTCAGCCATAATTTAGCCGACTCATGGCTGACCACAACACGATCGACACCCTCCTAGACGAGAACCGCAGGTTTTCGCCCACCGATGCCTTTCGGCGTCAGGCCAACGCGGGCGACGAGGCGATTTACGGGCGCGAGGTGCTTGAATTCTGGGAATCATGGGCGAAGAGTTTGGACTGGATTGAGCCCTGGCACAGCACGTTGGAATGGACATGCCCGGACGCCAAGTGGTTTGTCGGCGGCAAGCTCAATGCGTGCTTCAACTGCGTGGATCGACACGTTTTGGCGGGTCATGGAGCAGAGACAGCGATTGTTTGGGAGGGCGAGCCGGGCGATACACGAACGATCAGCTACGAAGAGCTCAAGGACGAAGTCTCCCGAATCGCCAACGCCCTGAAGTCGCTTGGCGTTCAAAAAGGCGATCGGGTCTGCATCTACATGCCGATGGTTCCCGAACTGGCGATGACGATGCTCGCCTGTGCTCGAATCGGCGCGGTGCACTCGGTGGTTTTCGGCGGGTTCAGCGCCGAATCTCTCTCAGACAGAGTGAATGACGCCTCGGCGAAGGTGATCGTAACCGCCGATGGCGGCTGGAGGCGCGGGAATGTGGTTCCCTTGGCGCAAATCACTCAAGACGCCTTGGACATGGGCTGCTCGAGCGTTGATCACGTGCTTTGCCTGACTCGCACGGGCGAACAGGTGTCGCAAGATCCACATTGGATTCGCTGGGAATCCCTCGTCCCCGACCAATCCCCTGAATGCCCATGCGAGGCGATGGATAGCGAGGATATTCTCTATATCCTCTATACAAGCGGCTCCACGGGCAAGCCCAAGGGCATCGTCCACACAACAGGCGGATACCTGACCGGAGTCACCGCAACGTACAACTTGGTTTTTGACCACAAGCCCGGCGACCTGTTCTGGTGTACGGCGGACTGCGGGTGGGTGACCGGCCACAGTTACGTGGTTTACGGCCCGCTTGCCAACCGCGCGAAAATCCTCATGTATGAGGGTGCCCCGGATGCACCGGATAAGGATCGCTTTTGGCGAATCATCGAACGTCACCGCGTGACCGTCCTCTACACCGCGCCGACGGCGATTCGGGCTTTCATGAAGTGGGGAACCGAATATCCCGAGCGGTGTGATTTGTCTCCCCTGCGTCTGCTGGGTTCGGTTGGAGAGCCGATCAATCCGGAGGCGTGGATCTGGTACCACCGGTTCATCGGGAGGGAGAACTGTCCGATTGTGGACACGTGGTGGCAAACGGAGACGGGCTCGATCATGATTTCTCCGCTGCCCGGGCTCACGGCGACGAAACCGGGATCGGCAACCAGGCCCGTTCCTGGTGTTGTAGTGGGGGTCCTGGATGAGGAGGGCCGCATTCTCGCTCAACTTGGGGCACCCTCTTCGGTCGGCGAGCATCGGGGGCAAGAGCATCGCGGCGAGCAGGTTGGCGGATACTTGAGCATCCTTCATCCGTGGCCAAGCATGTTGCGAGGCATTTGGGGCGACCACGATCGCTACGTGGAGACCTACTGGAGCAAGTTCCCCGGCAAGTACTTTGCGGGCGATGGCTGCAAGCTCGATGAAGACGGCTACTTCTGGCTTCTCGGGCGGGTCGACGACATCATGCTGGTCGCGGGCCACAACATTTCGACGATGGAGGTGGAGTCAGCTTTGGTCGATCATCCATTCGTCGCCGAGGCAGCCGTGATTGGGAAGACCCATGCGATGAAGGGGCAATCCATCTGCGCCTTCGTCATCATCAAGCAAGGTCACTCGCCGACCGAAGGCACCCGGGAGGCGCTCATCGCGGAGCTGAAGGATCACGTCGCCAAGAAGATTGGGCCGATTGCGAGGCCCGATGACATCATTCTTTCCGCCGATGTTCCCAAGACCCGCTCGGGCAAAATCATGAGAAGGTTGCTTCGGGACGTTGCCGAGGGGCGGGTGTTGGGCGATACGACCACTTTGGCCGATCCCATGGTCGTCGCAGCTCTCAAGGACAAATATGAGGGTTCGGAGGGCTAAAGTCCGACAATTCTGCCTGTTTTGAACCTAGGTCGGGCTTAGGCACGGCCCCTGCATCGGGTGGTTACCGTGTGCAGTTTTCTGGAAAGTTCAAAAAAAGGGAACAAATATTCAGGAATAGCATTCAAATTCGGTGTGACCTGTCGTACAATGCAGGGCACGGTGCAATGAAGCACCTGATCTTAGGAGGTCGAATTATTATGCGACGAGCCTTTACGCTCATAGAACTTTTAGTCGTGATTGCAATTATCGCGATCCTCGCCGCCATTCTCTTCCCGGTTTTCGCTCAGGCGAAAGAAGCCGCGAAGGCAACGGCAGACCTGTCCAAC
>JBKJJL010000268.1:0-6123 GCA_046597875.1 Fimbriimonadaceae bacterium | reverse complement strand
CCCGATTTCAGTCTTGATCCGCTGGGCCTTCTCGTAGTCGGTCTTTGCGCTCTCGACGATGGCCGCCGCGAGGCCACGAACTCGATCGGTAATCCGGCGATCGGGGTCTTCTAGATACGAAGAATCGATCCGAACTGTTTTCACGGGATCCGCTTGGTCCCTTTTCGGTACGCGGAAAATGCCGTTCACACCGCTTTGGAATGAGGAGTTGTCTCCTTGCCGAAGCATTCCATCGGCACGGCGAACATAGAACTGGCCGCTACCGAGAAACTCGACATCTCCAGGTACGGGAACGCCTTCGGACATCGGACCCAAGAGTTCAAGGTCAAACTGAAGCCGGTCATACGGATCAATCTCCGATCTTGATCGGTTCATAAACGATCCTGGGTCTTCCATGCCCTGAGACATCAGGTTGCGGCTGGGATAGTCGCCGATGGGCTGCCAACCTCGGCCGGTGTAAATCCCGTAGGTTCTGACGCGGAAGTAGTACGGCAATTTGGCCTGCCCCGACACCTCATCCAGATCGGAAATCTTGGCTTTGAAGACCGGAGCACGGCGCAAGTTTCCTCTCGGTCCTTGGCCGACATTGACATTCCCCATTTGATTCTGATTGAACGAAGCGCTTGTTGCCGAAAGGGTAGGTGCAACTTGGGGTACTTGAATCTGTACAAATCCGGCCACGCCTTGGACGGAAGTCTGAAGCACGGGAGCGCCTAGGACACTCAAAAGCACGATCACTGCCGCGGAGCCGAGGGCCCACTCCGGGCCCGCCATCCAGCGCCATGGTCCCTTCTTCAGAGTTTCGTAGGTCGACGAGCTAGATTCTGCGACGGAGAGATTTTGGGCGAGGGGGTTGTATCCCGAATCCTCCGCTTGCATCATCATGACTCGCCCGTGGGCCCGGGCAAAAAGGGTAGCAAAGCACAGGAGAAATCCAAAGAATGCGAACGGAGCACCTGTAAACGTGTCCCAAGCTCCAACCAGGCCGAACAGGGCGATGCTGGGGACAGCTTGAAAGACAATTGTCGAATCTCGCCAGGTAAGGAAGCTGCCGAAGAGAAGCATGTAGGCGAGCGACGCCGCGATGATCAGCTGGACCGGAAAGCCGCCCTTCGGCAACCATCCATTGAGGGTTTGTACGTAGGCGACAGACCCCACAGAAACCATCGAATACAGGAGGCCGCTGACCCACGTGTACTTTTCTGGCACGACCCGGCACAAAACGAATGAGACGGCGGTTCCGACCGCGATCCAGCCGCACAGAAACCAACTGATTTCCGGAATCCGCAACCCCATTCCGACGCTATAAACGGCCAGACACGAGGCGAACGCGGACAGACTGAAATCCAGCCATCCCAACTGATAAGTTTGTCTCTTTGCTCGTTTCATATCGCTGTGTATGGGACGCGGATCGCGGTCGCGCCCATTCCTTCAAGCGTCGCTAAGTGAAGGTCCGAAAGAGGCGGTAGCTTTTGCTTTTTCAATGGAATGTAATCGCGGGGGTCGTAGCCCAGCACCACAATTTTTAGTCCCCGGCCCGCCAGTTGGCGAACGGCTGCGGGAAGCGCGTCATCCTCCGTCGAAATGATGATGTACAGCATGCTGCCGTTTTGAAGGCTCATGCCCGCTCTCAGAACTTCTTCGCTTATTTTTTCTGATCGATCAGCTTCGATGCCCGCCAAAGTTGCGAGAATTTCTTGCTGCCGCTCGTGGGGGGAAGGGCTTGCTCTTGTGCCTTCCTCCAAGGTTGGAAACAACACTTGCGCTCCGTTGCGGAGCATACGTTCGGTCATATAGGCAGTGTTGGAGCACATGCGTTCAAGGGTTGTGTTGCCACCGATCCCGTGCTCCGATCCGGCGGAACGTTGGATCACGAAACCAACCGCGGCATGGGATCCTGTTTCAAACTCCTTTACGAGAAGCCGTCCCGCACGGGCGCTTGATCTCCAATGAATGTAGCGAATCGAATCGCCCGGGGTGTATTCCCGCACGCCGCGAGGCTCAATTCCCGCGCCACGAGCTTGACCAGCCTCCGTCTCCGCACTTCCCCATCCGGAAGCGGACGGTAAGTCCAGTTCAAGGGGCAACGGAGTGGGAACGACCAACATTTCGGTGGCATCGAGCCCATAGTTTCGTTGCATCGTTACCAATCCAAGGGCATCGGTGCCGTAAACAGTGACCCCAGTCCACTTGAACCGCCCCCGACGCAGAGGTCTAAATCGGTATTGCGTCCGGATTGGAACGTCAAAAGCGGGCGCCACCGGGAGGCTTGCCGTCAGTTCGGCCACCGACATTCGGGAAGGTAAGTTATCGCTGATCGTGACCAAGGGCCGACGAATCCGTCGGTCGCTCCAGACGATCATTTCTACTGTGACCAGCTCGCCCACGTGGGCCTTTTCGGGGGCGATCCGCTCGAAATGCAATCCGCGCACCGCGAGCCAAGCCTGAAATCGACAGGCGCCGATCGTGGCGATCAGGGCCGTGCTCATGTAGAACAAGCCTGGCGAGTTCAACATGACCGCGACGGTCGCCAAAAACAAAGCTGATGTGGACAGCGCAACGCCAGCCACGCTTCGGACTCCTCGGCGAGGCGAACTTGGGTTCGCATCTCGGAACTTCTGCTCACGCGAAACCGATCGGACTGCGATGAACGCAGCCCCGACAATCAGGGCCATAAAGCCGATGGCATACCAAAGACCAGGTCGCATACTTTAGCTCACGGGAATCGGAGCGGGAACGGCCTCCAGAAGCCTCTCAATGACTTGCTCGGTCGAGGCGCCGCGAACGCGAACCTCTGCGCGGGCAATGACTCGGTGGGAAAGGATCGCGGGAGCAACCGCCTTTACATCGTCTGGCCTCACGTAGTCCATGCCATTGATAGCGGCCATCGCTTGCGCACCTCGCATCAGGTAGAGCGATCCTCGTGGGGAAGAGCCCATGATGAGCTGGTTGCTTTCGCGGGTTGCGCGGACGACGTCGACGATGTACTCGCGCACGGCTTCGTGGACGAACATCCCGCGCACGGCGTGCTGCATTTCGCGTAGTTGGTCGAGGGTGACGATCGTTTGTACGGTCTCGAGCGGGTGCGCCAATCGTTGCTCGTTAAGGACTCGAACCTCGTCTTCCCGGCTTGGATAGCCGAGGGAAAGTCGCATGAAAAATCGGTCGAGTTGGGCTTCCGGAAGCGGGTACGTGCCGGTCATTTCGACCGTGTTTTGGGTGGCGACGACAAAAAATGGATTGGGCAGGAGTCGCGTTTCACCGTCGGTGGTTACTTGCCGCTCCTCCATCGCCTCCAGAAGGGAGCTTTGGGTTTTTGGCGTGGCGCGATTGATCTCATCGACGAGTACCACGTTGCCGAAAACAGGTCCCGGCCGGAAGTCAAAGGTGCTCGTTTGTTGGTTGTAAATCGAGGAACCGGTAATGTCGGCAGGAAGGAGATCGGGCGTAAACTGCATTCGCCGAAACTCTCCGCCGATCCCACGAGCCAGCGCCTTCGCGAGGGTCGTTTTCCCGACCCCCGGAATGTCCTCGATGAGCAAATGCCCATTACACATGAGGGCGACCACCGACATCCGGACAGTCTCCGTTTTGCCGATAATCGCCTTTTCTACTTCGTCGACGATGGCCCCCGCGTGGCTGGCCAATTCTGAAATTTGCACGAGTTAGGAATCCCCCCAATCAGCGAGCTCTTGATAAGCTTCTGAAATGAATCTACGTCCGCAAATGCCGTGTAGTCGCAACGAGTTCCCAACATCGCGCATCTGCTAGGCCGAAAGACGGTCTGGGCCGTTCATGGGGTTCGCGGAGTATGATCAGTTTCCTTCATGGATAGCATTCGCGCCCAGTTTGATCGTGACGGTTACTTCCTCGCCCGCGGGGTTTTCTCGCCCGGTGAACTTCAGACGCTGGAACAAGAATTCGACCAGATCGTCGCCCAGATTCTCAGCTCTGGCGAAGAGGTGAACGCCCGCTGGTCGGGGCCGGAGATGGACCGGATCGGTTCTGCCGGAACCGTCGTGCTACACACCCACAACGTGCAGCAGTATTCAGCCATCTGGCTTCGAGCCTTGCTTCACGGCGGGTTCTTGGATGTCGTCCAAGCGATCCTTGGCCCAGACATTGTGCTCCATCACACAAAGCTCTTTCAAAAGCCCGCCGAGCAAGGCGCGCCGTTTCCGATGCACCAGGATTGGAGCTACTTTCCGACTGAGAAGGATTCGATGATGGCGGCGATCATTCACGTATCCGCGGCGACCGATGAAATGGGTTGCCTTCGGGTGTATCCGGGTTCTCACAAGCTTGGACGGCTTGAAGACAGCCATGGTCAGATCGCCCACAATGTGCTTGCGAAGTATCCCATTGAGGGAGCGACTCCGCTAGAAGCTGAGGCAGGCGATGTCGTTCTGTTCAACTACCTGACGATTCATGGCTCGATGCCGAATCGTTCGAATCAGATTCGCAAGACCGTTCTCGTGCAAATGCTCGCCGGCGATGACGCGGTAGAAGAGCCAAACGCCCACCCGAACGAGCGACTTGCGCTGAGAGGCTGGAATCATCGGATGACTCGGGAGATTGCGAATCGGGAATAAGAGGCTCCAAACAAATCGGGGTCTTATCAGGGTGTGGATTACCGATCCCGACAAATCCATCGCGGGCACTCGCGAAGTGCTGCAAGTAAACTTATCAGGTGACGTTAAACGAGTTTGCGGCGGGGATTAGGCGGACAATCTTTGATGAGCTTCGCGACGGGCGCGAGCCTTCGCAAGGATCCTTTGATGCAGCGACGCTGAAGGCAGGCAAGGTCAAAGGCACTCCGCAGGTAGGGACGACGCGATACGAACCCAGCGCCATCCACCTGGAGTTCATCTTTCCAGATCCGACCTCGTCGGCAACGATCTTAACGGTGACCGTTGCACCCCCAGAGCGAATCGTCTTTCTACCCGTGCCGGAGTGGGTCATCGAGTCTATCTGGCAGGGAGATGTGGATGGTTCGTACCACTTCGAATCCGACGCGAAACGCCTTTTGGAGGGGCTAGCGAAAGAAACGGAGCCCGAGGCCAACTTGAAGTGGTTCGGCCCCAGGCAGGCGAAGAGAAGGGAATGAGTGTTGGATGTTGGGGTGTTAAGTATTAGATAACTGAGTCCCAACACCCAACACCTAACACCCAATACCTAGGTGCCCAACACCATAACACCTTAATACCTTAATACCCAACACCCATTACCCCCGCCCCCGCTCGGTATAATCCCCTCCTGCCCCTGCCCAGGTGGCGAAATTGGTAGACGCGCTAGTTTCAGGTACTAGTTCTCGCAAGGGAGTGAAGGTTCGATTCCTTTCCTGGGCACCAGTCTATTTGAGCCTATTTCAAGGGTAGCATCCTTGGCCATGGACGCGAAAGCAGTTGCCGTCAGGGCCTCAAAAGCGCTTGCGAGATTTTCCTGCAAGACGACCTCCAGGCCCTCCCCGAAGAAGCCTTTTGCCAGAAGTTCAGTCCATCGGCGAGGACCGTGGCGGACATCGTTTACGAAGTCAACCTCGTGAATGACGATGTCGGCAGGGTCATGCGCGGCGAGAAATCGATCGAATGGCCGGAAGGGTGGATTACCGCGCCTGCGGATTTCCAAACGAAGGCTGCCGTCACAGATGGCTTTAAACGCTCATCTTCCCGCGTCCTTGACTTGGCAGAATCATTCTCCAACGAGGAGTTTGAAGCGACCCTCAAGACCGACGAGGGTGAGACGACGCGGTTCGAACGGTGCCGTTTCATGACGCTTCACATCTGGTACCACAGCGGCCAGCTCAACTTTATCCAGACGTTGATCGGCGATGACGCATGGCACTGGAAATAAGCTCAAAGATCGAGCCATCGATACTCCATGTAGTCTGCCGTATCCTGCGCGGCCTTCTCTCCGTGCAGAACTGACACAATATGTAGAGCGAGGTCAATCCCGGCTGAAATTCCCGCGGAGGTCCAAATCTTTCCCGAGTTCACGAACCGTAGTTCAGGTTGTGGCAAGGCAGTCGGTGCCAGTTTCTCCAGCGTCGCGAAGACGCCCTTATGGGTGCAAAATGGCTGCCCGTCCAGGAGGCCCAGGACCGCTAGGACGAGTGAACCGGAG
>JBKJJL010000036.1:0-2964 GCA_046597875.1 Fimbriimonadaceae bacterium | reverse complement strand
CAAACGTGTTCGCCGGCGTCGCGCCGAGTGCAGGATGGCGGAGTTTCTACACCTACGCGGGAAAGCCGCGAATCCCGAATCCGACGCCGATGGAAGCATTCTTCGAGCGGGTCGTTTCTCCCACCGACACCGAGCGCTTGCTTGAGAACTATCGGACGCAGCAGGTTTTCATCCTCCACGGCGATGCCGATGACAACGTGCCCGTGAGCGAAGCACGCGCGATGCGGGATCACTTCGCGAAGATGAACAAGCCGATTGGCTACCACGAAGAGCCCAAAGCGGGCCATTGGTGGGATGGAGACAAGGCGCCCGGGGCGGACTGTGTGGAGTGGCCCGACCTCTTTGATATGTTCAAAAGGGCGTCTCAGAATCGCTGGGAAGGAACGACGATGAAGTTCTCGACCCTCGATCCTGCCATCTCATCTCGGATGGATTTTGTTGAGATTCTCCAGCAAGAAAAGCGGCGGGAAATGAGCACAGTGACCGCGATCGGCGGAGTCGTCGGGATCGACGTGCAAACGACAAACGTTAAGGCGATCCGGGTTGGGATGGGTACCACAAACCTCGACGATCAGCCCCTGAAAGGCAAGGTGCCCAACCTCAAATCGGTCTCAGCTGATTTCGAGAAGAAGAATGGCAAGTGGACGTACTCGCCGAAAAAACTGCAGGTCCAGCCAGGGCCCTTCAAGGACGCCTTCAACCGCCGGATGGTCTTCGTGTACGGCACGAAGGGTTCAAAGGAAGAGAACGCCTGGTCGTACGCGAAGGCTCGATTTGACGCGGAGCAGTGGTGGTATCGCGGCAATGGCGCGGTGGATATCGTGCCCGATAGAGAAGCTCCCTTGAAGGACAAGAGCCGAAACTTGATCATCTACGGGAGTGAATCCAGCAACTCGGCCTGGTCCGCGATGATCGACCGCGCCACGCGACAAATGATGGAGAAGGAGATGATCAACGACGCGATCGAAAAGTTTGGGTGCCTCATCACAAACCGAATCGGCGAGTGTCAGATCGCCTGGATCGGAGGAAGTTCACCGGAGGGCAGACGCGTGGTAGAGAGATTGCCGTACTTCTCTGCCGGCATCGCCTATCCAGACTGGACCCTCGTCGGTTCCGACGCACCAACCAAAGGCGCCGGTGGCGTGTTCGGAGCCGGATTCTGGGGCGAAAAGGGCGTGTTTCGAGCTAAGTGAGCAAAGTCACAGGCCGGAGCACGCGGATGCACGAGGGTGTTGCGTGTGCTTGGGATTGTTCAAAGTCAGGGAAAGGCCATGTGGCACGCGGATGTCTTGTGCCGCGTTTGAACCTAACAACTTCGCGTAACGGGGGGAACCTACCCCGTTCTAGGTTCAAAGAAGGCGCGGCACAAGACATCCGCGCACTACATTTCATTGACATTCCATTCAGGGAGACAAATCTCCTTCGTCCCGAGGCAACGAGTGTAGGACCTAGACAATCGAGACCGTCGGCAGCCCGACCGGCACGTATACTAAGAGCCATGAGAAAACGAGGCGTGGAGGTTCTCATCGTGCTCCTTATCGGCGCGATCCTTGTCGCCATCGTCGAAGGAACGCCTCGAGGAAAGCTCGGACCGTACCGGGACTCCATCGCTGCCCTACACGGTCTCGATAGCGTTAGCTGTGGCGTCGGTGGGGGGGTCTCGCATTCCTTTAACATAGACCCAGCGCTAAATGTGCCCGACGCCCTTCGCAAAGAACTCCCTGGCGAGGGCTGGACGGTTACCGAGGATGACCAGTCGGTTACCTATCGGAAGACTTTCGGATCTTGGGTTCCCGATCGGGGTCTAGTCTTCGTCAGGAAGGGCCTCTTCTTGGAGAAGCACTCCGTTAGCGCAAGTTTTGGCCATGTTTCATTGTGGTTAGCCCTCGCCAACGTCGCCTTTTTCGTCTTCCACACCGCGTTGATCTTGTTCAACGTCTTCGGCTGGCTTGTTCCCAAACTGCGAAAATGGAACCTCGCAACCCTGGGCCTGACCCTTTTCAGTTGGGTAGCGATGGGATTCTGGAAGGGGATGGGCTACTGCATTTGCACGGACCTGCACTGGCAAGTGCGCGAGGCGATGGGGATTCGGGAAAGTGCCGACAGCTATCTGATCCTGCTCGTTCGCCTCATCTCGGGCTGGGACCCGCCCGTTGCCTTGGTGAACAACATTGCAGCGGCAGTCTATCTAACGAGTCTGACCGCCAGCATAATTCTGAATGTGATCGACTGGCGACAAAAGAAGGTCGCTCCCGGAGTATAAACCCAACGGTGATTCAGTTCGTCAAAGTTGAATCCATCGGCAACGACTTCGTGTTGCTCGATCTATCCGTGGTCGGCGAAGTCGATCTTCCCGCTCTTGCGATACGACTCTCCGCGCGCCACTTTTCCGTAGGCTCCGACGGGCTCCTTTCGGTGAGGTCAAACGGGCCGGATCGGATCGAAATGCGGATGTTCAATCCCGATGGAACCGAAGATTTCTGCGGCAATGGCCTTCGCTGCGTTGCCCTGTATGCGTATCAGCAAGCGTGGGTTCCCGAGCGATTCGTCATCCTTCACGGAGGCCGCGAAGTTCCGGCAAGCGTTTCAAAAACCGCGGCCGTAGAGACCCAAATCGGGAGTGCATCGTTCAACCCGAGCGACGTTCCCCATACCCATCCCACCGAATTGTTCCATTCGGAGATCGAAGTCGCGGGTGAAGTCATCCAGCTATCCGCACTCTCGACCGGCTCGACCCACACAATCATTCCGGTGTCCGAACTGCCGACGGAAGAACGGTTTCAGCGCATCTCCGCCGCGCTGGAACACCATTCCCTTTTCCCGGAACGAACCAGCGTTATCTGGGTGCGAGAAGACTCGCCCACCGACCTGCGAATCCGAATCTGGGAACGAGGTATCGGCGAAACGCTCGGTTGCGGAACCGGCTCCTCCGCCGCAGCCGCCTACGTGGCCCGAGCACGGGGC
>JBKJJL010000350.1:0-6873 GCA_046597875.1 Fimbriimonadaceae bacterium | reverse complement strand
CAAGCATGGAGATAGCTTTCATGGTTTCTTGTGTTCCTTTAACATTCAGTGGTGCTTCCCGGAAAGTTGCCAATCCGGGAAGCGGTTGAGGTCAATTAGCGGGCTTGGCGACGGCTTCGGCGAACTCCGCCCACGTCATCGCCTTGGCACCCGTGTGGCCGTGGGCGCCTATATATTTTTCGAACGCCGCCTTGGAAGTAAACGCCCGTGAAAGCGCAGAACAGTCGGCGTGCTTCTTGAAGGTGTTCAGGAAGACAGTTCCTTCCGGCGCAGACCACTTGCCGGCCGTTCGCTTGAGCACGATCGGCTCGCCTTTCTTCTCACTCGGCGCGTAGACGACAAGGTCGCCTTTGTACCGCTTCTGATCCTTGATCACGCAATACATGCACCGATACTCGATGCGCTTGTTGCCGGTCTTGACGACGACTTCGTTGTCCAGATCCTTGGTGTTTTGCACCAACTTGAGCTTGCAGTAGGGGCAATCGCCTTCGTGGGCGGATGCCATGGTAGACATGCCGAGCGTGCCGAGAACGGCGAGCAGGGCGAGGGACGATTTGAGGGAGTTTAGGATTTTCATTTGTGTTTCCTTGTCTTTGGGCTTGTTGAGTCCAAGTTGTTGTTGCGCGAACGTTTTCGCATAAATCGAAGGTTGAATTGACGAAGATGAAGGTTGCGATGGGGCCGAGGTGCGTGTTTGCTCCGTGGACAAGGCCGCTTAAAACCCGTAGGAGTTGCCGCGATTCCGAGCATGTCACAACGGTTAGGCGCTTTACACATTGGTGCCCTCGTTTTTGTGTGCGGTGGCTATGAGTAACTGTCCGAGGCATGACTCGATGGAGTCCACGTTAAAATGCGGTGCCAGCATTTCCTGCAACTCTGCTTCGGTGAACCTGCAGTAGGGTATTCCGCCCTTATGGAAACCCTGCTTCTTATGGTTCAACAGTCCCCTGCCATACCAAGCGTACACCGACAAGATCAAGCTGGCAGCGCCTGTCAACCGGGAGGAGAGTTCGGCGAGGGTCCCGGTGCGCTGGGGGCGGCTGGGAATGTGTTGCAGGACCTGAGTAGTCAGTGCCAAGTCGAACACTCCTTCACGGAGTGGCAAGGACGCGGCGTCGCAGTGGATAAGCAAGACCCTATCGGCTAGCTTCTTGTCGAGGAGCTTCGCGCGACAGTGATAGAGCGACATCAAAGACCGATCAATCGCGACAACACGCGACGCGCGCCCTGCCAACTTCATCGTCAGTCTGCCAGTACCGCATCCAATCTCCAGCGCCACACGGGTCGAACTAGTTGCGATCAAGCTGTCAATTCGGCATCTCTCAATCCAACTCGCAAGGTTCATGCTGATGGCGACGTCGTAGTACCAAGCTTGCTCATCTCTGCGTCGTTGCTCATTTAGCTGGTGAATTGCTTCAGGGCTGGAATCCTTGCTCCAGTTAGCGCAGCTAAGGACGCCATTGTCGAGATCTAACTGTGCACAGCATCGATCGCAAACTAACGACTCACCAAGCGTATCAGCAGTGACTGGAGAGCCGCATGGGCAGCAGATCAGATCGCCGAAAGTAGAGAGAATCTGCTCGATCGGAGATTGGCTTTCATTCGTTGTCGTCATCATTTGATATCATCTGCTTTGATCCTGAAGCGATGTAGCTTTCTAAAAAAGGAACATCACCCGGGACGAGGGAGGTCATTTCGCGGGCTTGTTCACAGCTTCGGCGAACTCCGCCCATGTCATCGCTTTGACGTCGGTATGGCCGTTAGCTGACGCGTACTTGTCGAGCGCGGCCTTGGACGTGAACGCCCGCGAAAGCGCAGAACAGTCTGCATGCTTCTTGAAGGAATTCAGGAAGGCCGTGCCTTCCGGCGCAGACCACTTGCCGTCGGTTCGCTTGATCACGATCGGCTCGCCTTTCTTCTCGCTCGGAGCATAGACGACGAGGTCGCCTTTATAGCGCTTCTGATCCTTGATTACGCAATACATGCACCGATATTCGATGCGCTTGTTGCCGGTCTTGACGACCACTTCGTTGTCCATATCCTTGGTGTTCTGGACGAGCTTGAGTTTGCAATAGGGGCAATCGCTTTCGTGGGCCATTGCCATGGAGGACGTGCCGAGCGTACCGCCGATAACGGCGAGCAGGGCGAGGGACTTGCTGAGGTTGTTGAGGATGTCTTTCATGTTGTTCCTTTGGTTCTGGCGGCGAGCCGCTTCACACATTGATTAACAACAGTGAGGGGCCCGCCATCTTGGTTTTAGTCTAAAGGCCTAGACTCCCACCCCGGATAGGGTAAGAGCGCAGTGTCGGCATGCCTCTGCGCACGCGACACAAAGAGTGTTGTCAGGATGCGATTCGCATTCCTTCGCACAGGCCGTGCACATATCGGCGCACGTTTGGCAAAGGAGCCTCGAACCGTTTTGCAGTTCGGCGGAGCAGCGGTCGCATTCGTCATGGCATTCCGCGCAAATGGCGGCGCACGCGCCCATGTTGGGCATGTCGCGACAGGCATCGGCGCAGGTTTGGCAATGGGAGGCGCAGGCCTCGCAAGATTCGATGAGTTTATGATGGTCGTGCATAGTTGTTTTCTCTATTCGGCGATGACCGCATAGGTGCGGAAGTCGCAATTCATCGGGGGCTCTTCGCCGCGTTCTTTGTAGGCTCGCAGATCCTAAGTGAGGCTGCGGATTGAGGCAACGAGCCTTGGGGCCGGACTTTCATGGGGCTAGTGGCCGCCTCCTCGGTGATCTCGGTAGGCGTGAGATTCCGCCGCGCGATGATCGCGATATGCGTGACTCTCCGCCGCCCGATGCTGTCTCGAAGCGCCGTAGTACCGGTCTTGGTCGGCATGATCCCGGTAGGCATGGGACTCAGCAGCTCGGTGGTCATTGTAGGCGTGGCGCTCTTGGGCGCGGTGGCGGTTGTTGCCATAGCTTCCGTAGTAGCCGCTGTTCGAGTAGCCGCGATTCTGGCCGCCACCGATCTGGATGGAGAATCCACCCGACGAATGGCCGCGTGAGGAGTGGCCACCGCCGTGGCTCTGAGCCGAGGCGAAGGCAGGGAGGGCCATTGCGGCGCCAATTACGAGCGTCGCAACGAGTCCTTTGAGGGTTGTGTTGCGTTTCATGTGTTTCTCCTGGGGGGGCTTCTTCCGTTCTTGGCGACGATTCGCCAAATCGTGTGGTCGTGTCATTTGCTTTCCAACTCCTTGAGCTTGGCTTTCATGAGGGCAATCTCTGCTTCCTGACCCTTGCGGATACCCTCGCACAGCTTCTTTATGTCGGGATCTTGGAGGGAAGCTTCTTCGCACATGAGGAGCGCCCCGGCGTGGTGCGGGATCATGGATCTGAGGAACTGTTTATCCCCGATCCCGGCCTGCACTCTTATCAAGAAAAAGAAGCCTGCAAGCCCGACGACGCCGAGGGCAAGAATCAGGGCGTTCCGCTTCTTGTTGGGGTACATCATGCCCATGAGCAGGATTTCTAGAATCACCATCGGCGCCGTCATCAGCCCGGCCATGTACCACTGGTTGAAGTTCCAAAAGACATTCGCAAATGAGTCAACCATGGCGTACATGAGGGCGTACATTGCCACAAACGAGATAGCGATCATGATTCCAAATCGTGCGTAGTGGCTATTGTTCTTGGTCGCGCCCATTTCTGTGTGGTCCATCTTCATTTGTCCATTCCTCCCATTTCTTTCTTCATGCCGCCGTGCGACATTCGGCTGGGCCGAATCCTGAGGAACATGCCGAACGAGACGGGGCTCTTGCCATACACGGGTTGCAAACTGCTCGGAAAAGCATAGAGCCCGATGAAGCCGCCGACGCCGACTTCCATTCCATCCCGCTCGGCTATCTTTCGCACTCCGCCGAAAGTGAGCTTGTTGATCGCGTACGTGCCAGCCGGTACGCCGACCAGTTCGTCCTTATCAACCCGCTCAAACCGGGCGAAGTAAGCGGTGTTCGGCTTGTAGTACGTTGCTTCCAATCCGATCGCGTTGGTGGGGGTTTCTCCCGCCGCGATGTTGCTGCCGAAAGTCAGCGCCATTGAAAGGTTGTCGCCGTTTGACATCGGCCGGCTGTGCATGATGCTCGCCGTGAGCCGGTGGTGGCTCATGCCGGGATTCATAAGGGGCTCAGGTTCCCTAAGAAATCCGTAAGAAGCTTGGAGTGACCAGTTCGGGTCTGGGTTATAACTGATCCGGCCGGAGTACGAGTTGAACTTGAGTTTGTCGATGTTATAGCGGTTTTCATCGGGCTCGGTGGCGTTGAATGCGGAGGCTTCGACCTTCCACTTGTCGGCTACGGCAAGTCCAAGTGTGGCGACGCCGAAGCTGACATGGGTCGCGTCGAACCAGTGATGTCCGATGGGCGCCTCAGGGTTCTCCATGCCACTTGGCCGCATCAAGAACATTGAGCCGCCGAGTGCGGGCTCGCCGATGATTCCGAAGTAGCCGATAGCCCGCATATTGCCGCTAACTGGACGGCTGTATGAAACCGCGATTTCAGAAAGCAGATCGTGGGGGTGCTGCCGGTCTCGCAAAGGCATGCCGTTTGCAGTCTCTCCGGTTTGAAAGAGATTCGGATAGCCCTTCTTCCCGTTGAAGACCGGGTCAAGAGACGCCATGAGCTGGAAACCCAACACGCCGCCGTCGGCATAGCCGCGCCTCGCCATGAGCATTCCCATGGAGCTGCTGAAGAGCTGGCTGTCGCCCCTCTTTCCGCCGGCATCGGCATAGTTCAGGCTAAGGCTGCCCATAACCCCGAGATCAAAGCCGTTGCGCGAAGGGAGCATCTTCATAAACATGGGCGAGGATTCGGGGATCCAGCTTGTGCCGGAGCCTTGGCGGGACATGCTCCAATCGCCTTGGGTGCCCTTCATTTCACCCATCTGCTCGCCCATGGGCATCTCGTGCGGCATGGGCTTCTCCTTCGGTTTTTGGTTTTGCTCATGCTGGGCTGGATTGTTCTTGGGAGTGGTTTGGGCGGGTGTTGTCTTATCCTTCGCCTTCTCTGGATGGCCAGCATGCTGGACCTGCGCTCTCAACGTCTCGAACACGGACGCTGGCGGCCACCAGGTAGGCGAAGCACCGGCCAGGACAGGGAGGGCCATCGCGACACCGACGATCGGTGCCGAGACGAACCCCTTAAGGAATGTGTTGTTTTTCATGATGCTTTTGCGCTGTGCGTTAACCCCGGTTGCCCTCCCTACCGTAGGGCTTGCATTTCTCCTATCTCACGCGCCTGATCCGAGATGACGGCTTCAGCATTGGCCTTCATGTCGGCCCGAGCCAGATGGTCGAGGGCACGACTCGCGATGGCGATTGCCTCGCTGTGATGCCCGATCATGGACTTGAGGAACATCATGTCGAGTTCTGCGCCCGTCATGGCCTCCATGTCCATCATCATCTTGTCGAGGTACACGTCCTTCGGCGCGGCGGGAATCACGTCGCTGCCGGTAAGGGCTTTGCGAACGGTCTTCATCATCGCAATCTCTGGACCCTGAGCGTTCTTGATCGCCTGCGCAATCGCTTTGATCTGTGCGCTGGAGCCTTTGTCGAGCACCATTTGCGCCATATCAATCGCCATTATGTGATGGGGCACCAGGGCGTCGATGTATTGGACATCGTTTTGCGCAATGAAGGGAATCGTGTAGGCATTGGTCGTAGAGTTGGGGGCGGTTCCGCTGCCACCGCAGCCTACGACAAATGCCGCCGCGACGGTAGCAACTCCGATTGCAGTCAACAACACTTTCATCGCTACTTGACCACCACTTTGCCGTCAAACATGCCCATGCCGCAGGTGAAGGCGATGTCGCCCGCTTTCTTCGGCGTAAACTTGATGACAACGGACTTGCCTTTTGGCACATCCTTGCTGATCTTGAGGGATTTGAAGACCACGGTCGAGCCGCAGCCGGGGTTCTTCCCGGATTTGAAGGTCAGTTCGACCGGCTTGCCTTTCTTAACCGAGATAACGGCGGGCATATACATGCCTTCGTCAATAACGACGGTCATCTTCTGGACGCCTTTCACGGCCTTGGCCGCAACTGGCTTGTCCATTTTCATTCCTTCGTGCTGCGCCATCAGGGGCGAGCAACAGGAGTCGTTCCCTTTGCTTTGGAAAGGGTTAGCGAAGAGCGTCGCCGCAAGTGCGACGGCGCCGAGGGTGATTGTGAGTGTTTTCATGGTTTTATCTCCTTGTGATTCGAGATTGAGTTTTAGTGACCGCCGCCGTGGTGGTCGTCGTGCTTGGTTTTCTTGGCCGGCTTGTGAGCGGGCATGGCGGCTTTCATGGGGAGGGCCCCTTTGGGATAGGCCGAGGGGATCATGTTGAGGTGCATGCGGAACTTGGCTGCGAGAGACGTAACGAGCCTGCCGTTGTTGGCATCGCCCGCTTCATCGAGCTCGCCGGCGAGGCTGCCGATCTCCTTGAGGTGGGCCTTGAGCTTCTTCATGTTCGCCGGCGTGAGCGCCTTGGAGTCGCTGGGCAGAAGAAGCGCGTCGTCGCGGACCGCGAACGCTGCCTCGTGGACGCTCTTCCACTTCTTTGCCTTGACGATCTTGTCGAAAGAGGCCATGTCGCGCATTACGTTGCTCCACGTCTTGCCAGCGGACTTAAAGTCCGAGGCCTTCTGGGCGAACGCGCCGCCGGTGATGATCGTAGCCATCGCGATAATCGCGAACAGCCGGGTCTTGATGGTTAAGGTATTCATTGTTTTTCTCCGTGGTTGCTTTAGGATCCGTAAACGATTTGCGCTCCAAAGTGCCCGGTTGCGCCCACAAGGGCGGCCGTCAAGAGGAGCAGGACGAAGTAGGCGTAGGTCTCGTGAGCGGCTTTGCCTCGCCAGAACACGGTCACTGTCATAAGGATGGT
>JBKJJL010000334.1:0-7598 GCA_046597875.1 Fimbriimonadaceae bacterium | reverse complement strand
AGTGTGGTAGCAGTCGTCACGACCGATAATTTCGCTACAAGCCAAGAATACGTATTCACGTTCGATCAAACCGTTGGCTCGAACTCGCAGTGGTACTGCCTTTTAGGGCCTTTTGCTTCTGGCAAGGAGGTGCGATTCTACATTCGCGCGAATGGCTCGGGCGGTGCCGTTCAGTACGACAACAATGGCGGCCAAAACTTCAGTTTCTACACGCGGTGGTCGCCCCGCTACCGAAATGGGGCGATCTTGCAATGGTTTGAGACGGACTACGTGACGATGCTCAAGCGTCTGCCCGAGGTCGCGATGGCTGGCTACTCTGCGATCTACTTGCCTCCGCCCCAAAAGAGTGCGGGCGGCGGATTTAGCACCGGATATAACCCGTTCGACCGCTTCGACCTCGGCGATCGGCTGTCGCTTGGCACGGTGAAGACGAAGTATGGAACATCACAGGAACTGCACGAGCTGATCCAGATGGCCCACCGATTTGGCATCGAAATCTATGCCGATCTGGTTTACAATCACAACGCAAACCGGGCTAATGCGGCGATCCATTTGTACCCCGACCTGATTCCCGAGGATGCGCATATCCGCTCGTCTGCGGACACCGGCAACGACGAGATTGATTTCAACAATGCGGGGCCGTTCAGCTTTGCTGCACTCAATCACGATCTTGTTGGACTCGTCGATTTAGCGCACGAAGATCACAACAACACCCGAACCGGAGATTTCAACCTTCCCAGCTACGCGGGATGGACAGGCAGCGGAAAGCCGACCTATGTTCGGCATCCTAAATCGGCCAACTATTATCCAAACGCGACCCCGGTTTCGGAAGACATTCGCGGTCTGTTGAAGCGGTGGGGCTGGTTTCTGACCCAACAATTTGGATTCGACGGGTATCGACTCGATGCGGTGAAGCACACGCCGCCTGGGTTTTTCGACTTCGTTCCCGATGCGGATCAGCCGGGGAGCTTTGTCTCGAACGGCGATGCGATGCCGGCCTTGTACGCCTTAAATCGGAACAGTTACGTGTTCGCCGAAAACTTCTCGACGAACGCTTACGAGCTTCGCGAGTACACGAAAGTCGGTATGAATATGCTCGATTTTCCTCTCAAGTTCGCGATGGATTCGGTCTTCAACTCCAGCGGATTCGGGAATCTCGGCGGGACGTTCTCCAACGGCTGGGCGCTTGACGGCGCAACCGGTCTTGCCTACGAATATGGAGGATTGGCCCGCGATAACAGCGTCAGTTTCGTGCAAAGTCACGATCAAGGGCCGCCGTGGTCGAGCAATCTCGCCCACGCGCTCATCATGGGCCGTCCGGCGAGGCCGCTCGTTTATTACGACGGGAACAACCTGATCCCGGACGACTATTCACAGTTCCCCAAGCCGGGCCGATACGATTCGCTCGGGAATGGCGGCGACACGATTGTCAAGCTCCTCGAAGCTCGAAATCGGGGAGCGCGGGGAGCGGTCGTCAATCGTTGGGTCGAGCCGCAGCTTTACATTTTTGAGCGTCAGGTGAATGGTTCGGGCACGATGCTGGTGGGGCTGAACCTACGCGGCGACACCGACCAGACGAAGACGGTTCAAACCGCGTTTCCGAGTGGGACGGTCCTGAGGGACGTGACGGGGCAAAAGCCAGATCTGACCGTGAACGGCGCGGGACAGGTTAACATCACGGTTCCCTCGAATAGCACTCCGACGAACCAAAACAATGCGCGCGGGTACGTCTTTTACACTCCCTTGGCGGCGACCCCGGTTGATCCGGCCCGGCCGATCCAGTTCTTCGGTGCGGTGGACGAAACCGCAGCGATCGGGGCAGAAATTGTTCCGCAAATCTACACGATGCCATCGGGCTGGAACTCAACCTCGCGAACGTTTCAAGCGGCAACGATTGGGGCGGATCGGTTTCACCTCGTGGTTCGCACCGACGTCGTCGGCAATACCGCGTTTGTGAAGTTCGACAATGGCGTGAAAGTTGGTGGAATGAGCGTTTTGACCAATACCGCTGAAGGGCTGGCGGATGGGTTCATTTCGATGTCAAAACCCTCGCCGGGGCGGTTTGAACTTCGCAACATCAGTACGGTCGGACTCGCCGATGGACTACATACCGTCCGCGTGAGGGTGTTTTCGAACACGGGCAGCGCGCCGGGAGCCTTCACGGATTTTGTCGGCTTTTTCCACTTGAAGCGAACGCGGCCGATCGTCGTGGACGGCGATCTCTCGGATCTGGGTTCGACCCCTTTGGCGAGCCAAACTCTTACGCCGACATCGAACGCCAACCGGCTCGATCTCATGTACGTGACGAATGACGACTTGAATCTCTATGTCGGCCTCGCCGGCAACGTGGACACAATGGAAAGCCAGACGAACGGAGTCGCCTTCTTGATGGATCTCGACCCGGGCGGGCCGAATGGGCTTACGAATCTCGCCACCCTTGAAGACGACAGCGGCCCTGCCACGCGCCTTCTTTCGAACGCACGGATCGCGACGTCGGGAATCCGATCCGACTTCGGATTGGCCGTCTTGCGGAGGTCGACGATGAGCACCGCACCCGGAAGTCCTTTTACGGGCCAACCAACTCTGCCGCAACCCGTTGGAGCCTTTGCCGGACTGTACCGGTTGACCGGAAATGGTGCAGCGTTGACGCGCAAGAAGGCCGCGGTTGCCTGGCAGCCCCGACCGGGGCCGTTCGACGTGCCGGTAAGGGGACTGGAGGCGGCGATTCCTCTGCGCGAAGTGTTTGCGGCGAATCCTCCGACGACCCCACTTGGCTTCATCGCATACCTCCTGACGACCGGAGAATCCGGGACTACGCTTGCGAGCAGTAACCCCCTGCGAGGCGTTTTTGGAGGTCATGGGGAGCCGGTCAGTTGGGTGAGCAACCAGTTCCTCCCCGCCCAAAGTGGAATCACGTCGGATCCGGGTACGTCCAGCATTACGCTCACCAGGCAATCTCGAAGGACCTTGCAGCGCATGACTCCGATTAGTTCTGGATACACGCTGACCACCGCGGCGACCGTTTATGACACGGCCAACCGGGTGTATCGAAGACGGATGGTGCTCACGAACACCAGTGGAGCAATCCTGCCCGGGTGGCTCGCGGTTCGGATGGCGTTGTCGGTCGGGGTCACACTCAATAATGCGACGGAAATGAGTTTGGAACAGGCTGGAAAGCCCTACGTGATCGTCAGTTACGGTCCGCTCGCATCGGGCGCCTCGATTTCATTTATGCTTGAGTTCCGCGCGCCGTCTTCGGGGGCGATTTCGCCGACGTTCACGCTGCTGAATGGCCGCGGGGTCCTGTAGGTCACCTGGGATCCCATTAGACGCTTCAAAATAGAAGGCATGCTCGACATCCATCCCGAGATCGGTAAGGCTTGGACTCCTTCAACCGTGTTCTACACCGATTCCGCCACCTTCGAAAAGAGCAAGGAGCGCATTTTTGCGCGCACGTGGCAGTTCGTCACGGACGAGTCGCACCTCAAGGTGCCGGGCCAAGTCTATCCCTTCACACTGCTCGATGGATGTCTCAATGAACCCCTCCTGCTCACGCGGGACCGCGAGGATCAGGTTCATTGTCTGAGCAATGTTTGCACGCATCGGGGGAACCTGGTCGTGGAAGGGGCGGGAAATATGAACACCCTGCGATGTCGCTACCACGGGCGGCGGTTTGGGTTGGATGGCTCGTTCCAGCACATGCCGGAGTTCGAGGGTGTCGAAGGCTTTCCGGCCCCGTGTGATGACCTTGCGAAGGCTCCCCTCGGGCAGTGGGAGCACCTCCTTTTCGCTTCGATCGAACCGGTCGCTCCCTTGAGCGAAGTCTTCGCGCCGATGATGGAGCGGGTTGGTTTTTTGCCGCTAAGGGAGTTTCGCTACGATTCCAGCCGAGCGCGGGAGTACATGATCAAGGCGCATTGGGCGCTGTATGTCGACAACTATTTGGAAGGTTTCCACATTCCGTACATCCACGCGTCGCTCAGCGCGGGGCTGGTTTACGACGATTACGCCACCGAGCCGTACCGCTATGGGAACTTGCAAGTCGGGGTTGGTAAAGACGGAGAAAACACCTTTGACCTCCCTTCTTCGTCGCCCGATTTCGGAAAGAACATCGCGGCTTATTACTTCTGGTTCTTTCCGAACTTGATGTTCAATTTTTACCCTTGGGGCTTGTCGATCAACGTCGTTCGGCCCCTCGCGCCGGACCTTATGAAAGTGCAGTTTCTTCCATACGTGTGGAAGGATGATTTACTAGGTCTTGGCGCGGGAGGCGATCTGGACCGCGTCGAGCGCGAAGACGAAGCGGTGGTAGAAATGGTGCAGCGCGGAATGCACTCGCGGTTCTACAAACGGGGTAGGTATTCAACCAAGCGAGAGCAGAACACCCACCAGTTCCATCGGTTGCTACAGGAATTCTTGGGGGCTGAAATATGATCTATTCAATCGCACTTGCATTGCTATGGCAAACTCCAGTCGGTGCCCAACCAGTTCCGGCGGAAAATCTTTCAACGTCAACCGGGAGGGCGGTGCTCCGTTCGGGCCTTGTGCTCGAATTCATTGGCGCCTGTCAACTTGCCGACGCCGCAGTCAAACCATGGGGCCTAGACGGAAAGCCCCTGGGCAAGGACAAAGCTATTTGGTTCTGGCATGCTCTCGACGCTGATCCAAGGGATGGCGAAACAAGGGAACGCTGGCGAGAGAAGCGTGAAACAAGAACTTTCGCGATTGCCTTAAGACATAAGCCGAATGCCCTCGTAAACCTATCGACTGGCACGGAAAAGGACTTACGAATACTTAGCAGTACGTTCAAACCCCCGGATGTAGCAAGTGGCTTTACATGGCCAACTGAAAGCTTCGTCTTTGAACAACCATTAGGAGACGATATGAGTTTCGTCGTCGAAGTATGCCCTTTCGATGCCACAAGAATGTTTGAGTTCGATCTGCAGCAACGCAACTGGCCCAGCGGTTTCGACTTCCAGTTCTCCGAAGAGCGGCGGGAGGCGGTGGAGTTGATTAAAGGTAAGCGGTCGAGGTTCACGATCGTCGAATATGTAGTATCGGCGAAAGTTCCAGTCGCGTGGGCTGGTACCGAGCTGGAACTGAGCGCCAACGATCTTGACGAAAAGCGAGCAATTCCATTTCCCTTGCCCTTTGGGACGGGAGAGGTTGGTGCCGATGGGAGAGTGGAGTTCGACCTCTCGGTGAAGGATCGGCCCGGATTCAAGAGAGTCTTTCGATTGGGAGCCAAACCCAAAGCGATCGTAACGTTCAAGGGAATACCTTTGCGGCATCGCTGACATTCAAACGAAGCCTTAAGTTAGTCCCGATAGGGATCGAACACGTCTCCACCCGCCATCGCGACTCCCAACGGAGTTAGCGTGTGGACCACTTCTATCGTCCCCGCGTGATGTGCGAGGACTTCGGGGAGGCGTTTGTAGACGTGCATGGATTCATCCACGTCCCCGCCTCGCAGAACCACGTTTGCGTCTTGCATCGCTCGGTGCATCGCGTGCGGCGTCACTCGGGCTTGGATGCCCTTTTTCTTGTCGCCCTTCGCCGCGCGGCGGCTCATGACGCGGCCTGCGCCGTGAACGGTTGAGCAAAGCGTGTACTCGCTCAGTTCACTCTCCACTCCGCGCAAGATGACCGCGGGCTCGGCCATGGAGCCTCCCACAAAGCCAAGCTGCCCCGGAAACGCGGGAGTCGCGCCTTTGCGAACCACCCAGTAGTCCACGCCGCCGTGGGTTTCGCGCCAGCAGTAGTTGTGGTGGTTGTGGATCTCTTCCACGATCTTGCCGCCGATGATTTTGGCGACGCGCTCGCACACCCAATCGCGCCCGGCATAGGCGTATTCGCCCGCGATGCGCATGGCATCCAGGTATTCCTCACCCGCGTCGGAACGCGCGAAGAGCGTCGCAATGCCGTCGGCTTCTTGCCCCTTTTGGCGGCTCACGTCGATGTATTCGGTCGCGATGGTGTGGCCAAGGCCGCGGGACCCGAAGTGGACGCCGATCCAGCATTGGTCGTTCTCGTCGATGAAGATGTCCACGTAATGGTTGCCTCCGCCGACGGTGCCAAGCTGATTCCGCGCCTTTTCGAGCGTTCGCTTCAGAACGGGGATTTCCTGCCACGCCTTGTCCTCGAAGAGGGGATGTTCAACTTCTTCCCGGTTCTTTTGAGCGAGTCCGAAGCTGATTTTCTTCGCGATCTCGTCCATGATCCGGTGGATGTGCGCCTTCACCTTGCGGGCGGGCAGATCAAGCCGAACGGCCTTGTTGCCGCAGCCGATGTCGTAGCCCACGCCGCTCGGGCTCACGTGCTCGCGGTACGCAACGACGCCACCGATCGGCACTCCGAAGCCGAGGTGATGATCCGCTAAGAGGGCGACCTTATCGGCCAGCTTCTTCGCGTTCTTAATCTGCTCCAACGCGCCGAGATCAACCGGCTCGCCGAAGACAGGAATGTCGTCGATGATCTGCACAAGGTTTGTTCAGACGGCTGGGGGTCAATAGTTGTTCCGTGGATTTTGGCCGTTGAAGGAATGGGATTCTTCCCTTCGGATCAATGTTAAGACAGTCTTTTGCAGCACGTGGATGTCTTGTGCCGCGTTTGAACTTGAGACCGCAAAGAGATATCAATGTTAAGACAGTCTTTGTAGCACGCGGATGTCTTGTGCCGCGTTTAAACCTGAGACCGCACGAAATGTGTTGTTAGTTCCGAGCTTTACACGTATTTCTTTTTGCGCACTTCGTCCCTTTTCGTGGTAACTCTCTAATTCGTTACGAAGATGTTAGGTTTAAACGCGGCACAAGACATCCGCGTGCTACAGGATTTCTTCAAAAAAAACGGAGTTACAACCCTTCCGCCTTCCATAGTGCCTTATTGGAGCGGGAACGCACAGAATCAAGCTACTTCCTTAAGAGGAACGTAATGACCCTTCTCGACTTCCCGTCGTCCGCGACTACCGTTGTAACGAGGTCGCCGGGAGGGACGGAGGTGTTCATGGTAAACAGCGCCGTCGTCTGTCCCGCGACGATCTGGATGCTCGACACGATGCTCACATAGGGAGAGTTCGTACTAATCTTAATCGTTCGGCTAAACGCGGCCGGCAAGTACATGGTGATCGTTCCCTGAACGCTGTTGCCTCCGGTGACACTGGTGGGAAGCGTAATGGACCTGAGACCTACGCCTTGAACGCGCTGGAGCAGCATGCCGTTGTCGCCGGTTGCATCCATGCTCCCGAGACTTCCAACCGTGCCCGAGTCATTGATCGCCAAGGGCTCGAAGGGTGATGTGAAGGCAGCCGGGAATCCGTGAGTTGTTCGCCCGAGGAAACGGCCCGTCAGGGCATCGATTCCGTGTACGCGGTATCCATTCGTCGATGATACAGATGAGGCGAAGATGAGGCCGAACTGGTCTCTTTCCAGCCCTTCAAAGCGCTCTTCAGAGGGATCTATGGCCGCGGTGAACCTCCATAGAGGCATGAGCCCTGGGTAGCTGTATCGGGCTAGCAGAGGAGACTTGACGGGTCCGGTCGATTCCCTTTGGCCCGCTACGTAAAGGCATCCAGTTGCGTCTGCCATCGCGTCATAGAGGGT
>JBKJJL010000022.1:0-7916 GCA_046597875.1 Fimbriimonadaceae bacterium | reverse complement strand
CCGACCCCGCCCAGCTTTTTGTGGGCGTCGTACACGTCATCGCTCGTCGGCGCGATGTTGATATCTCCGCACCAGACGATGTTGTCCGTCGGCCTGTATCGCTCCTGCACCATCCGTCCGAATCGGTCGAGCCAGCGCAGCTTGTAGTCCCATTTGTCCCCGCCTACCTGGGTGCCATTCGGAACGTAGGTATTCACGACGGTGACGTCTCCGAAATCGGCAGTTATGACCCGGCAATCATCGGGAAAGAGTGGATCACCCAAGCCGAGCACAACGTTGCGTGCCGGTTCGCGTGAGATGAGGGCGACCCCGTTGTAGGATTTCTGACCATGAATCGCGACGTGGTAGCCGAGATCTTCGAGTTCTTGCAGCGGGAACTTGCCATCCTCCACCTTGGTCTCTTGAAGCGCGAGGACATCGGGTTCGTGTTCCGCAAGCCACTCTAAGACGATCGGCAAACGCTGGCGAATCGAATTGACGTTGTAGGTGGCAATCTTCACGTCTCGAAGGCTACCTTGCGGGCGGAGGTCCGGGAGGACGTCCGAACATTCCGGGATCGAAAAACGGCAGGTTCAATTTCTTGATCTTTTCAAGCGCCTTCTCGATCCGCGTTCGAAGCGCTTCCGGCAACGCGTCTACGGATTGCGGCTTGGAGTCTTTGTCGAACGTATCGTCTGCGAATCGATTGGAAGCCTTCACCCCTGCGGCAAGATGGAGCTCCATCAAAATGCTTTTTCGCTTGCCAATCGTGACGCGCTCAACCTTCTGGAAACCTTCCACTCCCGTTGCGCCCATTTTCTCTTCCATGAACTTGTAAAGGGCGAGGTCTTCAACCCCGAGACTGCCAAACATCGCAAGCCAGTTTTCCGCGCCGGAAGTCGCCGCTTTCATCGCGACGTCATCCTTGATCTGGACGAGGAGGTAACCGCTGCTCGGAAGGCCATCCGGCAGGAGCTCGGTCGGTTCTTCGCGGTAATCGTTATCCTGCCCCCCTTGGTTCCCAAATCCAACCGTCATCATCGCACCGAAAGAGCCGAGGGCGTCCATTTCGACGAGATCTGGACCCACATGATAGGCGGGCTCCGCGCCAAACACGATTTTGTTTACGATCGCAGATTGGGTGGGGGTAAGGCCGGAAAAGGAAACCCTATGCCCTCCATCAACTGCAACTTTCTCCTGCGCGGACAGCGTTCCGTACAGTTGCAGGAACTCCCAAGCATCTGGCGTAAAGGCGAGCCGCAAGATCGACGGATCAACAATGAACATGAGCATTGCCGAGAGTGGCGCCGACATGAACGGCTTGGATTTCACGGCATACGCAGCCAAGTCATCGAGGCTGATTCGCCCCTCCGCCATCCCTCTCTTGGCAATCGTAGCCAAGGCAACTCGGCTAAAACGGCTATCGCGAGACTTGATCGGATCCTTCGGCACGAGCATCCACCAGCCGTTTTCCATTTTGCTGTCAAGGTCGTCCGAGGTCTCCGCCCACCTCAGCATCGCTACGCAAGTGGAAGCGAAGCTACCACCCGACATGGACTCCGCGACCTGGTCGGGCAGATTTGCCACGAAGTTCACGTCTTTCCAGGCCGCGACTTGCAACAATCCATCACCGATTAAGTACTTCAGGGGCTCTACTTGATCAGGATTCCCGATCAGCTGCTTGGCAGCGTCGGTCCATGGCTTCTGGGGCGCGGCACTCCCGGCAAAGGGCCCTTGGTTCATGCGGGCCTGAAGCTCTTTTGCGACCGGGCTCCACTCGATTTTGGGGCTCTGAGGCTCGGGCTTTGGGGGCGGTGGCGGCTTCTCGAGATCATCCTCGGTAGGTACATCGGGCGTCGTTCCCCAACCCGGCGAAGACAAATAGAAGTTGCCATTTCGCGAAAGCAGAACGGATCCTTGGTTGGAATAAAGTCGGAGCGTAGCTTGGATGTTGCCGGCGTCTCCCATCATCCCGCCCCCTTTCTCGATCACCATCACCGCTTTGAACGGCTCCTCTTTGATCGGCATGCGGGGCCTGCCCATCCCGTAGCGCTCCATCATTTCGCGCATCCTTTGGGCTTCAGCATCGATGACACCCCCATCTGCTCTCTTCTGCTCGGCGGCCTCCGTATTGTGGGCGTCAACCAGTTCTTTGATGATGCTGGGGGCCAACCGCATACTCTTTTGCATCCGGTTGGGGATCGTGGAGTACACAACCCGTCCGCCTTCGGGCAAATCCACAATCATCGGCAGGTCAAGCGTGGCCACAATCCGTGTTACCGCCAAATCTCCCCCTCCATAATGGATATCGCCATTTTTGTCGGGAGTCTCTTTTGGAGGGCTCAACTCGTCCGCGATCTGTTTCCTGAGGCGCTCCAGAGCGTTCTTTCTCCGCTCGGCGACTTGCCGGGATCGAACTGAACCATCCGCGGCGAGCGTGAAAATCGTTCCAGACTGCTCCCATCGTCCGCTGACGGCGGTCGCAATACGCGTCATCGCTTCGGCGATCGAGGCATTCTTGAACCGGAAAGCAATGACCTCGTTCTCAAAGGAAGCATGAACTCGCAGATCAACCTGGGTGGCTTCGCCGAGCTTTCGAATGGCCTCGCCAACGCGAGCTCCCGCACAGTCCAGGGTGATGGGTTTGGCTTCCTGAGGGGATGCCAAACCGCCTATCGCAAGGAGCAACCAAAAGAATGCGGACCGCATCAGGGCTTCACATCGAATCGCAACATATCCACCTTTAACGGGCTAAGCAGTCCGATCGATGCAGAGCCACTTGTGGTGACTCTCGCTTCAATCTGCCCGGTTGGGCTTACATACGTCGCCGAGTTAAGGTCGGGAATGACGACGGTGGCTTCACTGCGATTCAGAACAAGCGTGCCCACGTTATCCATTTGGTTCGTACTACGATTTCGCAAGGCTACGGTGAGCGTCGCTGTTCCCCTAGCCTCAAGAGTGACATCCAGCTTCGCACGCGGAGCGATCGTGGTCTCCCCGAAAACAGTGAAGACCCGGGCACGCCCGCCCATCGAGAGATAGTTGTTATCGGATTTTCTAAGTTCCGCGATGCCGCCCACTGTGGTGCCAGAGAACTGGCCTCCGGTAAGCGGAGCCCCGAGCCCGACCGCTTCCGATGGATCAACAAGGATCAGCCCCTGGTTTATATCCGAAATTGCCGCGTTGCCGGAGGGAAACTTTGCGTAGATTCCCCAATCGCCTTCCCAAGTACCAACGGGAACCGTTTGGTGGGTATCGATCCAGCCGACTTCACTCAGGTTAAGTGGGTTTCTCGCATCGTAAATTCGCAGTCCCGCCTTGTAGGCAGAAAGAAAGAGATACCCGTTGATAAGCTGTGAGTTATGATCAATCGAGTTCACGCCGCTATTGAAGGTGGCTACGACAGTGGGATTCTCGATGTTTCCCACATCGACGACGAACGTGCGCATGGAGCCGCCCGCGATGTTGTTTAGCTCGTCCAGTTCGTCATTGACGAACAGGTACCGATTGTCGGGCGTGATGCTCGCGCTGTGGCAATAAAACTTGCCCGCATTCGCAGAGCCGGGATAGTAGTTCAGAATTCCTTTCACTTGAATGCTGGCGGGATTCGTGGTGTCGACGATATAAATCCCCGCTGATCCACAGAACAGGTAAGCGATCTGCCGTCCCGCCCATGGGCCGGTGGTGTGGTTTCTGATCAAACTGTCGTGGACGTATTTCGTGGTCCAGCGACCGATCTCAGTAAGTGCGACCGGGTTGCTGGCATCCAAGATCGCAAAGTTGCGCGTTCCGCCGTTCGCAAAAAGTCTCTGGGTTTGAGGGTCCGGCTGAATCGTGTGAACCGTGGCCATCGAGTTCCCGGTGTACGTGGCGACGAGTGGCGCCGATCCGGTATCGACATTCCTCAGATCAATAATCTGGATACCGACGCCGGTCTGGTCGGAAATCGCGTAGCAGTAATCCCCGAGTACGGTGTTCTCGTGCCACAGGGAGCTAGGGCCGGGGATATGATTCAGGGTCACCGGCAGCAGCGGATTGGTAATCTCGACAATCGCCGTCCCGTTCCTCAGGCCGATCGTAGCGTACTCGCGCCCGGAGGGGGAAACGTATCCGAAGATGTTTCCCGCAGAACTCGGCGAACCCGCAAAGTCTGCAAGGGGAATCTGGCTCAACTGCCGAATCCCGTAGCGGGGGAACTGGGCCATCGAGGACGCCGAAATCAGGGCAAAGGCGAAGACGATAAGTCTCTTCATCAAGTTATATCTCCGGGGCGGGACGCACCTCATAGTATAAGGGATGAAACCCTGATTTCGTTCGGTCAAGCCCTAAAACTGGTGTTACTTCAGTTCGATTGTAGGAATGATCTGATCCACAATCGCCCCGAACGCGGCCTCGTGCTTGGCCTGGCATGTGAACGTGAACGTGAACACATGCGCCGCACTTGTCCCCAGAACCGTGTGAAACCTGAGGTTCTTGTTTTTCGGATCGGACCACTTGATGACGCCGAGATCGCTATTTTTGCCCTTGACCATCGTCGCCTTGGCCGGTGCGGTTGATCCGGTTTGTTTGGTGAGCTCATCTTCATTCGCCTTGATCAGCGCAACCTTAATGTTTGGCGTTTCTTGGACGATGACGTTGATGTTGTCGGTGAAGTTGTTCTCGGTGTTCTTGAGGTCAAACGCGAACATTTTGAACTGCCCAGCGGCGGCCATTTGCTTGAGCTGAGGAAGCATTCCCGCGATCGCAGGGTCGGTCTTGGCCATCGCGTCCAGCTTCGTCGCCATATCCGCTGCTGCGAAGTCGACGACTTTCCAGGATTCGGGAACGTGCATGCTGAAGGCAGCCGAGTTGGCTTCTTTGAATCCGGGGGCAGGTTTGACGGGTGCCGGTGCCTGTGCCATGGGGGTTGTGCCGATACCAGCCGATTTGGGCTCGGAAGAAGTGGACCCACATCCGGCGAGGAGGCTGGCGATGACCAACGGCAAGAGAACCTGAACCGGCTTCATGCCTGTTAGGACGGTTAGGGCGCCGGTTTTGGAGTTGGTATAATCGGAGGTCGCAGCGTGCTCCGGTCGTCTAGCGGTTCAGGACATCGCCCTCTCACGGCGGAGATCGGGGGTTCGAATCCCCTCCGGAGTACCAGCTCACTTGAGGTTCAATCTCATGGACAAGTTGGTTCGAGAACAGATTCGGGCTTGGAAAGCGGGGATGGAGGAGATGAACCTTGTGATTCTCCAAGAAAAGCGTGCACGAACTCCCGCCGAACGTTTTCTCCTATTGCAAGTATTCATTAACGAACATGGTCAGATCGGAATTGCCCGGCGAAACCCAGAGTCCCGGTTGCACCGAATGCCTTACTCCGAAATTCAGGAGCGTATCCTTGCCAGAAAATCCCGACGTATCTAGCGCGGTGAAGGCGACGCTTGCCTTGCTCAAAAAAGGCAACTTTGACTATTCGATTATAGGCGGCCTGGCGGTCGTCCTAAACGGATACGATCGCTACACTCAAGATGTTAATGCCCTGGTTTGGGACCTTGATGAGCGCCTTGACGAGCTACGATCTTTGCTTATCGAGAACGAGTTTCGACCTCCGACCGACGAGGACATGAGGCGGGCACGCTCAACGCGGCTCCTGCACACCGTCTGGCGGAGCGAGGTTCAAGTTGACTTTATGCTCGGCCTTGTCCCGTTTGAGCGGGACACACTTGACCATGCGGTGACGGTTCTTCTTACCGACGATGTTTCAGCGAAAGTCGCAACCCCAGAAGATCTCATTATCATGAAACTCATCGCGTCCCGCCCCCAAGATATCGCAGACGTTATCGCGTTACGCGAACTTCACCCAGATGTGAACGAGGAGCGCATCCGCGCGGTTGTTTTGGAGTACGCCGAAGCCTTGGAGAGCGCAGAGATCATGAGCAATCTTGAGAAGTGGCTCAGGAACTGATTCAGGACCGTTGGACGGTTCAAGTTCTCTCCGACGTACGATTCTGATCGAAGAGCGATTGTTGAGCATAGCTCCAACAACCATTCCTTTCGCTTACGAGACACCTGCGATTTTACGGATCTCATGCCCGTGCTCCCGCAGGGTCTTCGAGAATCGTGTCAACTTGGAGTGAACATTGAATCTGGAGCGGGATCGTCCCCGGAGATATGCCTGACCTTCCACTCAAACGTAGTCAGGGTGCTTACATCGCTGCAGGAATGAAACGATCTTTCCGGGCATTTCTGCTCTTGAGCAGCCTGTGTCAACGGTGAGTTGCCCCCAATGTATGAACAGGTTCCTGGCGTCCCTAATCCGATCGACCGCCTCAAACACGTCGTCTGGTACTGAGAAGTGGCTCTTGAGTGCACGCAATCTTGGTTTGAGCTTGTCGGTTGCCCTTAGGGCTGGAACGCCTGAAAACTTGTCGATGTCAGATTCTAGCTGAGCAATGAAGGAAACCAGCGTTAGGCAGAAAATGTAGTCACGGAGGATTGATTCCGAGTTCTTACCTTGAAACTGCTTTGGCATGGAACACCGTCCTAAATTCTGATTATTTCTTAAACGCGCAATCGAGGTACTGGAAGGTGTTCTTAATCTCGATGTAAGCATTCATGTTGCCGTAGAGATGGGTGCGCCAGTTCAGACAGTCAGGTCTTCAAGAAACAAGTTCAAGTTGTCAGCGACAGAGATGTCAATTCTCAAAGGAATTCTGTCGGCAGAGTATAGAACCCAGGGAGCGTGAGCGACTCGTTCCTCTGCTTCGTCCCAAGTCAATGTCTCAGAGTCCTTCAAGTTCGGAGATCGAAGTAGCATTGCTTCACGCAAGGAAGGGTGGGCATACACATCAATTCTTCCCGCCGACCCGATTGTAAATCGGTGCACCGGCTCGAAGGTAACTCGCTGTTCCGCCTCTGGGTTTCCATGAAGCCGCTTCAGTACAAGCACGGGCGCAACGTAGCTCACCGAAGCGCCGAGGCTGAAAGGGTCCTCCTTAATGTCCTTGGAGGAATAGGTCGCTGTCCAACCCGATACTTTCGCCACGCCTGCGATTGCCTTGAAGTACTCAGAAATCTGGTCTGTCCATCTTTTGATGGAATCCTGAGCTGTGATTTGCCCACCGTTCATATTCGAAAGATACCTGCAATGGGCTTGCGAAGCGTTGAAAGCAGATCAGTCCTCAGCGCGTACACTTCGGTGTACCACGGTTTTTTTAGGTTCAATCATGGACAAGTTGGTTCGAGAACAGATTCGGGCTTGGAAAGCGGGGATGGAGGAGATGAACCTTATGATTCTCCAAGAAAAGCGTGCACGAACTCCCGCCGAGAGTTTTCTCCTAATGCAAGTGGGCCTCTGCAGACGGGTATCCTACGGTCGCTCCACGGGCGGCCAAAATGCAGACCCTCCGAAGCAAGGCACTGCACCCGCCATAGTCTCGCTTCAGAGCCGCCGAATCGGGGACATCGCTCCCTTGATGCCGATGTAACCCCGGCTGGACGTCTCAAACGAAAGGAACATTCTCGCGCCTCCTGCAGCCATCTCATGTTTTTCCGACTCAAACGCCAGGGTTAAACAGTCCGAGCTAACTGACCAGGTACCCGTTGTAGCCTTCTTATCTGCAGCACTAACTGCCCGCGAAAAACTACCGTCTGGTGAGAATTCCCACTGGATCGTCGCTTCATCCAAATGGGTTTCTTCCCATCAGGAAGTCGCGGGACGCCTCCACATGCCGTGGGCCCCGAGCGAGAATCCACCCCCCGACACACGCGACCATGAGTGCGGCAAACCAAACAGCCTTCCTTCTCATGACTTTTATGATACATCACACTCTCCTGGGCTTGGCAATTGTCGTCCGAGAATGAGGCATCGAGCCATGCGTATCCCGATCGCGACTTCCTCACGATGAGCGATGGGGCCCGAGGTCCATGGATCGAGACGATCATTCCGCGGCACC
>JBKJJL010000344.1:0-2971 GCA_046597875.1 Fimbriimonadaceae bacterium | reverse complement strand
CAGCCCCCCACTCGGGCTTCGGAATGGGCTTCGAACGCTTCCTCATGTATGCCACGGGAATGAAAAACATGCGAGACGTCATCCCCTATCACCGAACGCCCGGCAGCGCTGAGTTCTAGATGTGGCTTGGGCGTCTCGGGCCAGATCCGGAATCGGCGGGACGGGACGCCGCAGTCACCGCTACGCCATTGACGACGGTACTAAACACAATGCAATTGTCATGACCCAGCCGACTACTACGGTGCGAACTCCGTTTCAGTCAGGCTCAGGAAGAACCCAGCGACGCTCGAATCGCGATTGAAGCATCTTGAGAGCCCACTTGCATCGCACCCCTGGGAATGAGAATGGGCTGGTTTCGATCTACCAGTAGCAACAGGAGGCCTTCGGAGTTCTCCCCAATTAGCTTGAGTGCGCTCCACGGAAGCCGCATTTCGACTCCGCTTCTGTACCGAGCGAAAAGGTGTGCATCACTCACCTCAAACTCAATGGACCCTAGTTGGAGCAGCACTTTCATGTGACTTGAAACGGTCCGGCTTGAATCGAAACTGCCAACAAATATGGCCAGTGAAACAAAAACGACCGAGAAAAGCAGGCTCACAATGAGCGACCAACCCCACGTTTCGTACGAGACCCAGAATAAGAAACCCTGAATCGCGGCCAAACAGGCCACCCCAACACTGAGGGCAAGAGTGTGAATGACCCCTCTGAGTCCATTCATCCTCAACATGTAGGGAGCATACAGCTTCTGATAGGCACGGCGGTAGGTAGTCTCGTCCCAAGTCACGGTGAATCGGATGGGCTCCATGTTGCTCAGTATAGTCCCCCTTTAGCACAAGGAGAAAGGCATTCCTCGATGGCCCCGCACAGAGCGTCTGCGTCTCCGAAGGGGACTTCAAGGGCTCCCAAAACGCCACATTCGGGTGTTGCGATGACAGCTTTTCCCATTCCAACAGCTTGCAAGGCAGCAAAGGGCCGATTCTTGAACGCGGCCGGACAGACGACGACGCTTGCACTGCACATCGGGTGCGTTCGTGGATCTAAAACGGTAACTCCCTGCCAGAAATCACCCTCTTCCAAAAGACGACCGCCTACGCTGACCGGCAGTGTGAGGCGTCTCGCAGCTTCGCGAACCGCGATTGCGCCCTCCCGGACGGCGGTTGGACCCGGAAAGTAGATATAGCCTTGGGCTGTTGTGGGCTGACCCAATGGAATGACCCAATCGGGGACATCGATACTCGCCGCGGTGAACGTCGGCAAGGTCCTTGCCAGATAGGGATGGGGCGTTACGATTCGATGCGCGAGAAGTAATGCCGCCCACTCATCCTCTACGTCCCCTGCCTCCGCACGAAAGTCGCTCAACAGGGCCGAATCGGGATAACGGTCGGCGGCAGCGTCGAGCAATTCGTGAGTTAGCTTGAGCGGAAATCGGTTGATCCACACCGTAACATGGCGCCCGCCAAGGACCCCTTGGCGATAGAGTTCCTTCAGCAGAGTGAGATCAACTACGAGGCTCGTCGCATCTGCAGGAATTCGGCGTGAATAGCTCTTCGAAAGGGCATCCGCCCCGCTAAGCTGCAGGGCACGTTGTTCGGGAGGGGCAAGGGACCGGCGAGAGTTCAGGGTTCGTCGCAAGGCAACGGAAGTTGCGGTTCTGACCCTGGCGTCGGGAGGGATATGCCAAGCGTAACGTGGCACCTTAGATCGCAGAGGGATCATCACGCAATCATCAGTTCGGCACTCTTCACGAAGCAACAGATCGAACTCGGGAGTTACGGCATCAAGGAGGAACGCCGTACGGTGGTGGCCCGTTCGTGATTGATGGGCCGCCACGGTATCGTGACGAAAGCAGTCGTCCTCTCCGCATGTTTCGCAACTTCCCACCGGGTTGTTGACGACTCGCAGCGCGCTCACCTTGTGCGTCGTCGCGGGCTGGACAGACTCCTCGAAGCGAAAGCTCAAGTGAAGTTCTGCGTCCGTGAGTGAAGCTTCTATTTGGTAAGCCCTTAAGGAGCGAAATCTGAGATCGATATGGTTCCAGGCGACCGTCGCGTCCCTTCCTTCTTCTGCAGCGGATCCGGGAACCACCTGAGTGTGGGGATGGCGTTCGCAGATTTCGAATCCGCCTTTCAGGGCCAAATCGTACAACGCGTTCGACATCTGACAGATGCCCCCACCGACCGCAGCTATGATGCAGCCTTCGCGAACCTCACGGCCATCAACGAAGCCTCGGCCTCTCGTTGCTCGCCCAATCTGCTTCCAAAAAATGAAAATCTCGCCGGCCGGGATGACGACCCCATTCAGTCGCTTAGCCGCGATTCGCAGGTTCTGGACTTTGCCTTGCTGGAGCGATTGCTCGGCGAGATTGTCGGATGTCCAAAGCGGCGAGCGGTGGGTTAATCGGTGGTCACCTGCTGCTCCCCAATTAGTGGGAGAATGGATTTTTGGTCCGCTGCTTAAGTCCCGAAAACTGCGTCGAGCCTGAAGGAGCAAAACCTTCCCACGAAAGACAAACGCACCCCACCGTGTGGGCCGCAGTTTCTCGGTTACGGGATTATTCGCTCTGTCGTTGGGTCTATGCACGCGGTCCTGTTGACCCTTATGATACGGCTAATGAGAGGAAGTGTAACCACGAATCGCGTTGGAAAGCCAACTTGCAGCATGGCTCTGGGAGGAAGGCCGCGCGTTAAGAAACCGAAAATCGGAGTGAAGGGCCCGAGCGCTGCTAAGGTCGGAAGCCACTAAGCGAACAAACCCTTGCCAGCAACATCGCCAGTTTTGGGAACGCTTCGGGGGCGGGAAATGTTACTTTTTCCACTCGCTCACGCCCGATTCCGTCTCGAAATGAGATGTAGATAGCAGACGCCTAGTAAGTTCCCTAGGCGTGGTTGCTGACAATGTGGAATACCTCCATCAGAGAAGGGGTATCTCATGAAAAGGGGTTTTACACTCGTCGAAATAATGATCGTTGTGC
>JBKJJL010000145.1:0-4212 GCA_046597875.1 Fimbriimonadaceae bacterium | reverse complement strand
ATGCCCCCGCAGAGTACACTCCTGGGTTGCCACGTCGGCGAATCTAAGGTTCCGCCCCATGCTCAAGCACCCGAAGATCACGATCTCGCGAATCGCGCAGTTCGTCAAGTACGAACTTGAAGAGAAGCTCACCCGAACGGTAGCCCCGCTTAACGTTGAGTTCTGCGCAGAACCTTTCGCAACCGAAGCGGATGCCAAACGGGGCGAGTACAAAGAGGTCGCGAAGGGTTTCAAGTATGGCCCCGCCTACACCACCGTCTGGTTTCGCGTAAGCGGCCGAGTGCCCAAGGAGGCCGCGGGGCAGGCGATCGGCGTGGTCCTTGAAGTCGGTGGGGAGCGTACGGTCTGGCGTGGCAACTCGCCCTGGCGAGGCGTTGACGGCCCCCACGACGTGTGCCCTCTCTACGGTTCTGCAACCGGGCGCGAGCAGATCGAACTGTACATTCAATCGTACACCCGCAATCCTCAGTGCAGGGTGCACCGTCGAGAGCTGCCCAGGGAAGAGTTGGTGGAAGAAGTCGATCGCGCTGAGATCGTCATCCTCGACAACGACCTCAAGGATCTGTATTACGACTGCGAGTTCGCGCAGAACCTCATGAACGCGCTGGAGGAAACCGACCCCTCCCACGCCGCCCTGATGAGGGCTTTGAACGACGTTTGCAATACCTATCGACCCGACCGCCCGGAGACGATCATTCGCTCCAGGAAGTTCATTAAAGACACGCTTTTGAGCCTGAATGGCGAACTGCGACACAAGATCACCCCGGTTGGTCATGCGCACCTCGACACCGCGTGGCTGTGGCCCATCGAGATCACACGCAAGAAGATGGCGCATACGACGGCGACTCAACTTCAACTGATGGAGCAGTACCCCGAGTACGTGTTTGCGCATTCCCAGGCATCGCAATACGAGTGGATTGAAAAGGAGTACCCGGCTCTGTTCAAGAAGGTCAAAGAGGCGGTGAAACGCGGCCAATGGGAGCCCGTCGGGTCCATGTGGGTCGAAGCGGATTGCAATCTAACCGGCTCGGAATCGCTCATCCGTCAGTTCCTGTACGGGCGTCGGTACTTCCGCGAGAAGCTCGGAGTGACGACCGACGATATGTTCCTGCCCGACGTGTTCGGATATGCCGCCGCGCTCCCGCAGATCCTGAACAAGTTCGGAATTCGATACTTTCTCACCCAGAAAATCAGCTGGAACCAGATCAACAAGTTCCCCCACAATACGTTCTGGTGGGTCGGGATTGATGGCTCCAAAATCTGGTCCCACTTCCCGCCGGCGGACACTTACATTGGCGATTGCACGCCGAAGCAGATGCTGGCGAGCGTTAAACAGCATAAAGACCACACCCGCTCGGATCAATCGCTCTATCTATTTGGCTGGGGCGATGGCGGAGGCGGGCCCACCGAGAAGCACCTGGAGTTCCTGCGGCGCGCTCGCATTGCACCGAATATGCCCGAAATTGCAGAAGGGAAACGGGCGGTTGACTTCTACCGCGAGGCTAAATCCAAGAGTCGGGACTTGATGTCCTGGGTCGGCGAACTGTACCTCGAGTACCACCGAGGCACGTACACCAGTCAAGCGCGCAACAAGTTGCACAACCGCTATTGCGAGTTCCTCCTGCGCGATGCGGAGTGGCTGTGCTGCTTCCGAGACGACTTCCCGAAGGGTTATCCAAAGGCCGAGTTGGAAGCGGCTTGGAAACTGGTTCTTCTTAACCAGTTCCATGACATCATTCCGGGCTCGTCGGTGAACGAGGTTTACCGAGACAGCGAAATTGACTACACAGCTGTTCGCGAAACGGGCGAAAGACTTATTACCGAAACCCTTCAAAAGATCGGCGGCAAGTTCGACACGACCGCGATGGCGCGCCCCTACGCGCTGTATCAGGGTGCGACTCTCTCCGGACCCGCTCGCATGCCGTGGCCAGACGCGGAGGTTCCCCAATCCCTTCTTGCGGGTGACGAAAGCCTGCCCGTACAGCTGGTTGAGAGCTTCGGAGAGCGCAATCTGCACTTTCCCGCGCCTCAGGCGGCGCTGGGTGCGGTTACCGTGGGCGATTTCGCCGACACGGCCCCAGCAAGCCGTTTCCGGTTGAAAGCGAGCAACACCTTGCGCCGACTCGAAAACGACCATCTGAGCGTTCGATTTGACGCTCACGGCAACATCACAAGTGTTGAAAGCCTCGAAGACGGCTCCGCGTTCATTGCCCCTGGAAAGTTGGCGAATGTATTCCAAATCTTTGAGGACAAACCAAACTTCTGGTCCGCGTGGGACATCGATCCTTATGCGTTTGAGAAGTCAACCGACCTCATCCGAAGCGAGAGCTTTGAGGTCGTCGAGCGCGGCCCCGTGCGCGTCGCCATGCAGACGGTAAAGAAGTTCGGCAACAGCACGATCACTCAGCGCATCAGTCTCGGCCCTTGGTCGGCGATCTTTTTTGAAACCGAAATTGACTGGCGGGAAGAAGACAAGCTGCTCAAAGTCGCGTTCCCGGTGAATGTTCATAGCCCGAAAGCAACGTACGAGATCCAGTTTGGAAATGTCGAGCGGCCAACCCATTACAACACGAGCTGGGACATGGCTCGCTTCGAAGTCTGCGCCCAAAAGTGGGTTGACCTCAGCGAGGGCGACCAGGGCGTTGCGCTCTTGAACGATTGCAAGTATGGACACGACATTCACGGCAACGTGATCCGTTTGTCTTTGCTGCGGGCCCCGAAGGCGCCCGACCCAGAGTGCGATATGGGGATCCACCGATTCACGTACGCCCTCATGCCGCATTTCGGCCCGTTCAACTACGCCGGTGTGGTGGCGGCGGCGTATGCGATGAATGCGCCGGTACGGACCGCGAAGCTAACCTCTGGCCCAGGTCACGACGGGTTCCTTCCGCCATTTGTCAGTTGCGACGATCGCAACATCGTGATCGAGACCGTGAAGAAAGCGGAGGACGGTAACGCGCTCATCGTGCGCATGTACGAATCCCACAACGCGCGGGGGCGTTCCGAACTCTTCTGCGCTCGCCCCTTCCGTTCGGCCTGGCTCTGCGATCTCGAAGAGAATCCCGAGACCGAACTCGATGCCGCCGACGGAATCGTTGGCTTTGAGTACAAGCCATTTGAGATAATCACGATGCGGTTGGAAGTCTAGGAAGACAGCGAATCAGCGAGGGGTTTCCCACCCCTCATGCTGTGCTCGCGACGAGTTCAGGATGGATCAAGCGAACCGATTCGATCCCGCCGATTAACTCCCACGCGTTCATGTAGCCCGCATTGCGCAGAATCGTGTACGAGATCGGGCTCCGACCGCCGGATGCACAGTGGACGACGATGCGACGATCGTGAGGCAACTCGTTGGTCCGTGCAGCCAACTCGCCAAGGGGAATGTGAATGGAGCCCGCAATGTGATGCAGAGTGCGCTCGTTCAGGCCTCGAACATCAAGGATCAGGTCCGTAGACTTGATCTCATTAGCCGTGATGACCTGCATCGTTGGGAACTCGCTACCAAGGTCTGAGCTCTTGACCCAGTTGGCCACGATGTCGAGCCCGATGGTTGCCATGTCCCGAGCCGCTTGATTGGCCATTTCTTGGTTGTCAGCCACCAAGGTGACAGGCTCGTCATACTTGAGCAGCCATCCTGCCCAGTTCGTGAGTCCCTTGCCACTTGGAATTCCGAGCGCACCGGGAACAACCCCTCCGCGAATTTCATCGGAGCCCCGAACGTCAACAAGTCGCCCGGTTGGATGCGATACACGTTGGGGATTGGGGAGTGAACGGAGCACCTTGGGACCCATTTTGTTCAGGCGCTTCATCTCCTTGAAGTAGATAGGCGGCTCGGGTTGGCCAGAGAGGACCTCATCCACGAACTTGTCTTCATCGTTCACGAGGAAGGCCCAGTTGGTCCTGCGCTCGTAGCCCAAGGTCGTTACCGGACTTCCTCCGAGGGACTTTCCGCACGCGGAACCCGCTCCGTGGGCCGGCCATACGAGGAGGGAGTCTGGCAAGTCGGACAACTTGTGGATGGAGCGGAAGAGGATTCTCGCACCTTTCTCCATGGTTCCCGCGAAGTTTGCTGCACGCTCAAGGAGATCGGGCCGGCCAACGTCACCAACAAAGATGAGATCTCCGCTGAACATGGAGTGCGGCAACTCGCTCACGGGATGATCAATCAGGAGGAATGTGAGATGCTCAGGGGTGTGCCCTGGCGTGTGGCGA
>JBKJJL010000329.1:0-2700 GCA_046597875.1 Fimbriimonadaceae bacterium | reverse complement strand
ACCAGAAACACTCATCGCATATCCTCTCATTCCTGCCATGAGGCCAGACTGCCTCAGTCAGGTTTTGTTTTGACGGAAGCACTTACGCTCAGTCAGGTTTCATATGAGGGAATGCGGATGCTTGGAAAAGTGCTCATTCCGCGCTATAATGACTCCGCGTACTTCCCAGGGGGAGCATAGGAGCGCATGCCCCTTGTGGGTTTTGGAGGATGTATTGAAAAAAATTATTGTAGGTATCAGCATTATGGGGGCAGTGTATGCCTCTGCTCAGCCAAGCACGTTTGTGGATCTCGGCGCGGTCGTTGACATTGATGCGAACTACCAGAATGCGGACAAATCTGCAGCGCTAACTGGCTTCGCGATTGGTGAGGTCAAGTGGTTCAAGTTCACGTTTGGAGGAACCAACGGAACTCTCAACTACTTGGATATTGACACGATCAATCCCGCAGGCACTTCACCCGCTTCGGCTCTGGTTGACACGGAACTCGGTCTCTACGATTCCCTTGGCAACTTCCTGAGCACCGACGACGACGACGGTTTCAGCCTCTACAGTTCGCTGACTTTCGGCACGACGACACCTACCCGCCAGTTCACCCAGACCGGCACGATGGGTGCCCGGATCGCGGCGAACGGACGGGATGGAGTTCGAACGGCGGGAACCTATTGGCTCGCTGTGGCTAGGTTCAACAGCACGTTTAACCCCACGAACTGGAGTGTGACGGGCTCTACTGGCGCCGATCCCGACTTAACGACCCTGCAGTTCCGTACGAATCAGCCCGTACCGGAGCCTGCAACCATGGCCGTACTCGGCCTCGGCGTAGCTGCTCTGCTTCGCCGCCGCCGCAAGTAAGCGGACGACGGTTGAAATGAAAAGACCCCAAGTGGAAACGCTTGGGGTCTTTTTTGTGTGTGGGGGAATGGAGTAAGGGTGTTGGGGTGTTGGGGTGTTGCGGCAATAGCTCAATACCCAATACCTTAATACCTCAACACCTTAATACCTGATACCCCTCACTCCGAAATCGGAATAACAACCTTTACCTGAGCATTAAAATCGGGGTACGGTATTCAGCGTTGAGGGATTGAATGATGAAGTACCGATGGTTAAGTTTGATGGGTGTGGCGCTTGGCGCCGCAATGTTGATTGCCGGATGCCAAACCGGCACTGAAACCGCAAGCAGCGGAACGACGGGAGGCATGAAATCTCCGGCTGGAAAGCGCTTCAAAGTGGGCATTTCGATTCCCGCCGCGGATCACGGATGGACGGCCGGCGTCAAGTGGTGGGCTGAGCGGTCGAGCAAGCTCAATCCGGACATCGACTGGATCATCGAGGATGCCAAAGAGCCCGGCGAGCAAATCAGCGATCTTGAGAATATGCAAACGCAAGGCGTGGATGCTCTCGTAATTTTGGCAACGGACAGCGCTCCTTTGACCCCGATCGCGAAGAAGCTTCACGAAGCCGGGATCTTGATCGTCAACGTCGATCGTGGCTTCACCGAGCCGGTCGCGGATGTCTTCATTGAAGGCGACAACAAAGCATTTGGCCGTAAATCGGCTGAATACATGGTGCAAAAACTCGGGGGAAGAGGCAATATCGTGATTCTGGAAGGTATTCCAGGCACGAACGTTAGTAAGGATCGCGTAAGCGCAGCGCTCGCCGTGTTCAAAGCAAATCCGAACATCAAGATCGTTGCCCAGCAACCCGCCAACTGGAGTCGAGATACTGCCGACAAGGTGACTCAGAACATCCTCGTATCGAACCCCCAGATCGACGCGATTTGGGCGAGCGACGACGACATGGCGCTTGGCGTTGAGAATGCACTGAAGTCAGCGGGGCGCGACAAGAATATCTGGATTCTCGGCGGCGCAGGCATGAAGGATATCGTGAAGCGAGTGATGGACAACGATCCAATGTTCCCGGCGAACATCACCTATCCGCCATCCATGATCGCGGTCGGGGTGCAAACTGCGGCTTCGATGCTGCGAGCTGGAAAAGCCGAAGCTAAGATGTTCATGCCGCGGCACATGATGATTGACGTGGAGCTAATCACTCCCGACAACGCGAAGGATTACTACTTCCCCGACAGCATTTATTGAGCTATTCGATAGCTCTTCAGCCGTTCTAGATTCTCCTGGTGCTTCTCGTCTTCGGTTTCCAGGAGAATCGGGGTCCTTTCGAACCGCGGGTCATTCACGAGGAGGCGGAAGGGCGTTTCACCGATTTCGCCTTGGCCAATGTTGGCGTGGCGATCCAGGCGGGAGGCGAACGGCTTGAGGCTGTCGTTGCAATGAATCGCCTTGAGGCGATCCAGGCCGACGAGGCGATCGAACTCAGAGAAGGTGCTTTCGTAGGTCTCCGCAGTGCGGATATCGTATCCTGCCGCAAAGACGTGGCAGGTATCTAGGCAAATGCCAAGTCGGGCGGGTCCACCCGTGAGGTCGAGGATCATCGCGATTTCTTCAAAGCGGGAGTTCACCGAACTGCCCTGACCGGCGGTGGTTTCCATGAGAAGAGTGACCGAATCGGGCGTCTCGGCGAGCATTTCGAGGGTCTTCTCGCCTAGCCGCACGAGGGTTTCGCCGCGGTCTTGGTCCTTGTAGCTCGCCATGTGGGACACGACCTTGTCGATCCCGTACCGAGCACATCGGTGCATTTCGCCTTTAAGCCCTTCGAAGCTCTTTTCGGCGATTTCGGGGGTGGGC
>JBKJJL010000325.1:0-4570 GCA_046597875.1 Fimbriimonadaceae bacterium | reverse complement strand
ACCAGAAACACTCATCGCATATCCTCTCATTCCTGCCATGAGGCCAGACTGCCTCAGTCAGGTTTTGTTTTGACGGAAGCACTTACGCTCAGTCAGGTTTCATATGAGGGAATGCGGGGCTAGCAAAACTGGAAGGCGGGCTGGGTATAATCCACCTTCGCGCAAGCCGCAGGGTTCAAGCAACCCAAACGGCAACGCGTTGCGCTGTACAGATGCAGACGGGCATGTAGGGCGGTTTGATCCATGAAAGTTCGAGCCAGTGTTAAAAGAATTTGTGATAAGTGCAAGATTATCCGACGCAAAGGCGTCGTGAGGGTCTTGTGCATTAACCCCAAGCATAAGCAGCGTCAGGGCTAGGAGAACGAAGAAGTAGATGGCACGTATTGCAGGCGTTGATCTCCCCCGCGACAAGGCGGTTTTATATGCTTTGCCCCTCATTTATGGGATCGGCAAGCATAACGCATATGCGGTGATCGAGAAAGCACAGCTGGACCCTCGAACCAAAATTCGGGACCTCAGCGATGTCGAAATCGGACGCCTTCGCGAAATCATCGACAACGACTTCCAAGTGGAAGGTGATCTCCGCCGAGAGGTTCAAGGCAACATCCGACGACTTATCGAAATCGGTTGCTACCGAGGCTTGCGCCACCGCCGAGGTCTTCCGACCCGTGGCCAGAGAACTCGAAGCAACGCCCGAACTCGAAAGGGTAAGGCCAAAACGGTCGCCGGTAAGAAGAAGGCCAAGAAGTAACACATGGCACGAAAAGCAGCAAAAGGAAAGCAGAAGGAAAGGAAGAATATTCCAGTTGGCGTGGCTCATATCCATGCCTCCTTCAACAACACATTGGTCACGATCACCGATCCGGCTGGGAACACGATCAGCTGGGCCAGTGCCGGTGGCGCAAACTTCAAGGGCAGCCGAAAGGGGACCCCGTTCGCCGCTCAGGTAGCCGCCGAGAAAGCCTCACGTGCCGCCCAGGATCACGGCCTTCGCAAAGTAGACGTTCACATCTCGGGCCCCGGCTCGGGCCGAGAAACCGCCATCCGTTCGCTCGTCGCCTCCGGCCTTGAAGTCGGAACGATCGTGGACAAAACCCCGCTGCCGCACAACGGTTGCCGACCTCCAAAGCGCCGCCGCGTCTAACCCATCCGATACTATGCCTCACATTTCCACCTTAGAACTATCCGCCGAGTACGGCAAGTTCGTCTTAGAGCCGCTTGAGCGCGGTTATGGTCAAACAATCGGCAACGCACTTCGGCGCGTCTTGCTGAGCTCGATCCAAGGTGCTGCCGTTAGCGCGGTGCGCATTGATAAAGTCTTCCACGAGTTCGCTCCGATCCCCGGCGTGAAGGAAGACACCACCCAACTTCTCCTCAACCTTAAAGACCTCGCGGTCCAGATTGACACCACCGAAGGCGTCCCTCTGGAAGACGCGATCCTTCGCATTGATGTGAAGGGGTCGGGCCGGGTTACCGGTGCCGACGTCGAGGGTCCTGCAGGCGTGAAGATCATGAATCCCGAAGCCTACGTTGCCGAAATCGGCGACGCTAAGGGTTCGTTCTCCATGGAAATGTACGTCGGCTGGGGCAACGGATACACCTTGCCCGAAAAGCAAGAAAAGTATCGAGGCATGATCGGAGTGATTCCGGTCGGTGCCCAATACACGCCCGTCAAGAAGGTCAACTACAGCGTCGAATCCACTCGCGTTGGAATGCGGACCGACTACGAGCGCCTTGTCCTGGAAGTTTGGACGAACGGTTCGCTCCCGCCGAACGACGCAGTTTCGCAAGCCGCTCACGTGCTGGATAAGTTCTTCCGCATGTTCTTCGATCTCGGCGATGCCGGCTTCGATGAGAGCTTCATGGAAGACGAACTCTCGCCCGAGCTTGCGAATATCCCTGAGATGCGCATCGAAGAGCTTGAGTTCTCTCAGCGCACCTTCAACTGTTTGCGCCGCGCCGGATTGCTAACCCTGCGCGCCCTTGCCACCGCCAGCGAGTCGGATCTGACCAGCATTCGCGGCTTCGGTAAGAAGTCGTTGGTCGAGGTTCGCGAGAAGCTCGGCGAGCACGGCCTTGAAATGAAAGCCCCGAAAGGCGGATATCGCGCTGCGATCGATCTGCTGGACGATGACGACGACGATTTCTAAGAAACGCCATGAGACACCTTGTAGACCGCCGCAAACTGGGACTGCCCAGCGATCAGCGCAGGGCGCTGCTGACGAACCTTGCCCGCCAATTCATACGGCACGGGTATCTTCGTACGACCTTTGGCCGAGCCAAGGAAACGCAGCGCATTGTCGAGCGCCTCATCACCTGGGGAAAAGACGATACGCTTCACTCGCGCCGTAAGGCCCGAGCAATCCTCGTGGGCCACTCCAGCTCGACTCCGATGAACCCGAAGATCCTCGCCGGCAAAACCGACGCCGAGAAACTGGTCATCCGACAACGAGCCAGCATGATCAATGGTGAAGACCTGGTCAAGCATCTCTTCGACAACGTAGCTCCTCGCTTTGCAAAACGCAACGGTGGCTACACTCGACTCGCCAAAACCGGATTCCGAAAGGGAGATGGAGCACAGACCGCCGTGCTCGAGTTGGTTGACTAAGACACGCATCAAACTCGTCGTCTCGTACGACGGAACCGATTTCTGCGGCTGGGCCGCACAAACTGGACGGAGAACCGTTCAGGGAACCTTGACAGAGGCAGTTCGCCAGATCTCAGGCGAAGATTATGAGATCGCAGGGGCAAGCCGCACCGACAGCGGCGCGCATGCAAAAGGGCAGGTCGCGCATTTCGATCCTCAGATCGCGATGCCGGCTGAAAAGTGGGCCGATGTCTTGAATCGGATTCTTCCCCCCGATGTGCGCGTGCTGGATTCGACGGCCGTTAGCACCGATTTTCATTGCCGGTTTTCCGCCGATGAACGAAGCTACCGGTACCAAATCGCCAAGCTTGATCGGGATCCGTTCCTCCTCCGTTTCGCCTACGGGCAGCGTTGGATTCTGGACATTCCGAAAATGAGCATCGCGGCGAAGAAGCTGATCGGCACGCACGATTTTCGAGCCTTCACCGAAGAGCTCGATCCATCGGTCAAGAACACGGTCCGCAAACTCTTCGATGTGAAGGTCACAGAGCATCGCGAACGCGTGGATATCGACATCGTTGGAACCGCGTTCCTTCGCGGAATGATGCGCAGGATGGCGGGATGCCTTTACGAGATCGGATGCGGAAGACGGCCGGTGGAAGATATTGACCACTTGCTGAACCCCGCGAAACGAGACCAGTTACAAGGAGCGGTCGTGCTCCCCGCATGTGGGCTCACGCTGATTAGAGTCCGCTATGGACGCTGGCCCCGAGACAAAAGAACGCCTTTGAACAAGAAAGAAGATTTAGAAACGAACGAGACGGACAATGAATAGAACGACGACAGTTAAAGAAGGAAGCATCACCCGCAACTGGTTTGTGGTGGATGCCACGGGCATGGCCGTGGGTCGCTTGGCAGCTCAAATCAGCCAAGTGCTACGCGGTAAGACAAAACCGGAGTTTGCGTACAACGCAGACTGCGGCGACTTCGTCGTGATCGTGAATGCCGACAAGGTCATCCTTACCGGCAATAAGAAGGAAGAATTGATTTACTGGCACACCGGCTGGCCGGGTGGTCTGCGCAATATCTCCAAGGGAGACTTGCTGGAAACCAATCCGACCCGCCTCGTGGAAAAGGCCATCTGGGGCATGATGCCAAAAACCAAACTTGGAAAGGCGATGATCACGAAACTGCATGTCTATGCGGGCGCCGATCATCCCCACGCGGCCCAAAACCCGCAGCCCCTGAACATTAAGAAGGATAAGTAACGAATGGCAATCGAGAAGTATTACGGAACTGGACGTCGCAAAAATGCGATCGCACGTGTTTGGCTAACGCCCGGCGAGGGCAAAATCCTCGTCAACGGCCGCGATCATAAGGAATACCTAGGACGCCCCGTTCTCGAAATTCTCGTGAACAGCCCATTCGTCACCCTCGATATCGAAGGCCGATACGACGTCATCGCCACCACCAAAGGCGGCGGCATCTCCGGCCAAGCCGGCGCGTTGCGGTTGGGTATCTCCAGAGCGCTGTTGGAGATTGACAGCGAGTTCCGTAAGGGCTTGAAAGTGGAAGGCTTCCTAACCCGCGACTCGCGGATTAAAGAGCGCAAAAAGTACGGACGCAAGAAAGCTCGACGTGGCTTCCAGTTCGTCAAACGATAAGGAGCTTCAGGAGCGCAGGCGTCCCGCCTGCATCAGGGCCACGGGCGTCCCGCCCGGCTCCCCCTCTAGCTGCTCACAGCTTCCTCCGAGCGTCATAGTTCGCAGAGCCATACGGCCAATTCTTAGGATCCGTGCACAGCTTTGCCTTGACCGGATTCCACTGAACATAGCGCCGCACTCGTTCAAAGTGAGCCGCATCGCGGATGAACCGGTCAAAGTATTCTGGTTGCCAAAGCCGCCCCTTTCCTCCAAGTTTCTTGTGGATCTCCTTGCTCGTAAAGGACTTTTGAGCGTGCATGATCGTCGCCAACGTAACTCC
>JBKJJL010000142.1:0-7375 GCA_046597875.1 Fimbriimonadaceae bacterium | reverse complement strand
CCGCTGACTTCGCCGCAATGAATGCCGATACGGAGCCGAAATGGGTCTTTCAGGCGGCTGACGTAGGCATTGAAATCGGCGATCTTAGTTTGAATCGTTCTCGCAGCCAGGAATGCGTCGTCGGCGTGGTCAAATGCTGCCATCGCTCCGTCGCCGGCGGTGCTGTAAATTCTTCCGTGGCAATCGCGCACGATTTCGGCGAGGAACTGCTGATAGGCTCGGAAACTCCACTCCGCAATGAGCGGATCGGCGTTAGATTTCATCAAGGAACTCTTTGCCGCGTCCACTACAATCACGCATTTTGATTGGCTGGCAGAGTTCAGGGATCGCTGAATTTGGACGAACTCGGACAGAAGCATGGCAGGATCGTTCGCCGTTCTCAACCTCGCCTGGTGGGCGCGATCTTCGACGTACGCCCCCGCCCCCGCGAACAGCCCAAACAGGATCGCCAACAGGGTGCCCGAAATCATATTGGCGGCAAAGGGCCCCTTCAGGATCGCGCTCCACCTAAGGTCGTTGCCCAGGATCCACTGGTAACCCATCGTCCCCAGGGGGATCAGCGTGGCGATGCTCGAGGCGTATCCGCACACCAAGCTGACCAAGATTGCGCGTACGGGGCGACCAGCCAGATACGCCAGTCCCAGTTGCAACAATATCGCGGACGCGCCAAAAATGAACTGGCAAACGAAAAACCCAGGCGAAACATGGCTCAACGCGTCCGCCCGCGCCTTGGCCGCCTCCTTGGAAGGTGCCTTAGATTCCGATTGCGATAGAAAGAACTCCGAAGCAGTCGGGCCGGGAAAAACCATCGTTGAGGCCGACATCGTAATGGACAATCCGAACCCAATAACCGCTGCGTACAGGAAGATCCGGGAGCGAATCTTATCGAGCCAGGGCCAGGCGAAGCGCCGAATCTCCGCAGTCTGCAGGGGCATGCGGAGGGCTTCTTCGATCTCGAAAAGCCTCTGGAGCAACTCCTGTCGGGACCTTTGGCGCATCGTGGCTTCTTCGCGGCGAAACCGTGCATAGGCTCCCAACGACGAGCATCCGACTCCGATGATTCCGTAGAGGATGGCCGACATGATCACCGCCACCCCAATAATCAAGGGAAGTACCGGCGAGCTTGGAACTGGATTGTTAACGTACGCGGCAATGACCGATATCGCGGTACCGGCAACGCCAACGAGAAGAGCGCCATACAGCGCGTAACGCGAGAGGCCGCGCCACGCATAACACACCATGTGCAGGGCGAGCACGAGGAACAACGTCAGGATCTCGATGGCCTCGTTCAGTTGAACGGTTACCCTTGGGCCCTGCTTCTGAACCTGGGCGGAATCGGGAATCAGATACGCGGTGAGCATGGCCAGCGCGAACGTGATGCCAACAAACCAAAGTGGTTGCGCAAACAGCCGATCCAAAAAGCGCGACATACGAAAGCGAGGTTGCTTGGTTTTCCCTTCCGTCTTTGAGGCTTTTTTGCGAGGATCGGCAGATGCCAGCGCCCTGCGAACCACCTCCTCCGAAGTCTGCGCCCTCGCGGCCAATTCGGGCACGCCCAGGCGCAGCGAGTCGGGGTTTTGGCGCAAGAACGCCGCCAAACGCACCATTTCATCTCGACTCTTTTCAACTGTGGGCATTCGTCCCCGCCGAAGTATTACGCAGATGCACGGAAATCCGTTGTCAATCGGCCCGTAATTGACCGAGCAAACTTAACAGCTTCCAACTTCGTGGAAAAGATTCATCCCAATGCCTATGATTCAACCTTAACAATCTGATAAACTGTGTGGTACACGATAAGTGGAAGTGGGTGCGTAGGTGCCCATAGCTCTGCCCAGGATGGGCCAATCGCGTCGGAGCACGCGGAGCGAAGACGGAGACAGACATCAATATGAAGCGAGCATTTACCCTCATCGAACTTTTGGTCGTGATTGCCATTATCGCAATCCTGGCAGCTATCCTGTTCCCGGTCTTCGCCCAGGCGAAGGCTGCGGCCAAGAAGGCTTCCGCTATTTCCAATCAGAAGCAAATCGGAACCGCCATGCAGATCTACATGGGCGATTTCGACGATTACTTCCCCCGCCAAGACGACTGCGCCCCGCAGTCCTCGTCCTTGAACAAGTCGCTCAACAGCCAACCGTTCAACGCGACTGGCCCCGGCTGCACCGGCCCCTACTTTTATCGAAACAACCACTACGCTTGGCAGCGATGGCTTATCCCTTACACCAAGAACGTCGACATTTTCATGCACCCGGGTCGAACGAAGCTTGATAATGCCGGCCAGTGGAGCGTGGACGGCGAGCTGATGGGCGGATTCGCGCTGAACCTCGCCTTGACAGGTGCCACGAACACCTACAATCGGAGTGCAACAGCACCGGGCCGGATGCGCAACTCCTGGCTGGGTGGGAGCCAAAACTCGATCCCGGACGTTTCGGGCGCGATGTTGTTGTTCGAGTTCTCGAACCCTCTCATCAACTTCGCGCCGGTTGTTGTTGACGCGATCAATAATCCACTTTCCGATCAAACGGTCTACCCAATGGCGGTTCGCGAGTTCTGGGCTCGCAACTTCATGAAGTGGAACACCTGCTCGTCAGCCGCCACTTGGAATATGAGCGAAATCACCAGCACGCCAGACGAGCGCGTCACCTTCGCCGGTGGCATCATTGTCGGCTTTGCTGACTCCAGCGCCAAGTACTTGCCAGCGGCAAGGTTCCTTTCCAACACCCCAACCGCGGCCGAGTACGGCACAGCCAATGCAAACGGATCGGGTTGTGGCGTTTCGAGTGGTACATATCGCCCAGGCGCGACGCCGACGCTTGCCCTCAACTACCCAATGTGGGGATTGACCGGTAACTAATGAAGCGCACGTCACTTCTCCTCGGTACTCTCTTCGTCCTCGCCTTCGTAGCGGGATGTTCGAGCGGTGCCAGTGACATCTCCGAAGGCGGAGCGCTGGACAAGCACGATCAGATGCAGAAGGCAACGGATGCATCCACAGAAAAGGGCGCAGACAAACAGTCGCGAGATTGAGTCTGCTGCCTTGAATGGAACCCTCCTTGCTCCTGGAGCGAGGGGGGCTCTTTTTGTTACAGCGTCAGCCCGCCATCAACAACCAGGACCTGGCCCGTTATGTAGCCCGCTTCGGCGGACGCCAAGAACACACAAGCTGCCGCGATGTCTTCCGGAAGGCCGAGCCTTCCCGCGGGGGCGGTTTTGATGACCTGGGCTTTAAATTCCTCGGGCAGGGAGTCCGTCATGTCGGTCTCGATAAAGCCTGGCGCGACGACGTTGCACGTGATTCCACGCGAGCCGAACTCCTTGGCAACGGTCTTGGAAAGCCCGATGAGGCCCGCTTTGGCAGCGGCATAGTTCGCCTGACCCGCCGCGCCACCAAGACCCACCACGCTGGAAATGTTGATAATCCGCCCATAGCGGGCCTTCATCATGAGCTTCGAAATCGCTCGGCAAGTCAAAAAAGCACCCTTGAGATTGACCTCGATCACGCGGTCCCAATCGTCGTCTTTCATCCGAAGCATGAGGGTGTCGCGGGTAATGCCTGCATTGTTGACAAGCACCGACGGCGTACCCATTTGCTCGGCGACCGAGTCCATGAGCTTCTGAACGTCTTCGGTGTTGCTCACATCGCACGCAAAGGCGACGCCTCCAATGGCGTCGGCGGTCTTTTGGGCTCCCGGCAAGGTGGTGGCTACGCACGCGACCTTTGCGCCTTCCTTGGCAAATCCTTCCGCAATGGCGCGTCCGATGCCGCGACTTGCGCCGGTGACGATAACAACTTGGTCTTGAAATTTCATACTTTCTCCAGGGACGCGAGGTCGAAAACCGCCTGCGTGGTGACCTCGCGATCGATGCGCTTAATGAGTCCGCATAGCACCTCACCAACGCCGCATTCAATAAATGTCGTAACACTCGAGGCGATCATGGCTTGGACGCTCTCGGTCCACCGAACCGGGCTCATCAGTTGCCTTTCGAGCAAATCAGGCCACTTGGCCGGATATTCTTGCCGACCTGCCGTTACGTTGGCGAACACTGCGGCTCCGGTTTGAAACTGCACCCCGTCGAGAGCTTCTCGCATGCGGCGCGCGGGTTCTGCCATCAGTGGACTATGAAATGCTCCCGAAACATTCAAGGGCAAAACTCGCTTGGCCCCGGCTTCGCTCGCCAGCGCACCTGCTCGTTCGACGGCACTCTTGTCGCCGCTGATGACAAGTTGACCGGGGCAGTTGTCGTTCGCGATAACTGCGACTTCGTCACCCTCGCTCGCTTCGAGACAAACTGCTTCCAATGCAGCCCGTTCCAAGCCCAAAACCGCCGCCATTCCTCCAGGCCGATCGTTTCCAACCGACGCCATGAGTTCACCGCGCCGATGGACGAGCCGCGCGCCATCTTCAACCGTGAGTACCCCTGCCGCCGCCAGAGCCGCGTACTCGCCTACTGAATGCCCGGCGAAAGCGGTCGCTTTGTCCCCCAGAATCCGATAGGCAGCAACTCCGCAGGTGTAAAGGGCCAGCTGCGCATTTTGAGTTTGGCGAAGCGTTTCCTCGTCCATTGCAAAACAAATCGCGCGAGCGTCTCGGCCTGTGGCAGCGGAAACAGAATCGAAAACCGCACGGGCTTCCGCAAAAGTGTCATGAAGTTCGCGTCCCATGCCCGGCTTTTGCGAGCCTTGGCCAGGAAATATTGCGGCAATCATTGCTTGGCAGAATACCGCTTCGCGATTCTGCGTAGAATCTCGTTGATGACCATTCCGATCGCGCACGACTTCTCTTGCTCTTGGTGTTGGGTGGGTCTCTTACAAGCTTTGGAGCTCAAAAGGGAGTTTGGTATCGAGTTCGAATGGCGCGGCTACGAGCTTTACCCGGATTCGGTGGAGTTCCCGACTTCCCCAGCCCTGCCAAAGGTCGTGACAAACCGCCCCGAAACCCCGACCCGGATGGCGCTCGCCTACGCCGCGCAAGGGATCGAGCGGCCGACGAACCGAGGGCCCGGCAATCTGCGCACCCATCATGCCCACGAAGCGGTGGAGCTTGCCAAACTCGGCGGAACCCAAGATGCGCTTGTGGAGCGACTGTATCGAGCTTATTGGGAGGAAGCGCAAGACATTTCCGATCCAGCGGTGCTCATTGAACTCGCGTCAGCCTATGTAAACCCCCTTGAACTGGAGCAAGTGCTAAGGGAAAGGCGCTTCGCGGCGAACATTGTGGAGTACGACGTCCCCGCCTACGCGACGGGCGTCTACAACGTGCCGACATTTTGGATTGGAGGCGACCGCTACGCCGAGCAGCCCTACGAGATCTTGCGAAAAGCGATGCTCGCCTTGCCGTCTGCGGTATCCTAGTTGTCTTCCGCGTGGGGGATTAGCTCAGTTGGGAGAGCGCCTGCTTTGCAAGCAGGATGTCAGGGGTTCGAGTCCCCTATCCTCCACCAATCTTCGATTTTGCCAATTCCGCTCCCTGCCATCGCAAGTTCGCGGTTGCTGATTTGTGCAGCTTTGACGGCATCTTCATGCTCTTTTCTTGGTTCCATCGTCAGATTTTGACCATCAAAATACGAGTTCGAATAGAGGATTTCGATAGTCTCCCGGCGTTGGTCAGCGTGAGCCTGTTTGAACCTGTCAGACGCCGAAGACAGCAGTTCTAATATTTCCGTGGCATCAACAGCATACCCTTGCCCCTCGGCGACGCAATGACGTAGAGTGGCTTCCGCATTGGCAAGTTGAGCTTCGTACTTGTCCCTTAAATCGCGGTAAGTCTCGATGGAAACCTCTCCTGCCGCCTTGTCCTCGTAAAGGGATGCCAGGCGGCCTTTTGCAACGGCCACCTCCCGCTGGGCGAGTTTCTTCTGGTCTGTGAATAGTTCGGCCTTGTCCTTCTCTAGCTGCGTAAGGTACGCCGCGACCTCACGGGCAGTTTCGATCGGAATCGAAATCGAGTCTAGTTCAGCGGCGAAGGACTCGGTCAGCAGTTCCTCCTTGACATAGGGAGCATCGCAGCCCGACTGGCGCCCCGCGCAGTGATAGTAGATGTATTTGCCCTTTTTGATTTCGCCGACATAGCGGCATCCACAACGAGTGCATATGACCAGTCCACGGTATGAGATTGGCACGGTACCGTAGCCTCGCCTCGTTGTGCGGCCTCCCAGAATATGTTGAACTCGGTAGAAGACATCCTTGCTCACCAATGCCTCGTGGATGCCATCGCCATCGATGCCACCCCAACCTACCTTGCCGGCATAGACCTCGTTCTTCAAGAGTAAGTGGATTTGGGACTTGCAAAGTGGCCTTCCCGTGCGGGTCCGTAGGCCCATCTCTGCGGCCAATTTTGCAAGCCCCCGAACTGACACCCTTCCCTCCGCGAACGCCTCGAACAGGGATCGAATCAATGGTGCCCTCTCCGGGTCGGGGACGATCATTTTCCTGCCCTGGACGAGCTGGTTGAGATAGCCGAGCGGAGCACGTGAGGGGTAGATCCCTTGAAGCGCCTTTTCGTTCATCCCCTTGCGGATCTCCTCCGAGAGGTTGTCGATGTAGTTCTTGGCCATGCACACCTTGATCGTGTGCATGAACTTGTCCGTGGAATGGGAGTTCGGGCTAATGACCTGACCCTCTTTCACGAAGTGCAGGTCTGGTCCCAACTCGTCCACTTTGACGAAGTCCGAGAAGTTCCGATAAAGGCGATCTGTTTTTTCGACGAGGATGGCCACTCCCGGCCTCTCCCGAAGGAAACGGAGCATCTGTTCGAACGACTTCCTACCCGCCTTCTTTGCGGTCTCTGCCTCCACAAACTCAGCGATGACCTCGAATGAGTTGCGCTCGGCATACTCTTTGAGCAATCGTGCTTGAGCCGGAATGCTGAATCCTTCGTCTTCTTGTTCCTTGGAGGAGACACGGCAGTAAAGGACGGCCTTAGAACCAGCTTTGAGCGTGCGCTTTCGCGTCATGCAGAACCCCCGCCGCTCAAATCTAATTTTCGATTCGCACTTGCCAATAGATCCTCAACGCGCTTTGGCGAAATGCCCAGATCAGACATCTCTTTTGGAGTGTATCCCTTCTTCTTCATATCGATGGCCATTTGCTCCATGGGGCTCAGTGCGTTTGTCGCCCTTCGGCGTTTCTTGCGAAGATCGTCGAGATCGAAGGTTTCAGCAAACTCGATGGCCAGCTTGCCGGCTCGTTTCACCGCTGCCTTCATATCTGTGACGTCGAGACGCTGAAGGATGCGACCGCAGATTGTCGAGATGGTGCTCTTCGTCCTGCCCGTCACCTCCGCGATCTCAGAGGCCCTCTTGCCGATCTCGAAGTAGTAGAGGACGCTGAGTTCTGCGTAGGTAAGGCTATCGGGACCTGAGCCGCGTTTCATCG
>JBKJJL010000115.1:0-3779 GCA_046597875.1 Fimbriimonadaceae bacterium | reverse complement strand
CGGCGAATAGCGTTTGAAGGTGCCCTGGTTGTTCACGGTGGGAATTGCACGGCTTGCTCGTTAGATGCCTTTCAACCTAGCAAGTTGAACGTCCCGGAAAAGCTACCTGTCATTCTAGTTTATACCTCTGCATCCAGCCAGATTCCCAAGGCCTTCGCCCGGCTGCCGGCTAACTTCCGAATCATCGCTGACTCAAAAGGTAGCATCCAGGTGAAACTTAATGCCTTGTGGCAGGCACGTAGCTACCAGTACGACAAAAGTGCCCGCTTGCAGTGGATTGCCGAAAGTCCCAACGTGTGGCCTGAGGGGGTGTCCTACGATGCGACACGCTAAGGCCTTCAGCTTAACTGAAGTCGTTGTGGTGTGCGCCATTCTCTGCGTGCTGGCCGCCTTCACTTATCCTGTATTCTCATCCGCGAAAAAGGCTTCGAATGAGGCTCAATGCGTGTCGAATCTAAGGCAACTCTACGTGGCGATTGAGCTATACCGACAGGAGTGGCAAGGTGATCGGGAGTCCGGAACACCAAGCCAGATGGGACTTCCTCCCGGCCTCGGGACTTTGGACATTCGTTCAACTTTGGATTGCGCTGGAATCGACCCATACCATTGCACTACCCTCGCTCCTGGGGGAGGGCTATACGCGAATTGGCCGAGTGGTATCCCGCAGTTTCAATCAGATTGGAAAGACAAAGCGTGGGCCGATTACGTGACGCGCTTTGAAGGTGAATCAGTGTTGGTGTTTGATAACAACCATCAACTGGCGTGCCCTGTTACAGAATTTTCGACTGGTCGAGCTATTGGAGTTCGACTAAATGGCTCGGTTAAGACCCAGGTCAAGTTTGGAGATCCATCACATCCTAGTCGCATGTGGTGGCATTAGGAGGAAAAAGTGAATAGACTGCTAGTAACTTTGGCGATGTTTGTTGTGGTCGTAGCGATGACATTTGCGGCGTGTACTTGGGGGTGGGTGCCACAGCATTGGAATAGTTGCACAGGCCCAACATGGGACTGCAATATTGGTGGTTGTGGGGCTGGCGATATCGTTTCGGTTAACTTCAAATTCGCCGAATACGGTAACCCGGTGAACTGTTGCGAGTGCAAACAAACAACCAAGCTCTGCAGCGGATCAGGATGCTCCGGGTATGTGTATTATCGAGATCGCCGAGAGGTGGGCAATAGGTCATGCTCGCCTGTAGAACCCTCAAACCCTAACTCAGAGTACTATTGTGGCCCACAAGTTTGTGGGGGAGGCGGATCTGGTTGATCCAGCTGCTCGTAGACCGCCGCGCTTAAGTTATGTGATCGTTCCGGTAGCCCTTGCGATTTGGCTCGTGTATAGGTACCTAACCGGGTCACTTGCCGCGAAGACGGTTGACCAACTTGACGCATATCTGGGCGGCGATGTTGACACCATGATGATCGCCGCATCAAGTGAGGAGATGCGGGTCACTGGTCTTAATAAAGTCAAGTTAGGTCAACTTTGGGAGAAGCTCGTCAAGCCCCGGCTGGAACACGTAACCGTCCTTAATGATACGCGAGTGGAAGTCCTGAACAATCCGGCAACCCAAGGCGTTGCCGAGGTTTCGATCAGATTCAAGAGCGGCTACACCACCCAGTTGCTTTTTGATCTGTTTTATACGGAAGGTGAACCCAAACGGGCGGTGATCTTTAACGCCCTGTTTTCGGCTTGGTACATAGAGACACAGCACCGCGCAGGACATCCACTGACATTGCGCGAGGTCATGGAGGGCAGGCTTTCCTGCCTTGCCTCGGACTTGCCGACGCTCCAAGAGATTGGATTGCCGGGCGTTTTTGACGGCCAAGCCGGGCTAAGGACTTGGACGCAGATCAAAGAGGACACGATCCGATACATCGCAAATATGGATGGTTCCTCAGCGCCCTCCGTAGTTCCGACCAAGAAGGGCCCCGGTTCGTAGTTTCCGGATAACCTCCGTGCCCAGAGACTGATCCCGGTACAATAGCCCTTCCGGAGCAACCATGCCGACCCCTACCGTTCTCAATGTCGGATTCTACAACTACGTGATGACCGAGAAGATCGTCGCTTTGGTTAGCAGCGAGTCGGCTCCGATGCGCCGGCTGATTCAACAAGTCCGAAAAACTGGCAGCCTCATCGATGCCACCCAGGGTCGCCGCACGAAGGCCGTCATCTTCACTTCCACAGATAGCATCATCCTCTCCGCCATCTCGCAAGAAACGCTCGCAAAACGGCTCAGCACCGGTGAAATGGTCGGGGATGAAGAATAACCCGCTCCAGCCTCTGTTCCGCCTGATCACCAGTAGTTTCCGAGGGCGGGACATTGGGATTGATCTGGGCACTGCCAACACCCTTGTCCATGTTGCCGGGCAAGGAATTCTCCTACGCGAGCCCAGCGTCGTCGCGATCAACAAAGACACCGGGGAGGTCGTTGCGGTCGGCGAAGAAGCCAAGCGCATGTTGGGGCGCACTCCCGCCAATATTGTCGCAATTCGACCGCTGAAAGATGGCGTTATCGCGGACTATGACCAGACCTTCAAAATGCTGGAGCACTTCATTTCGAAGGTCTCGCGGCGGACTTTTGGGCGGCATACCGTCGTGGTCGGCATCCCGAGCGGCGTCACCGAGGTCGAGCGTCGGGCGGTTATTCAAGCAGCCGAGCGGGCGGGTGCGGGGCGAGCTTATGTCATCGAAGAACCGATGGCGGCCGCGATTGGCGCGGGAATGCCGATCGAAGAGCCCATCGGCAACATGATCGTGGACATCGGGGGCGGCACGACTGAGGTCGCCGTCATCTCCCTCGCGGGCGTCGTGCATTCACGCTCTATTCGGATCGCGGGTGATGAGATCGACGAGGCCATTGCCGCCTACGTTCGCCGCGCGTACAACCTCTACATCGGAGACCGGACCGCTGAGCAAACAAAAATTGAAGTGGGAAGTGCCTTCAAACTGGAACAGGAACTGTCCATCGAAATCCGGGGACGCGATCTCGTTTCCGGCCTCCCGCGCAGCGCGGTCATCAGCAGTGAAGAAATCCGGATGGCGACAACGGAGCCCCTGAACGCGATCGTCGAGGCGGTTAAGCTCACCCTCGAAGCGACTCCGCCCGAACTCGCGGCGGACTGCATGAATTACGGCATTGTCATCGCTGGCGGCGGCGCGCTTTTGCGCGGGATCGATCAGCTTATTTCCCAAGAAACCGGAATGCCGGTTTGGATCGCCAACGATCCGTTGTCTTGTGTTGCCTTGGGCACGGGCAAGGTGGTCGAAGCAATGCACGAAAATCCGGCGATCCGTAGGATGCTGGAGAAATCGTCACGGAACTAAATCGACCCGCTCCCCGAGATTGGATTTGGCTGATCGCACTCTGTGCGGTGGGGCTCGTTCTGGGACGAGTTCAGAACGAAGCGCGCCGAACTGGAAAGTCGGATCCCGTCTCCAGCGCGGTTCGCGGTCTGGTCGAGGCACCGTCACGGCCGTTTGCCTCGATGGGGCAATCAACCAGCGACTTCTTTGGATCCTTCGGGCGGGCGGCCGATTTGGAAGCGGAGAATCGCCGGCTTCGCCAACTTTCGCAGGTCGCCGCGATGTACTCGGAAACCGTGGATTCCCTTCGCCGGGACGTTGAAGACGCGCGAAAGCTGGCGGATTTGCCCCAGGCGGTGGGTCGATTGCGGATTCCGGCACAGGTGATTGGATATTTCCCGCAAGAGAATCGCCTCACCCTGAACATCGGCACTCGGCAGCTCGTTAAGGCGGGGCTCCCGGTTGTCTCCGCGGACGG
>JBKJJL010000077.1:0-4443 GCA_046597875.1 Fimbriimonadaceae bacterium | reverse complement strand
CGAATCGCCGAGTCGGCGTAGGCCTGATAACCTTCGGCAGTGGCATCCGCTCGTCGGTGTGAATACTGGCTATATCCGAGCACGGGCCCGAGTTGCGGAGCGGCAATCGCGATTCCGAAAAAAACTGCCCCGACGACGTGTGCGGTACCGAAGACGCCAGCCGAGCGCACCCTCGCAACGCCGACGATCGCGATTGCCAGAAACCCGTAGGCCGCAAACTGCAGGTGTCCAGCGAGCATCATCATGCCCACGCAAATCGCGAGCAAGGCCGCCGCTTGGGGCGGAACCTTTGGCGAACCCAAAGGCCTCTTCTCCGTCAACTGAAGGGTGAACGCAAGCGCCCAAGGAATCCAAGAGACGGTCGAAATGACGCTGGCCAAGGCGGTCCAGGTCACCATGAACGGGCAAAGCGTAAAACTCGCGCCCGCCAAAATCGCCCCAGTATCGTTCGCTCCGAGACGACGGGCAAGGGCAAAAACGCCCAGCCCCGCCCATGCCAGATGGAACCACGCAAGCAAGGTGATCGCCCACTGCGTGGGAACGTGAAGGACGCCCATCAGGATGTGGGGCGGATACAGCGCTCCTGACTGGGAATTTGCGAGCAAAGGAGTCCCGGCAAGCTCGTAGTGGTTCCAAAACGGAATCTGAAACTTGCCCCACGACTCGAACACGAGATCTCGCCAGACGTAGAATTGGAGCGCACCATCAGCCTGCAGGACATCCCAGGGCCGGTCGCTTCGGCCGCTCACCCAGGGTGCAAACGTCCGAATCTGATCCCATGGCCCGATCGCTTGACCCAAGAACACGGCGCGCCATAGGGGCAGAATCGGCAAGACAAGGAGGACCCACCAAGGGCGGCTGCGCATAAGGGTTTAGGATACTTGGGTGCGGGTACTGGGTGTTGGGTATTGGGTATTTGGGTTGCTACCACCGATCTTTATTGTAGTTGCAGCTTACAGGGCCCGAATCAGGCAAGTTACGAAGGTCTCGCTTTCACTCTCGAAGGCGCTTAAGGTGGCGGCGATTTGGAACTCTTCCCCACTTTTGCGAACGGCCGACGTCGCCTGGTGATCGCCCATCGCCCGCTTTTCGGGATGCGCCATGTATTCCTTGCGAAGCCGATTGTGCTTTCCATGGGACCTTTTGGGAACCAAGGACCGCAGGTGAATCCCTTCCAGTTCGCCCTTCTCATACTCGAATAGCTCCGCCGCGCGGTCATTCGCCAGCTTCACAAAGCCCTCCGCGTCGACCACGAGGATCGCGTCGGGGGCGGTTTCCATCATCGCGGTCAAGAGGCCAAATGCAGCCTGCGCCTCATGGAGATGTTCGTTTTCTTCCCTCAGCTTCGCGATAACGCCATGCGCCTCAGACCGAAGGTATCGCGCAACGAGCTCCGTGCGGTTACACGTGCCCATCTTGTTTCGGATACGAATCCAGTACGTGCCCACGGTTGCAACGCCGATGCCGAGGAGGTTCGCGATGCCCTGATCCGTCTGACCCTTTGCTGCCAATCGGAGCACTTCGAGTTCGCGTTTGCTTAGTTCGGAGGAGCTCACGGCATGAGGTTACCGTTAAAGTCCGGCGAAGACGCCTTGAGCGATCGAGTAGGAGCGCCGATCGATCACATCTTGATAGATCTCGACCACCCGATTCGCCATATCTGTCGTCGAGTGGCCGCGAAGGGATCGCCGAGCGCCGTCCGAAAGGGCCACGTATAAAGCATCATCTTGTGAAAGGCGCAAGACATGACGCGAGAAGTCAAAGGCGTCATTCTTCGTTACGAAACCGTTCTCGCCCGACTCGACCGCCGCGCTCGCCCCGCCTCCCATCGCCACCACCACCGGTAACCCGTAAGACATGGCCTCCTGAACGACTAGCCCCTGAGTTTCCGAGATGCTCGTAAAAACGAAGAGATCGCATGCCGCGTAGTAGAGATCGACATCCTCGCGAGGTACGAAACCGACGAAACGAACACGGTCGCCGATTCCTAAAGCTCGGACAATTGCTGTAGCCTCCCCCCGGAAAGATCCATCGCCGACTAACCACAGCCTCAAAGTAGGGTCACTCGCAAAGGCGAGCGCAGACGCTTCAAAAAGCGTTCCGAGGTTCTTTTCTGGTGCCAGCCGACCCACATACAGCATTACGCGCTCGGAGGGAGAGATGCCCAATGCGATGCGGGCATCGCCACGATCGTGAAAAGTGGGGGCGGGGATTCCAGTGGGAACAACGCTGATCGGCGTTGTAACCGAGTGCCTCATGAGCCACTTCTTCGACGCCTCCGTGGGCGTCAGCACGTGGTCAACGTGATTGTAATAAAAGTTTGTGTGCTTCGCGATTTTAAACCTGACATAACGCCGCGGGACCGGGATGTAGTGGGCGTAGCGGTCGTACAATGTGTGGTAAGTCGAAACGATCGGCAAGCTGTGCGACTCGGCCCATCGCAGTCCAACGTAGCCGATCGTAAACGGCGTGTGTGTGTGAATGATGTCGTACGTGTGCTTGCGAAACTCTCGTAACATCGGATAGAAAGGCGGAATCGCGATCGGATATGCCTTCGCACATGGGGTGGAAATGGCCGGAAATCGGTACGTGTTGGGGTCCGGGTCTTTGTATTTGAAATGCGACGCCGTGAAAATGCTGACCGAGTGACCCTGGCCTCGCAGCTCTTGAACCAAGGCACGGATGCTCACGCTGACGCCATTGAGAATGGGCATCGCGCTATCTGAAAACAGGGCTATCCGGAGCGGTCGGTCGGTCACTTGCAGTTTCTATCATTAGGATACGCGGAATTGGGGCGGGAGAGTGCAGAAAACGGCGCGCATCCCGATATCCCCGCGACACAAACATTCGCGGAGAGGGGAGCCCGGAGGTTCGCTCCCTTAAAAGAGCTTCGCCCCGTTTGGTACCGGCTGATCCGGCCCAACCAGCACGACTGCGCCGCTATCATCAGGCAACCCGGTGGTTAGGACTTCGGAGATGAAGGGTCCAATCTGTCGTGGGGGAAAATTAACGACGGCCAGGACTTGCTTTCCAACGAGCTTGTCAAGATCGTAATGCACCGTGATCTGGGCACTGCTTTGCTTGACTCCAAGCTCGCCGAAGTCGATCCAAAGTTTGTAGGCGGGCTTGCGCGCCTCCCGGAAAGGCTCCGCCCTGACGATTGTGCCCACGCGCAGGTCGACGCGTTCGAAGTCCGCCCATTGGATGGTGTCCACGAGGTCGAGGCTACCCAGTCCCACAGCGCGGGGGAGTTCGTAGGTTAGAATGATTCGTGCACGATTTTCAAACGCGCGTGATTCATGCGGGGATCGAACCGGACGAACTGACCGGGGCGGTGATGACTCCGATCTACCAAACCTCCACCTACGTTCAGGCATCGCCGGGAGAACACAAAGGTTACGAGTATTCACGGACCGACAATCCCACTCGAACCGTCTTGCAGGCGCAGTTGGCGGATCTGGAGCAAGGGGACAAGGCCCTCGTTTTCTCATCCGGGTTGGCATCAACGGATGCGATCTTAAATCTGTTTCAATCTGGAGATCACGTCATCGCGGGGGCTGACTTGTATGGAGGCACCTATCGCTTGTTTGAGAAGGTGGCCACTTTTAGAGGGCTGAAGTTCGACTTTGTCGACATGGCGGAACCCTCCAACTTGGCGAATGCGATCAGACCCGAAACCAAGTTGATCTGGTTCGAAACGCCAACCAATCCGATGCTGAACATATATGACGTCCGCAAGATTTGCGAGATCGCACATGCGCACGGATGCCTTGTCGTCGTCGACAACACCTTCATGTCTCCCTACTTTCAGAATCCGCTCGTACTGGGGGCTGACGTCGTGATGCACTCGATGACGAAGTACATCAACGGGCACAGCGACGTCGTCATGGGGTGTCTCGTGATGAAGGATCGGGAGATGAAAGCGCCGAAGAAGACGTGGAGCGACCCGAATTTCGCGGCCCCGCGAACGCTCTACGCGAGGCTGAAGTTTTTGCAAAACGCGATTGGCGGAGTGCCAGGCCCGTTTGACTGCTTCCTCGTCTTGCGCGGGATAAAGACGCTTGCGGTTCGGATGCAGCGCCACGCGGAGAATGCCCTGCTTGTGGCTCAGTTTCTGGATTCTCACCCTCGGATTGAGCGAGTTCTGTATCCGGGATTGAGTTCGCATCCCCAGCACGATTTGGCGAGCAGCCAAACGAGTGGTCACGGCGGAATGATCACGTTCTTTCTCAAGGGAGGTTTGTCGGAGTCACGGACTTTCCTGGAACGGGTGAAGCTGTTCTCGTTGGCAGAGTCGCTCGGCGGGGTGGAGAGCTTGATCGAGCATCCCGCGATCATGACCCACGCGTCCGTTCCGCCCGAGGTTCGGGCTGAGATTGGGCTGACGGACAACCTGATTCGGGTATCTGTGGGTATCGAATCGGCAAAGGATTTGATCGAAGA
>JBKJJL010000327.1:0-2572 GCA_046597875.1 Fimbriimonadaceae bacterium | reverse complement strand
CTTGCCTTAGTCGGATTACACCACATGCGACCGAGCGTGAGAGACCTTACCGAGAACTATGTTCAAGCACGGGGCTTTCTGCACGCAGCCAAACTCGGCCGTTATCCGGTTGCGGGCACGCTCAGCGTCAACCTGATCTTTGTGAGTGGATTTTTGATTTCTTTTGGGGAGAACATGCGCACACCGAACGTTGAATGGGGCATGGCTGTGCACATCGGTCAAATCGTTCTTGCTGCAGTCGCCATCGCCCTGCTCTTCCTCTACGAGCGCGCCTTCATCCGCGCGGGTCAGCTTCCACCGCTCTCGTAGCAAGTCAGCCGACTATCGGCAGCTTGCGAACTCTGATGCGCGCACGGTCTACGGCAACGACTGCGCCTTCCTCCAAGTCACCCTCAATCGGGTTCAGTTGGTTGTGAAGTAGCAGCGCCAGCTTTTCCGGTTCGCTCGGATACGAGCCAGTTAGATAAATGACTGACGGCGAGGCCGCTCCACTCAGGGCGAGCATTTCTGGAGAGTCGCTATCAGCCGATAGGAGGACAGCATTGCGCGATCGCGCTTCCGCGATCACGACTGCATCTTCGGCGGCCGCGAGCCCAAGGTCTCGAACATGGGTCGCTTCATGACCGAGGAATCTCAAACAATCCGCAAGGCCAGGGCTCAAGTTATTGTCGATCAGGAACGTCACTGTGAACTGCGAACCTTAAGGTATTTGGGGCGAGAAGCTTCCGAGGCGAAGCGGAGGGCAGCTACGATGTCCGCTTCTTCGAGTTCCGGCCAATCCGCCAGTATTTTCTCACGGGTCCAACCATCCGCGATCATACGGACGATCGTGGACACTGGCATGCGAAGCCCACGTATGCAGGGCTCGCCCCCCATCTGATTCGGATTGACCGTAATCCTTCGCTGCATGCCTACAGTATACGACCCTCAAGGTCCAACGTCCCCAAGCTGTTTGTCGCAGCGCCTGCCTGATGGCTCACCAAGCCCCAGTCAACCGCAAACCGCGCCTCATTCTTAGCAGAACTCAGCATCGACGAGTTCCCCCGCCTACGAGTATCGCCAAAAGCAGGGCCGATCTGGCACCCCTTTCAGGGTGCTGATGGTTGGCAGCCGCTTGCTCCCGGGGTCTGCGACCTCCGGGCTAAGTTTTGAGACTCCTTCTGAGTCAACCAAACCTGCGCGATGAGCCTCCGATCAATCATCATTAAGTTCCGACCAACACCCAACACCCAAAACAACGCGCTAACACCCTAACACCCCAATACTCTCCCCAAACTTCCCCATGCGATCTCACGACCCTGACAAGATGACGACGACTCCCTTGGAGTCCTTCCCCCCGGAGGACCAGTGGGAGGATTGGTCGGAGTTCGACCCCAATGCATGGCCGAAAAAAGTCGAGAAGCGCTACAGCCTTGTCCCGACGATCTGTTTTAACTGCGAGGCCGCGTGCGGGCTCATGGCCTTCGTGGACAAAGACACGGGCCTGATCCGCAAGTTGGAAGGCAACCCCTACCACCCCGGCTCGCGAGGCAAAAACTGCGCTAAGGGACCCGCGACGATCAATCAGGTCAACGATCCGAACCGGATCCTCTACCCCTTAAAGCGGGTGGGCGAACGGGGATCGGGGAACTGGGAACGGACTACTTGGGACGAGGTGCTTGATACGTTCGCGGCGAAAATTCGGGCGGCGATCATCGAAGATCGGCGCAAGGAAGTGATGTACCACGTCGGGCGACCCGGCGAAGATGGCTACGTCAATCGCGTGCTTCAAAGTTGGGGAGTAGATGCCCACAACTCGCACACCAACGTGTGCTCCTCGGGTGCCCGCGTCGGATACGCGCTTTGGGCGGGGGCGGACCGTCCATCGCCCGACCACGCCAACGCCAAGTTCATCCTCTTGCTGTCCTCGCACCTGGAAACGGGTCACTATTTTAATCCGCACGCCCAGCGCATCATCGAGGGCAAAACCTCGGGCGCGAAGATGTGCGTGATTGATGTACGGCACTCGAACACCGCCTCGAAGGCCGACTGGTGGCTCGCGCCGTGGCCGGGAACGGAGGCGTTCCTGCTGCTCGCGATCGCTAAGATCCTGATTGACGAGGAGCTTTACAACCGCGAGTTCATGGAAACCTGGGTCAACTGGCAAGACACCCTATCCCACCTGTCCACCACGTCCAATCCCGACTTCGACTCCTTCATTACCGCCCTCAAAGCCCACTACGCCGACTACACGCCTGAAGCCGCCGCCGAAGAATGCGGCGTGGATGCGGACTCCCTTCGTGAAATTGCGCGCGAAATCGGCAAGGCAGGCACGGCGCTTGCAACCCACGTCTGGCGCAACGCAGCTGCGGGGAACTTTGGCGGGTGGCAAGTTTCGCGCTGCCTGGAGTTCTTGGTCGTCCTCATGGGCGCGGTGGGCACCGAAGGCGGGACTAACCTCAACTCGGACAACAAATACGTACCTCCAACCTTCCTGAAACCGCCCCCTCAGAATGTTTGGAGCGAGCTGCTCTATCCTCTGGAGTACCCTCTCGCTTTCCACGAGATGTCGATTTTGCTGCCTCACTTCCTA
>JBKJJL010000289.1:0-18329 GCA_046597875.1 Fimbriimonadaceae bacterium | reverse complement strand
CGGGCCCATACAAATGCCCTTTCCGGGGCCGCTAACCTCACCCAGGGTTGGATCGATCTCAGAGTAGAGTCGGCTCCACGCGAGTGCACCGGTTGCTCCAGTGAACTTCAGCACCATCAGGGCTTGCAGATTCGGAGTTTTCGATCCCGTGCCCACCACGTAGAGATTGCCAGCCGCGTCGGTTACCGCTTCGGTCGGCGTATCGAGTCCGCCTCCAGCCCCGACAAACGTGTTTGACCAGCGAAAGGTCCCCTGTTGCGTATAGGAAACAACGAGAACATCGCTGCCGGTGGTGCCGACGCTGTAAACGTTGCCCGCGCCATCGGTAACGATGTCAACCGCCCTTTCCGTGGTTGAAACGCCAAAGCTAAAGGCCCTGGTCCATAGGCCGACTTGCGCTTGGGCTGCCGCAGTCATGACGATGAGGCTCGAAAGAGCTAATAGTTTTCTGTCAATTTTTAGATGCATGATCTTGTAATCACCTTCCTAAAGAGCAAATACGCATTGCCCGCAGGGGCGGCCCAAGTTTCTAGGCATTTCTTATGGTATTTAAATGTCACGGATGGTTAGCTGCTGGTGCAGTTGGATTGATGCTCGGGCTGAACCGCGGTCCCACCGAAGCTCGGCTCATAAAGTGGATCATCCTCCCGAATGGCGATCCGGTGGACCCTGAGATGTCAAAACCCCTCGGGCACGAAGCGAGGTTGAATCTCAGGCGGCGATCAAGTAGCCCGAGTAGAATTGAGGTGATGCCCACGAAGACCGTTCCCGCGCCTCAGCTTGTGTTCGAAAAGTCCAGGCCGGGCCGTATTGGCGCCAACGTTCCCTCCTGCGACACGCCGGAGGTGAATCTGAATGACGTCCTCGGGGAGACGCGTGATGAGCTCAACCTGCCCGAGATCAGCGAGCTCGACATGCTTCGGCATTTCACAAACCTGAGCCACATCAACTACGGCATCGAGACCGGTTTCTATCCGCTGGGCTCGTGCACGATGAAATACAACCCCAAAATCAACGAGAAGACAGCGGGGCTTCCGGGGTTCGCACTCACGCACCCGATGCAGCCGTGGGAGACCGTCCCGGGGAACTTAGAAATCCTGTTCCGAGTTCAGGAAATCCTGAAAGAAGTCACCGGGTTTAGTGAGATAACGCTCCAGCCCGTCGCTGGCGCGCACGGCGAGATGACCTGCCTGATGCTCATCAAAAAGTACTTCGAGACCAGAGGCGAGCCGCGCCATACGGTTCTCGTGCCAGATTCCGCGCACGGCACGAACCCCGCCAGCGCCGCCCGATGCGGCTACGATGTCCGATCCATTCCCACCGATCCAGATGGCAATACCGATCTAAAGGCCCTCGAGAAGATTCTCGGGGAAATCGGTCCGAGCGTTGCGGCTTTGATGCTCACGAATCCTTCGACCCTTGGATTGTTTGAGCCCAATATTGAGAAAATCTGCTCGATGATCCATGCGGTTGGAGGACAGGTTTTCTGCGACGGCGCGAACATGAACGCGATGGTTGGCACCACCCGCCCCGGCGATCATGGGTTTGACTGTATGCACCTAAACTTGCACAAAACGTTCAGCACTCCTCATGGAGGCGGCGGCCCCGGATGCGGTGCGATTGGCCTCCAAAAGCATCTGGAACCATTCATGCCGGGCCCAGTCGTGCTGAAGAAAGACGGCAAGATCGTGTTCGATTCGGACCGCCCCCAATCCATCGGTCGCGTAAGCAGCTACTTCGGCCAGTTCCTCATGGAGGTTCGCGCCTATACCTACCTCAGCGCTTACGGCAAGGAGCGGATCGCGAACATTTCGCGTTACAGCGTGCTCAACGCCAACTACGTCCAGGCGCGATTGAAGGAAGTGCTTCCGCCGGCCCACGATCGCCCGTGTATGCACGAGTGCATCCTGACCGCGGAGAAATACAAGAAGGAAAACGGCGTTCGTGCCCTCGACATTTCAAAGCGGCTCATTGACTACGGCTTCCACCCGCCAACCAATTATTTCCCCCTCATCGTGCCGGAGTGTTTCATGATCGAGCCGACGGAGACCGAAGCGAAAGAGACACTCGACGCGTTTTGTGATGCCCTCATCGCGATTTGCAAGGAAGCGCAGGAAAGTCCCGAACTCTTGCATCAGGCACCCAGTTCTCAGATTGTGGGACGGCTGGATGAAACGAAAGCGGTAAAGGACTTGGACGTCCGCTGGCGCCCGGCCTGAGCAATCAGATTTGCAGGCTAGCAGAATCCACCTTCCAGGGCCCAGTCCGGGTACACCTTGGGGCGTGACTCATCACCGCGAACGGCTTCTCCGACTTATTCCAAATCTTTCCCACTACGTGGGTGGCGATATCAGCGTCCTTTCCCCGATTGACGGGGCCCAACTGGCTTCGCTGAGGGCCGATTCTGTAGAAGACGTCAAGGCGAAAATCGGCAAGTCGGTCGAAGCGTTTGAGGCTTGGCGGCAGGTACCAGGCCCGATTCGGGGCGAGCTGGTGCGGCTCTACGCGGAGGCCCTCAGAAGCCAGAAAGAAGAACTCGCGTGGCTGGTGACGGTGGAATGCGGGAAAATTCTCTCGGAAGGGCGCGGGGAAGTTCAGGAGATGATCGACATCTGCGACTTCGCGGTCGGGCTCTCGCGGCAGTTGTACGGCTTAACGATCGCAAGCGAGCGGCCGAACCACGTGATGCACGAAAACTGGCTTCCGTTAGGGCCGGTGGGGATCATCAGCGCGTTCAACTTCCCGGTCGCGGTGTGGTGCTGGAACTCGGCCCTAGCCCTCGTCTGCGGCGATTCGTGCATTTGGAAGCCGAGCGAGAAGACCCCGCTCACCGCCCTCGCTTGCCAACATCTCTTTGAGGAAGTCGCGAAAGGCTTCGGCAAGGCACCGGCGAACTTGAGCCAGGTGATCCTCGGCTTCGCCGATCAAGGCAGTGCGCTCGTAGACGACACGCGAGTGCCACTGATCAGCGCGACGGGTTCCACCCGCATGGGCCGATCGGTTGGCCCCCGAGTCGCCGCCAGGTTCGGACGATCCTTGCTGGAGCTGGGAGGCAACAACGCGATGATCATCACGCCTTCGGCGGATCTCGCAGTTGCGGTGCCGTCGATTCTGTTTGGCTCGGTCGGCACGGCGGGGCAGAGGTGTACGTCCACGCGGAGGGTGATCGTGCACAGTTCGATCATCGATAAGGTTTTCGAGACCTTGAAATCGGCCTACCTGCAGATTGGGGCGAACAAAGTGGGTGATCCGCTGGATTCGAACACGCTGGTCGGGCCGTTGATTGATGAAATGGCCTTTAACGGGATGCAGGCGGCCTTGGATCGGGTGAAAGGCGAGGCGGTCGAGGTCGTCGGCGGTCAGAGAATGTTGGAGGCGAATGAAGCAGCGTTTTACGTGCATCCCGCGCTAGTTCGGCTTGGAAAGCAGACCGCGACGCTTTATGATGAAACTTTTGCCCCCCTTACGTATGTGATCCCTTACGATACTTTGGAGGAGGCGCTGCAGATTCACAATGCGGTTCCTCAGGGGCTCAGTTCGGCGATCATGACGACCGACCTCCGTGAGGCGGAATACTTCAAGCAGAACAGCGATTGCGGCATCGCGAACGTGAACATCGGAACGAGCGGAGCCGAGATTGGCGGGGCTTTTGGGGGCGAGAAAGAAACGGGAGGCGGTCGTGAGTCGGGCAGTGACGCTTGGCGGGCTTACATGCGAAGGCAAACGAGCACGACATTCTACGGGCGCGAAATACCGGCCCTAGCCCAGGGGGTTACGTTTGACCTCTGATGTTGCCTTGTTGGATGCTGCGCGAGAGGTTCGCCTGAACGCCTACGCGCCTTATTCGGGGTATCTGGTGGGGTCAGCCATTCGGGACGAGCAGGGGCGGGTTTTCGTCGGCTGCAATGTCGAGAACATCAGTTACGGCGGGTGCATTTGCGCGGAGCGGCACGCGATAGGGGCGATGATCGCGGCGGGTGGTCGCAGGATTACAGCTTTGGCGGTGGTGACCCTCGATGGCGGAACTCCGTGCGGAATCTGCCTGCAGTCGATCGCAGAGTTTGCCGATCCTGATTTGCCGATTGAGCTGGTGGGAGATGTTGGGCAGCGAACGGTCACGCTTCGCGAGTTGTTGCCGCAGGGCTTTAAGAGCGAAGCGGTTGCGCGCGAGAACCAAAGCTAACAGATCCTCATATTCCCCTCACAACTTCCGGAAATCTACATCGTCTGTCCTCCCGTCACTTGATTTAGATGAAAGGAGAAGACGATGAGAATAACGGATTACGAGCACGCGGGCAACTTAAAGGATTTGGCGATCTCCCTTACGCGGGACGAAGCTGAGGAACTGGAGCTCTACCTACACGCGCTCCTTAAGAGACCCAGCATCCAGTCAGTTCACCTAAGCGAAATCCGAGCGGGAAGGATTGACAAGGACATTCGGTTTAACCTGGCGGAAGCGTGAGTTTCATCCGTTGATCTGCACGGTTTTGACGTCCGTGTAGAACTCTCTTGCCGCGGGGCCTTGTTCTCTGGAATGGGTAGAGCTGCCTCGCATGCCTCCGAACGGGGCGTGGGGGTCCACTCCGGTCGTGTCGCCATTTACCCGCACGAGCCCTGCCTCGATCTGGTCAATGTACTTCAAAGCGCTTGGTATGTCCTTGGTGAACAAGGCTGCGCTCAGCCCGAACTCGGTGGCGTTGGCGGCGGCGATCGCTTCTTCGAAGGTATCGACCTCGATGGAGACCAGCACGGGCGCGAAGAGCTCTTGCTGGGCGAGGGAATCTTGAGGCGCTAATCCTCGGACGATCGTCGGCGGCATGAAGAAGCCTTCGCTGGTTAGAATTGCAGGTGCGTTCGAGCCTAAGGCGGCGCTGACTTTATCCCGAGATGCGGCCGAAATCAGGGGTCCGATCGCGCATTTCGGATCGGTAACCGGCTCAAGCATGAACCCATCTGCCAGGGCTTGAACCTTCTCTAGAAGGGAGTCAGCAACGGATCGAACGACGATGAGGCGGCTCGTCGCGGTGCACTTCTGGCCCGCGTATCGGAAAGCGCCTCCGGCGATCAGACCAGCGGCTTGGTCCAGGTCCGCATCCGCGAGCACGATCGCTGCGTTCTTGCCGCCCATTTCTCCTTGGAATTTCACATTCTGGCGGGCGGCGAGTTCGGCCAGGTGAAGTCCAACCTTTTGCGACCCCGTGAACGACATCGCCTTAACTTCGGGTTGGTGAAGGAGAGCCTCTCCAACATTTGCCCCGGTTCCGAACAGGACATTGAACACGCCGTTCGGGAGCCCTGCGTCTTGGGCGGTTTCGGATAGTAGATAGGCGACCTGCGAGGCGGCTTCGGCGGGTTTTAGGATAACGGTGTTGCCAAACGCGAGGGCGGGAGCGGCTTTCCACATCGGAATGGCGAGCGGGAAGTTCCAGGGAGTGATTAACGCGCAGACACCCAGCGGCTGTCGGAGCGAGAACTGGAGGGGCCCGTGGGTTTGGGCAGGAATCACTTCGCCGCTTTCTCGCAGCGCTTCTCCGGCAAAATATCGGAGGATGGCCACACATCGGGCGGCTTCACCTCGGGCTTCGGAGATCGGCTTGCCGACCTCGCGGGCCGTTGCCTGTGCGAGCTGCTCACTTTTATCGGCGATAACGGCCGCCCAACGATGGAGGAACTCGGCTCTCGCCACTCCGGACGTCTTTCTCCAGAGCACGAAAGCGTCGTGGGCCGCGGTTGCGGCTGCTTTGGCGTCCTCAGCAGATCCTGCACCGAATTCGGCGACGATATCGTCAGGCTTTGACGGATTAAGGCTTTGCTGGAGATCGCCGTTCGTCTGAACAAAATGCCCGCCCAAGTAACTTCGCAATCGCATAGGATAAAGTTACCGCCGATGGCGAGTTCCCTGCCGTTTCCAAAGGACCTGAAAATCATCGACTCTCACACGGAGGGCGAACCCACCCGGGTGATTGTTTCCGGATTTCCTGCCCTGCGGGGGGACACGTTGGTCGAGAAACGGGCGGATTTCGCGGCTCGGTTCGACCATTTGCGGACCGAGTTGATCTGTGAGCCACGAGGTTACGACGCGATGGTGGGAGCGCTGCTTATTTCTAATGGCGTGACTCCGACCGGGGTGATTTTCTTCAATGATGCAGGTTATTTGGGGATGTGTGGGCACGGGACGATCGGAGTGGCGGAGACGCTCAGATTCATGGGCTTGGCACCTTCGGGAACCGTTCGTTTGGACACCCCCGCGGGTCTGGTTGAGGCATTTTTCGAGCCCGATTCGCGGGCGATCACGATTCAAAACGTTCCGAGTTACTTTCATGCCTCGGCTTCGATCGAGCTGGGAGGAGAAGTCATCCACGGTGAAATCGCGTACGGGGGCAACTGGTTTTGGTTGCAGGAAGTGCCTCTTTCTCTGATCGATATGAATAGCATTGATAGTTTGATAACTTATACAAAAGCTATCCGTGAATCCCTTCGAAATCATGGCATCACGGGCAGAGACGGCGCGGACATCGACCACATTGAGTTGTTCGCGTACCAGGAAGGCGGTTCGAAGAACTTCGTGCTCTGCCCCGGGAAAGCCTACGATCGCTCGCCTTGCGGCACCGGGACGAGCGCGAAGCTCGCGTCCCTGGCCCACCACGGCAAGCTTCTGCCAGGTGAGATTTGGCGTAACGAGTCGGTTTCCGGGGGCGTGTTTTTTGCTCGATACGAACTTACGGGAAATCAGGTTATCCCGTTCATCACAGGTCGGGCGTACGTTACGGGAAGGTTTGAGCCGGTGTTTTAGGGCATTCCGGATGAACCATGAAAATAGGCTAAAGGGCACGAACAGGGGAGACCACGAGTTGGCGACCCCAATACCTACCGACGCGCTACAATTCGCTTGTGCGGTTTGAAACGCAGTGCGTCCAAAGCCTCAAGCAACACCCCGGAGGCATCCCTAACTTGAGACGAATAGTCGCTGTATTCTCATTACTATTCCTATGCTATCCGCAACTGAGCCTCGGAGTGCACGTGGAGGCGGGGAAGATCAAGGCGATTACGATCACTCCAATCCGTGAGATCTCCTCGTGATTTATCCCGCCGCGGTGACCCCCTTCGACGAGAAGGGCCGGATCGATTTTGTTGGGGTTGCGAAGCTCCTCGCGTGGTTCGAGAGCGCCGGCTGCGCGGGCGTTGTGCTGGCGGGAACGAATGGCGAAGGTCCGTCGCTAAGTGCGGTCGAAAAGCGTGATTTGATCCTGGGTGCGGCTCCCTTGGCGGGGAGCCTGGAGCTCATTCTGGGGATTGCAACGCCCAGCAGTGACGAGGCGGTTTGGCTCTGCAAGCAGGCATTCCATGCGGGGGGCAAATCGGTGCTTTTGATGCCGCCGGGTTATTTTCGAGAGGCAAGCGAGGCGGGAATTGAGGGATGGTTTAGGTTCGTGATGGATCGTTCTCCGGTTCCGGTGATCGTTTACAACTTTCCAAAACGGACTGGATTTACATTAACGCCGGAACTCCTTTGCAGGCTGAGCACGCACGAGAAATTTGCGGGAGTCAAGGACAGCAGCGGGGAGGAATCGAACCTGTCGAGCTATCGCCAAGCCGTGCCACAGACTTTGTACATGGGCGACGAGACCTTGCTTTGCCGAGCCCTGAAAGCCGGATGGAACGGCTCGATAAGCGGGGCTTCGAACGTGATCCCGCAGCACCTTGTTCTGGCGGCTGCGACCGGGGACGATGCTCGATTTGAACTGATGGAACCGGTTTTGAAGGCGATTCGGGCGAACCCACAACCGGCAACTCACAAGGCGCTCTTGCATCGGTGGGGAATCTTGCCCAGGCCGGACCTGCGCCTGCCCCTCGAGCCTCCACTTTCGACCGCGGTAGACAATCTGAGCAAACTTGTACAGGACACGTTAGGTTAATCTACGCGTAGAATAGCGAGGGGACCGATGTACGACGATTTCAGCCGCCGCGAACTGCTTATCCTCAGCGCCGCTGGACTCGTAGTCGGACCCGTCACGTTCTATAATCGAAAGGAAGACACCATGGAAGCGAAACTCGTAGCCGTCCCTCAAGCCATTCCCGAAAAGGTTTACACCTCCGAAGCCCACGGCATCAGCCGGAAAACTCACGACGAACATTTGAAGCTCTGGCAAGGCTACGCGAACAAGACCAACGAGATCCGGAAGGCGCTCGCCGAAATGGAAGTAGACCCCGCGAAGGCAAACCAGATTTACTCTCAGATGCGAGCTCTAAAGGTGGACTACACGTTCGCTTACGAGGGCTACATCAACCATAACGTCTACTTTGAGACTTTGGGTGGAACCGGCGGTCCGGCTACCGGAAAAGTCGCCGAACTGATCAACGAAGCCTATGGCTCGTTTGAGAAATGGGCCGCCGAGTTCAAGGCGACGGGCATTGCTGGTCGGGGGTGGGTTTATTTAGCCTACGATCACGCGGAGAAGCGGGTGTTTAATTACATCGGCGACGCGCAGAACAGTTTTCCGATCTGGAACCACACCTTGCTCCTCGCGATGGACGTTTACGAGCACGCGTACTATTTGGACTTCCAGACGGCGCGGGCGAAGTACATTGATGCCTACATGCAGTGCATCGACTGGGCGGCGGTGAACGCTCGCGGTGCCGCGGTTTCGTTGGCTTGAGGCATTGGTGAACGGATTTCAAGTTCGGGATGGTACTGATTTCCAAAGATGTGTCGTATCATAATGTTGAAATGTCTGCAAGTGAGAAGCTCGAACTCTTAACGCGGATTACAAGTACACCTGGCTTGTGCGGTGGGAAACCATGCATCCGAGGAATGCGCATGCGCGTTGTTGACGTCTTGGAGATGCTTGCGGATGGCGTGACCGAGGCTGAGATTCTAGAGGATTTTCCGTTCTTGGAAACTGAAGACTTACGTGCTTGCCTTTGGTACGCGGCGGAAAGATCGACCATTCCACAAGTCGCCGCATGAATTTCTGGTTGGACGTGCACATTCCGTTTAGGATCGGGGTGTGGCTCGCTGAGCGTGAACATCCGGCTCAGACCTTCAGAACGTGCAACTTGCATGAAGCACTGGATGGTGATGTTTTGACCGCGTTGCGCGAGCCTGGCCACGTGATCATTTCCAAAGATAAGGACTTTCGGGAGATTTGTTTGCGTAGAGGACCGCCTCCGCAGCTACTTTTGGTCACATGCGGCAACGTAAGCAACCGCAGTCTCATGGAGCTCTTTGAGGCTAACTTTGAAGAAGCATTGCAGGCTCTAGTGAACGGAGCCCCTATTGTGGAACCGGATGAGTTCATCGTGAGTATGGTATACTCATATCATACTCATGGCCACCGAGAGCAAAAGGCAAAACTTTAACGTCGATCCCGAGCAAGCGGCCCAGCTTGAAGCGGTTCGTGTTCACCTTAACGCGCCCACCATTAAGGACGCAGTTTTGCGGGCGTCTCAGCTCGTCATTGCCATCGCTTCAGAGCTGAAGTCTGGCAAGCGCTTGGTTACCGTGGACTCTGCGGGAAACTCGACGCAGATTCTGATTCCCGAATTCCAAAGCACGACGACTGGCTGGGTTTATCTCACCGATAGGCCGCATCCTTGGCGTAGGCAACTCTTTATCAAGGGTCGCAAGAAGCTGATGGCGTCCCACGTTTGTGCGGATATGCAGGCAAACCAGCTAACGGTACAACAGACCGCCGAAAACTGGGACATTCCGATTCAAGCGGTGGATGAGGCGATCCGATACTGCTGCGACCACTCATCCCTCATTGAAATGGAAGCTCAAGAAGAGCGGACGAGGCTATTAGCGTCCGGAGTGGATGTTGAAGCTACTCCTCGATGAAGACACACAATCGCGTTCTTTAACGAGTGCCCTTCGTAGCGCCGGGCACGATGTGCAGACTGTCAATCAAGCTGGCTTGGCTGGGGAGCCGGACTCGGTGGTGTTTCAGTTTGCCATCGCGAACAAACGGGTGGTGCTGACGAAGAATATAGATGACTTCATCCAGCTCGCAAGTCAAAATCCAACTCATTCGGGGATATTCCTCATATACATCGAGCAGAAGCCCAAACGGCATATGAGCGATATCGACCTTGTTGACGCCATTGAGTTAATAGAGGCAGCACACGTACAAACTCGTGGAGCCATCCACGTACTCAATGCGTGGAGGACCTAAACCTTTCGGCACACGTACATCGCCTCGACTTCGTCGAGCTTGACCGGTCGCTTGCCCCAATCGCCCGCGGTTCCGCCCCACACGTGCTGAACTTCGAATCCGACAAATCGAAGCATCGCGACCATTTCGGGCGGGATGAACTGGCGTTCGTACACGTGCATGAGTCGCTTGCCTTCCGGCAACTCCCATTCGTCCTCGTAGTTCGCGAGCATGGTGGCGGGGTCGAACTGGCCACCTTGAATGTGCTCGTCGGTCATTTGGCGAATTAGCGCGTAGCCGTTCATCGCGGTGGTGACAAACATTCCGTTGGGCCTTAAAGCGTTGTAGGCGAGGCGGAGGATCGCGAGGTCGTGGCTGATCGGATCGAGGTTCGGTCCGGGAAGTCCGAGACCACCTTCGCATAAGCAGATGACGTGATCATAGAGCAAGTCGGGCTGCCACTGGGTCGCGTCGGCGTGAATCCATTCCACATCAACGCTGGCCTCCTCAGCGGCTTTCCGAGCTTCATTGAGCATGCCCTCGCTTTGATCGAGGCCCGTAACTTGGAATCCCGCCTTCGCGAGCAAGACGGAGTGACGCCCGGTGCCGCATCCGATGTCGAGAAACCTTGCCCCCGGCATCGGTTGGATGAGATCAAGCAAGAACTCCACCTCCGCCCGCGTGTTGGCGGTGAAGGGGTTCTGCATGTAAAACGGGGCGTGCTCGTCGAAGAATCCCTGCCAAAAGCGGTCGGCCATGTGGTTGCTATTGTGGCGCGTATCTCGGCTCTCACATACTTCCCTGAGGAGGCCAAGACGGCGCGCCAACCGGCGGCTACGATATCAAGAATCGAAAATCCGGTCTACACTCTCTCATGCGTATTCGCATCACGTTTTGCGTTGAGTGAGACTACACTCCGAGGGCCGTCAGTTTGGCGGACGCGATTGTTCAACGGTTCAAGAGTCCGATTCGCACGCCTCACCAGGTGGCCGCGATCGAGCTCGTGCCTTCGGGCGGGGGCGTTTTTGATGTTGAGGCAGATGGCGTCTTAGTATTCTCGAAGAAGCAAGTCGGGCGGCACGCGGAGCATGAAGAAGTTATGAGCGCGATTGCCAAGCTGCTTTAGACTGAAACCGGCCTCAGAACGAAGCGAGGCGATTCACCGTCCTAACGATGTGAAAGGCTTCCTTCGGCCGTTCCTGATTCTCGCAGGCGTCGCCCTTTTCAGCCTCAGCGGCATCCTGATCGCCAGCAAGGGGAGCACTCCTTTGAGCACGTTTTTGGGCTGGATCTTTCTTGCGACCGGCATCGGATGTTGTGTTGGTTCATTACGACTTGCCGAGCCTGGAACTCGGCGCAACTATGCCATTGGGATGGCGTCATTCGGGTTGATAGGATTCTGTGCATTTGGCGGACTGTTTCCCGTTTTCGCAAGCGCGAGGGAAGCCCAAGGCAGAACGAACTGCGTACGTAACACAAGGAATCTGGGCAACAGCCTAAATGCCTATTTAGCAGACTGGGACGAACGATTCCCACCCGCTCAAAACTGGCATACCCTATGCACGCCTTATGCGGTGCACACGGAGCGATGCTTTAGGGGGAAGTTGTTAATCAGCTACGGCTTCAACTCGGCCTTATCTTTCGTCAATCTTGCCGCCGTCGAAGACGTCGTTAAGACCCCCATGATCTTTGAAACGGAAGCGGAGGATCCGAACGCGCACGGCGGGATTGAATCCTTTGCTGTACGTCATGGTGTCGGCGGCAACTTCTCTGCAGTCACAGGACAGACCAACTTTTCCCGTCCTGAAACTCTGCACTGGAAACCCTAATCAAAGCCCCTTTCGGAAGCACCCATCCGTCCTAACCTCCAGTGACCCGACGAACCAAGATTGTTTGCACGCTGGGGCCCGCGGTCGACAGCGAAGTCAAAATTCGGCAACTCGTTGCCGCGGGGATGAATGTTGCGCGGATCAACTGCAGCCACGGCGATTGGGTAACCCGAAAAAAGTGGATCGGATGGATCCGTAAATACAGCCGAGACATCGGCCCGGTGGGGATCCTTGCCGACCTCCAGGGGCCGAAGTTTCGCCTTGGCGTACTCGAAGGCGGAGTCGTGGAACTGCGGGTGGGGGAGCCTACGACCATCGGACCGACGGCTCGGCTTGTCCTGAGCCAATCGGAAATTCTTGCTGAAATGAAGCCGGGTGGGCGCCTCCTCCTTGCCGACGGAGACGTTGAGCTTCGGCTCGGGCCACGTCAAGGCGAAAACTTCACCGCCCGCGCGATCTCGGGAGGCACCGTCAAAACGAAGCAAGGCGTGACCCTGGTCGGAAAGGTCTTCCACACATCCTGCCTCACCCCGAAAGACCTCATCGATCTTGATGAAGCTTGTGCGGCAGGCGTAGATTTCATCGCGCTGAGTTACGTGCATCGCGAGAGCGACATCCTCCAGCTGAAGGAGCTTGTCGATGCCCGGCGGAAGGGCATCAAGATTTGCGCGAAGATCGAGACGCGGGACGCGGTTCGAGATATCGTGGACATCACTCGGGTCGCCGATTTGATCATGGTCGCCCGGGGGGATATGGGCCTGCAAATGGATATCGAAGAAGTGCCGATCGCCCAGAAGAAGATCATCGCTGAAGCGCGCCGAGTGGGAAAGCCGGTTATTACCGCGACCCAGATGATGGAAAGCATGGTTCATGCACCGCGTCCGACGAGAGCCGAAGCCACCGATGTCGCGAATGCCATCCTCGACGGCACGGACGCGGTCATGCTCAGCGGAGAAACCGCAAGCGGCGCGTATCCAATCGAAGCAGTTCGGTACATGGCCCGCATTGCTTCACGCGCGGAAACTCTCTTTGACAATCGCCCGCTGCTCCATCCTACGGGAAGAACCGGAGAAAGTGAGGCCATTTCTTTGGCGGCCGCCCAGATAAGCGCGATGATCCGGCCGAAGGCGATCCTTACCACGACGACCAGCGGCCAAACCGCGCGCTTGGTCAGCAAGTTCCGTCCTCCTGCGCCCATTTTTTGCGCCACGTGGAACGCGTTCACTTATCGGCAGATGTCGGTGGTGTGGGGGGTCGAGGCGGTTCACATGGCACTTCCAGGAAGCACGGATGAGCAGATTGACAACGCGATCGACGCATTTGTTAAGCGAAAGCGTCTGAAAGTTGGGGATATTGTGATAGTATCGGCAGGAGTACCGGCAGGGACGCCGGGAAACACGAACCTGATCATGGTTCGAAAGGTGGATTAAGGATGAAAAGCAAGGTAATTTGGAACCTCGCGATCGCTGGAACGGCGATTGTCGCGGGCATCATGTTGAGCTTGAAACCGTGGCAGGTGTACGGCGAGCAGCGACGTCTGGCGGATGATTCAATCAAAGAAATGCGCGCAGCGGAAGACAAAAAGGCAGACCTAACCCGGCAACGTGCGAAGTACGAATCCGCGCTTGGACGCGAGGAACTGGCTCGCAAGCAAGGCTACCGCCGCCCCGATGAAACCCCGATTGGAGATTAAATGATTCTGTTTCTCGCCCAAGACTTCTTTCCGCATGTGCCTGGAGATAGCTGGAAGTCCGAGGTTACGTACGAGTTTAGATCCGTCTCGCATCCCTCCGAATCTCAGGTTTATAAATGGCGCGAAGCCTATGAAATCAAGGCATCGGGCTCCTTGGCGGTTTCTAGCACGCTCTTGGAGAACCTCCTCGATGGGCAAAAGTTGCCTCTGCCCCAGGAAGTTCTTTCCGATACATGGACCGTTCGAGACGCGTTCAAGAATCCCACTCGCGAGCCCGCCCACGATGAAACCAGCAGTTATCGGCTTTGGCGGCTAGTCCAGATTCCGACTCCCGGACAGTCGTTTAAGTGGGAAGGAAATCAAAAGTGGCCCAGCGCGACGGCAACCTGCAGCAGGATTGCTGAACCCTCAAAGGAACGAAATGCGATTCAGTTCTCTTTCAAAGAGCATGGTGGAATGCAAGCAAAAGGCACCGGCATCTGCGCCGCCGATGGAACTCTTCGCTCTGGCAAGATGACAGTCGAGAATGCGTTCCTGCCGGGAGGCGATTTCTCCCCTCATCGCCTCGAAATCACCTGGAAAGCTCTCGAAAAGTAGCGACCCTTAAGATTCGGAAACACGGATTAGCACGGATTAACTGGGGGAGATTTGCACGCATCGTGCATTATCTGTGTTGATCCTGTCCATGATCTGTGTCCCATCCGTGGTTCCGGATCCGCAACTCAACTTTGCAGTTCAGCTTTTATGAACGGGGACAGGAGTGTCCCCGCCACGAGATGCTAAAATAAAATCGCTCTTCGTTGCCCGATCGACCGTATTCCCGCGTAAGGGAAATTGGGGCGAGCAACAAGACCAAGGAAACAACGATGAGCATAGACAGCTTTCCCATTCGTCGCGTCGACCACGTTCGCCACTACGTGAACAACGCCCGCCAAGCGGCCTTTTTCTATCAGAACACATTCGGGTTCGATATCACCGGATTTCACGGGCTCGAAACCGGCCTGCGCCACGAGGTGGACTACCTACTCGAACAGAACGATCTGCGCCTTCTCTTCACCGCGCCGGTTCGCCCTGGTCACCCAATGGCCGAGAAAATCGCCCTTCATGGCGACTTCGTCCAAGACATCGCCTTCGAAGTGGACGACGTCGATTGGGCCTACAATGCTGCCGTTTCGAGAGGCGCAGAATCTGCCCGTGAACCCTTCTGGCTCCAAGATGACAACGGCAAAGTTCGCATGGCGAGCATCAAGATTTACGGCGACACCATCCACACGCTGTTGAATCGAGATCAGTTCAAGGGCCACTTCCTCCCCGGATTCCGCGAGGAAAATCAGCCTGGCGATCCGATTGGCCTCGTCGAGATCGATCACTGCGTCGGCAACGTTGAGCTCGGCCAAATGAACCGTTGGGTCAAGTGGTACGAGGATGTTCTCGGGTTCAAGAATCTCATCAGCTTCGATGACAACGACATCAGCACCGAGTTCACCGCCCTCATGTCGAAGGTGATGGCGAGCGGAAACGGGCGCGTGAAGTTCCCGATCAACGAACCCGCCGAGGGCAAGAAGAAGAGCCAGATTGATGAGTATCTGGAGTACTTCGGAGGCGCAGGCGTGCAGCACGTCGCGATGCGGACGGATGACATCATCCACACCGTTTCTCGGCTCCAGGCGAGGGGAATTCAGTTCTTGAATGTGCCAAAAACGTACTACGCGATGCTAGAAGACCGCGTCGGAAAGATCGACGAGAACATCGACGAGCTCGCCGAGTTGGGCATCTTGGTGGACCGAGACGACGAGGGCTACTTGCTCCAGATCTTCACCAAGCCGGTAACCGATCGCCCGACCCTGTTCTACGAAATCATCCACCGCAAAGGCGCGAAGAGCTTCGGGAAGGGGAACTTCAAGGCGCTGTTCGAGAGCATCGAACGCGAGCAAGCGCTCCGCGGGACGTTATGAACTGAACGTTGGATTAGGAAGCTTGCGATGGTGTGGAATAGCGAGAGGGATCGGCGGATAGGATCATTCATCGTAAGGCCGTCCACGACTATCGTGTGCCTGGGCGCGCTTCTGATACGGCCGTTTATCGAATCTTTTGTCTGGTATGACGATATTTCCGAGCGCCTAGCATCACTTTCGACTCCCTGAGGATGGTCGCCGTCTTCGTAGCTTCTCCTCATTTGGTTTGTTCCAATAGGCAGGATTCGGCCCCGTCGATAAGAATCCATCACAAGCTAAGGTTATGATCGGTGAAGGAAAGATGGCTACCAATAATGAGCCCTGGTACGGTGTCAAATACGTTTTTCTGCATAAAATTCAAGGGGAGAACGTTTATGAAGAACGGGTGATCCTAATCACGGCTTCTGGCGATGACGAAGCCATCGCGAGGGGAGAGGTTTTCGCACGCGAATACGCAGAGGCCAATAATTGCCGGGCTCTCGATTTTGCCAGTGCATTCAATGTCTTCGGTGAGGAGATCGGCGATGGAACCGAAGTCTATTCCTTGATGCGGGTGAGCACGTTGAATCCAAGCGATTATCTGGACCATTTCTACGACAACGGCGGGGAGCGGTCTAGATCGTGTGAGTGATGGAACTCACGAAAAAATGAGCAGAGAAGGGCGAGGGTATTAGACTACGTAATGGTAACCCAAATTAGTAAGTTGCCTGCGCGCTCCCTTCCCGCCGATGAACTCGAATGGGTCGCAAGTGAGGCTTCTGGCACCCCTTTGCAGTGCATTGGTGGGCGGGCGCATCCCCGGGTCTCCGGGAGTCGACGCCGGGGCTATCGTCTGGGATTCCTTCGGGATCAAAACGTCCGAATAAACCTTTCCCCCTCCATCCGGCTCTAAGTCTGCGTTCGACCTTTTCGAGCAAGGCAAAACCAAGACGTGAACGACCTCGAAACCGCACGAAAGATCGCCGACGGAGATCCTCAGACGATGGAATCGTTTGTGCACGAGCACTACGCCTTCGTCCTGCGCTTTATGCGCCACCTCACCCGGCGAATCGAAGACGCGGAGGACTTGACCCAGCAGACGTTTCTCAAAGTGCGCTGCCAGGTCGGCTCCTTCAAAGGGCAATCGTCCCTGCGAACATGGCTCCATCGCGTCGCCTTTCACGAATACACGCATTGGAAACGCCGACAACGCAAAACCGAGCACCTCAGCCCCACGCTGGCACGGCATGAGCCTGGGTTCGCCGCGTGCTTGGACGCGGCCAACTTGCTCGATGCCCTGCATCAGCTGCCAGCAAAGCACCGGGAGGCGTTCCTCTTGCACGAAGTTCAAGAACTCTCGCTGCAAGACGTCGCAAAGGTTCTAGGCAAGCCAGTCGGAACCGTCAAATCGCGACTGTTTCATGCGAGGAAACTGCTGCGCGATGCACTGGAAGGAGAGAACTTTAATGGAGAACATGCACTTGAAACACAATGAAAACAGAATCGAAATGGGGATCGCCGGGCTGAAAGCCCAGACCATGCCGAACCCTCCCGCCGGGCTGGTGGAGCAAATGATCGCCGGCACGCCCTCGTGGACGAAGCCCTGGGCCTGGAAGGCGCTCGCCGCCTGCGGGGGCCTGGGAATCGTCGTCATCGCCGCACTTCCGAGAACCTCGGCCGCGGAAACATCCCTTGACCACCTCGTCCAAGCCCACAGCCGATCGGACGTCCTCTTCCACGTCACCCCCTACTGGGTTAAAGGAAGCAAGCGGACTCCAAAGATCTGGCGCGGCTATGTGAAAGGCAATCAGTGGCATTACATCCAATCGAACTACGAGCAAGCCTGTAATGGCATTCGCACCTTGACCTACTTCCCAAATGAGGGCAAAGCTCAAATCTGGACGTCCACCGCCGCCGAAATCAATTCAAAGAGCGTTCTGGGCGAAGCCAGCTTGGGCTGGTGGAAAAGCGCAGATCGGAAGGGCCTCTCCCTCCAGCGCAACGTGAAGTGGAACGGCCTAATCGTCGATCGCTATGAAATCACAACCACGTCCGCGTCATGGGGGCCTTCAAGGAATATCCTCTATGCCGATCCCATACAAGCCCGGCCGCTCTACGCCGAGAGCCTGCACGCCTCAGGCAATGGAAGCGCGATTAAGTGGGACTATCCGAACCCCGCCGATGAGGGCGTGCTGCGTATCCAGATGAAATCGGGAACGAAGGTCGAAGATGTCACCGCCCAGCGCCCACAGACTGCCGGCAAGGCGGAAGCGCCCGCAAAGGCCCAAGACGGCAACTGAGCTTCGATCTTCCATAGGTGTTTGGGTGAGGTTAAGAAACACCCGGTAAATGTGCCGGATTAACACCTGATTGCGGTCGCGTTGGGGGTGGGGGCGTTATACTCTTCTCATCGCGCGATCGCTTTATTGAGCGGGGCTGGAGAGAGGATTATGAGAAAGACATTATTAACATTTGCGTTTATGGGCGTGGTTGCGGCATCGCAGGCAGTAGTCATCGCCTCGTGGGGGTTTGAAGTCAACACTCCTGGTGACTTCACCGGAGCAGCTTATGGTGGCTGGGCTCCTGACGCTGGTGCCGGCGTAGGTAGCGGGCTTCACGCTAGCGCGACGACCGCATGGTCCACACCTGTCGGAAATGGCTCAGGCAACTCGATCAACTCCAATGGTTGGGCGGTTGGCGATTACTACCAGTTCCAGGTATC
>JBKJJL010000167.1:0-4582 GCA_046597875.1 Fimbriimonadaceae bacterium | reverse complement strand
CTCCTCCCTCTGGCAAACGCGCAGGACTTCCTGCGGCGTCGTTTTGCCAGTGAGGACATTCATTTTGCCGTCATTGATGAGCGTTCGCAGATTGCAGTGCTCAAGCGCATACTGCTTAATCACGCCCGCCGATAATCGCTCAACGGTCATGTGGCGAATCTGATCATCAATGATCAAAAGTTCGTAAAGTCCTTGCCGCCCCTTGTATCCGCTGCCACCGCACTTGTCGCAGCCCGCGCCGATCATGAAGTTTCCGGTTGAAGCCTCTGCGTCCGTGATACCCACCGCTCGCAAGGCATCCGGGTCATAGTCTGTCGGTTTCGAACAGTTCTGGCAGTTCCTTCGAACCAAACGCTGAGCCGCGACGCCAACAATCGAAGAAGCCGCTAGATAAGGTTCGACTCCCATGTCGAGAAGCCGAGTGATCGCGCCGGGAGAGTCGTTTGTGTGAAGCGTACTGAAGACGAGGTGCCCCGTAAGAGCGGCGTGAATCGCGATCTCCGCTGTCTCATGATCGCGGATTTCTCCCACCATGATGATGTCTGGGTCTTGCCGCAAGAATGAACGCAAACCGGTCGCAAACGTCAGCCCGATATTCGGACGTACCTGAACCTGCCCGATGCCTGAAACCTGATACTCCACGGGGTCCTCAATCGTGAGAATGTTCGTCGTCGGAGACCATATCTCTTGCAAAGAAGCGTACAGCGTCGTTGACTTACCCGAACCGGTCGGCCCAGTAACCAAAATGATTCCGTACGGGATGCTGATCAGCTTGCGGAACCGCTCCAGAGTGTCGGGGAACATCCCAAGTTCTTCCAAGCCAAGCATCGCAGTCGTCTTGTCGAGGATACGCATGACCGCGCGCTCGCCATAGACAGTTGGAACAATCGAAACGCGAACGTCGATGGACCGCGCCGCGATCGTCAGCTTGATGCGTCCGTCCTGCGGGAGCCGCCGCTCCGCGATATTCATTTCGCCGAGGATTTTGATACGCGATACCAATGCCGCCTGCATCCGCTTCGGCGGGCGCATCATCTCGCGCAGGATGCCGTCGATTCGATACCGAACCTTCACATCCTTCTCATAAGGCTCAATATGGATGTCGCTCGCACCGTCACGTACCGCCTGCGCAAAGATGAGGTTGACCATCTGGACAACGGCCGTCTCCGTCGCCATCTTTTGCAGGTCGGCAAGGTCGGTCGTATCGTCGATGTCTGTAATCGTCCCACCGTCTTCGGTCGGCATGTGGGACAGGATTTCTTCGAGGAAGCGCTCCTCGATCTTGTCGCGAATAAGCTGTGGATCGGCCAGAACGGGGCGTACCGGGCGATCAATGAGAATCCCGAGATCGTCCAGCGCTTGAAGCGAGTCAATCGACCCAATTGCGCACGTCAGTACTCCACCTTCGACTCCAATCGGGAGAATCTGAAACTTCAGCGCGTAATCGCCGGGCACCAAGTCAATCGCCATCGGATCTGGCTTCTGCTCGGAGAGGTCGAAATGCGGAATTCCGAGATCGCTTGGGGATGGAATCGTACTGCTCAAACTGATTGCTCCGCGGTGCTGGGTGTATGGACGAAGAACCTACCCCGTTGTTTGCTCCGATCAGACCTCATTCCGCGACATACTACGGGAGAATGGGCCCCGGAAGTGCCAGGTTGGTGAGGAATCTGTGAGGGGTCGGGATTTTTGATTTTTGATTTTGAAATGCTCCTAGAAACTACGCTCCCCTCGAAAATCGAAAATCGAAAATCGCCGGTATCCTTCCCCCATGCCGCAACTTGTTCTTATCCGTCACGGTCAGTCTATCTGGAACCTTCAAAATCGCTTTACCGGCTGGGTCGATGTGCCCTTGTCCGAAAAAGGCGAGGCCGAAGCGCGCAAGGCCGGGGAACTCTTAGCGGGTCACAAGTTTGATGTCGCCTATACGAGCGTTTTACGGCGAGCGCAGCATACGCTTGATATCATCCAATCTATTCGTGGATGGAACATGCCCGTCATCCGCGACCAAGCCCTGAATGAACGCATGTACGGCGACTTGCAGGGCCTTGACAAAGACGAAACCAGGGCGATCCACGGCGACGAGCAAGTTCACATCTGGCGTCGGAGCTTCGATAGGGCCCCGCCCAACGGCGAGTCTCTGAAAGACACCGCCGCACGGACGCTTCCCTTCTTCGATCGCTGCATTATGGGTGACATCCGCAAAGGACGAGACGTCCTCGTAGTCGCCCACGGGAACTCGAACCGCTCCATCGTCATGCGCCTAGATAACCTCAGCGGCGAGGAAGTCATGAAGGTCGAGTTAGCAACAGGCGTCCCGCTCGTCTACGAGTTGGGAACGGACGGGTCTGTTCAGAAAAAACAAATTCTCGAACATTAGGCGTCGCGATCGATCGTCAGGACCACGACTTGGCCCGTTACCCCTTCGAGAATGCGTTGTTCAGCTTGAGGAACTAGCAGGCTCAAGCGTTCTGAGGTCGCGGGATGACATTTCAGCAGGACTACGCCGATTCCCGATCCAGTCAGATTTTGTTGGTACTCGAATCCGCGATCAATCGTTATTAAAGCAACGTAGCCCACCTCATCGGCCGCACGCAAGAGGAAGCCATTCTTCAGCTCATCCCACCCGTGCGTCCGGGCTGTCACCACCTCTAGGTGGACGAATGACTTTGCCAGCGTGTCAGGCATACACTGATCGAAAAGGACCTTCAATGCTAGGCAACCTGATCCAGATCAAACAAGTGGCGGCTTTGAAGTGCCAAGTATTTCAAAACGAGATCCAAGCTGGTTCGACTCACGGTCGGATAATCAGTCAGATAAGCGTCAGTCGAAAGGCCAGCCTCCTGATAGTCGATCAGGGTCTGAACGGGAACCCTTGTACCAGCAAAACAGATCGCGCCATGAACGACTTCAGCATCCTTACTTAGCACTGTCTGGAGTTCTTTTGGAATCATCAATCTTATTGTATCGCAGCCTTCGCCAATACGTCGTCGTGCAGATCTCGGCTCATCCCCGCGATTGGTTCCCTGCCCTGCGTCTGAAACCATTCCCACAAATCTCGAACCGTCGCCTCAACCGGGCGCGGCGTTAGTCCTGCTGCCAAAGCTTTCCCGGGATTGAGCTGAAAAGCCGTATCCCCCGCCTCGATAACCAGCGGCAAATCCGCCCAAGGTTCCACGCCGACCGACGCCAAGTCGGCTTCCACGAACTCGCACTTCGTATTCAAAACCCGCCGAATCTCTTCCAGAAGTTCATGCAAAGGCATCGGCTGCCCGACTACGGAAAAGGCGCCCCCCAGCTTCCTTTCCACTCCCCCGACCGTGAACGCCGCCAAATCTCGCGCGTCGATCCATTGCGCGAAATGACCCTTTTCGGAAGGAACCAGAACGCGAGGTTCCGTTGCAATCCGATGGACCCAGTAGGTGAACCGATCCGTGTGGTCGTTCGGCCCGATCACAATCCCCGGCCTCGGCAGGAACGATCCGTCACCGAACTGGCGCACCACTTCCCTCTCGCAAAGAACCTTGAGATAGCCGTACGATTCCCCGTTGATCTCCTCGTTCTCTGGATCGCCTTCTTCCATGAGTGGAGCTTCCTCCGTCGCCACGGGTTTGCCGGTTTGCCATCGATTTGCGTAAACACTGATCGTGCTGATAAACGCATAGTGGCCCACGTTGCCCTTGAGCGCGTCCCCCGCAATCCGAATCGCCCGAGGAATGTAGCCGCATGTGTCGATGCATGCATCCCAGGTGCGCCCCTTCAGGGCGTCCAAGGACACGAGCCTATCGGCGTGAATCGTCTCCACCCGATCTCCAAAAATCGCATCCCCCGTCTGCCCGCGGTGTACGACGGTAACCGAATGCCCCCTCGCCAGCGCCTCCTCCACAATCGCCCGCCCCACAAACCGAGTTCCGCCAAGTACAAGGAGTTTCATGAGGAAGATTCTGGCAGATCAAGAAGGTGGAGACGGCGGCACTAATGCCCGACGTATACTAAACGTATGTTCCAGGAATGGGTCCAATCTGCAACGGTCGATGCGAGCGGCAAAATCGAAGTGATCTTGCCTACGTTAGAACCCGGTGCACGAGTCGAGGTCACTGTCCGGTCCCTCGATGCAAAGACGCCAGGAAGTGTGGGAGCTAACCAGGCTCGCGCGAAGGACGTCCTTGCCAGGATGAAGTTAAGAGGGGTCGAAGGCGCAAACATCTCCGATGAGTCGCTGCGCCGTGAGAACATCTGCCCAGATCGGACGTGAGGTCCGAGAATAGGCCATCCTAGATCCCAACATCCCTTCGCCAGAAAGCGCCATCGAACGAAATGCACTCTACTGCCGCGTACGCTTTTGCGCAAGCGACTTCAAGACTCGCCCCAATTTCGCTCACGCCCAGAACCCGACCCCCTGAGGACACCAATTCGCCATCGGAAACTGCGGTGCCAGCATGAAAAACGACGGCTGATTCGTTCAGTGGCAAAAACGCAATCCTCTTCCCTTTCGCATACGAGCCTGGGTAGCCGCCACTCGCCATCACCACTGTCACCGCTGCGCGATCGAGAACTTCGACCTCGGGAACCGGCGGCAAAC
>JBKJJL010000138.1:0-5006 GCA_046597875.1 Fimbriimonadaceae bacterium | reverse complement strand
TGGTGCTCTTTCAGTTCGGAAAGGGTCGTGTAATCAATGATCGGGAAGTACTCGGAGAGGTCCTCGTACAGGACATCGTAATCGAAGACTCGCCCTTCCTTGTCGTCGATCATCCACGCGTTTTCGCAAACGTCGGACATGAGCAGGTCGATCTGTTCGATCAGGTCCTTCCGAACGTCCTTCTCGCCGATCAGGATTTCGCGACGCCACGCGTAGATGTGCTCGCGCTGGGCGTTGAGGACATCGTCATATTCAAGCACGTGCTTCCGCGCTTCGAAGAAGTGGTTTTCGATGCGCTCTTGGGTTTTTTCGATCATGCGGCTGAGAAACTTGGTGTCGACCTGTTCCATCGGCGGCCAAGCTTTGAGGAGCGGATTTTCAAGCATGTTCGCGTTGAAGATCTTCCAAAGTTGATCTTCCAGCGCGACGAAGAACTTCGATTCGCCGGGATCGCCCTGGCGGCCAGCGCGGCCTCGCAGCTGGTTGTCGATTCGGCGACTCTCATGTCGCTCGGTGCCCAAGATGTAGAGGCCGCCGAGCCCGGTTACGACTTCGGCGAGCGCATGTCGCTCGGTGTCGTCCAGAGGTAGTGGCGGCACTGCCCGTTCGTTTCCTCCTCGACGATAGGATATGTAGGTTCCGGTGTACTCGTCGTACTCGTTCTCGTCCATATCGCGGGCGCGATTGACGAGGTCGTCCTGAATCCGTCCTCCGAGGAGGATGTCGACGCCACGACCGGCCATGTTTGTGGCGATCGTGACCTGGCCCTTACGACCTGCCTCGGCGATGATGAGGGCTTCCCGCTCGTGGAACTTCGCGTTCAGAACGTTGTGGGGAATGCCGTGCTTCAAGGCTTCGGCGAGGAACTCAAGGTTCTCTTCGGGGAGCTTCCAGTACTCCCTCGCCCAGTTCAGCAAATCTTGATCCTTCAGAGGATCGGTCGGGAGATTCGCTCTCGACATGAGGGCGGTTATCGTTTGTCGCTCCGTGTCCTGCAAGGGCGTGTTGATGATCTCCTGGGCCTCCCCTCGCATATCCTTCTTAAGGTCTTTCACGACCTCCAGCGAATGGCGCAGGCGGTTCACGAGGAGCAGCTTTTGCAACATATCGGACTTCAACCGATCGGAGACCTTTTCCGACATTTCGATTGACCTGGTACCCACGAGGACGGGCTGTTGCTTCGTGTAAAGGCGCAGGATTTCCCACGCGATCGCGCGGAACTTGGCTTCCTCGGTCTTGAAGATCAAATCCGGATTGTCGGCTCGGAGCATCGGGCGATGGGTCGGGACGGTGACGACGTCGAGGCCGTAGATCTTGCGGAACTCGTCCTCTTCAGTTTTCGCGGTTCCGGTCATTCCGGCCAGTTTGTTGTAGAGGCGGAAAAGGTTTTGGAAGGTGATAACCGCGACGGTTTGGCTTTCGCGTTGAACTTGGACGCCTTCCTTAGCTTCGAGCGCTTGGTGGAGACCGTCCGAGAATCGTCTGCCGAACATCATGCGACCCGTGTTCTCGTCGACGATGATGACTTCCCCGCTTCGGACAACGTATTCGATGTCCCTCACAAACAGTGAGTGAGCTTTTACGGATGCGTTGACGTGATGGAATAGCTTCGGATCGGAGGCGATGTTTGGAATGTCGAGTAGGCGTTCGACTTCGTCCATGCCTTCTTCGGTAAGGCTCGCGCTGTGATTTTTCTTGTCCGCCACGTAGTGCACTTCGGGCTGCAACTGCTTGACGATCGCGTCTACCGACTGGTAAACCGACACGTCTTCGCTTGAGGCGCCACTGATAATGTGCGGGGTTCGGGCTTCGTCGACGAGGATCGAGTCGACCTCGTCGATGATTGCGAAGTTCAGAGAGCGCATCGACAAATCGGAAATGTCGAAGGCCATGTTGTCGCGCAGGTAGTCGAAGCCGAACTCGTGGTTCGTTCCGTAGGTGATGTCGCACAGATAGGCTTCGCGCCGAGTGATCGGAACTAGGTTCAAGTAGCGCGGATCTTCGTTCTTGGTGCCTGGCACGTACTTCCAAGAACCGCCGAGCTCGTCGGAATCTTGGGACTGACCTTGGATGATGCCGACGCTCATTCCGAGGAAGTGGTAGATCGGGCCCATCCAGACCGCGTCCCGTCGGGCGAGGTAATCGTTGACCGTAACGAGGTGGGTGCCGTCACCGGTAAGCGCGTTGAGATAAAGCGGCGCGACGGCTACGAGGGTTTTTCCTTCGCCGGTTTTCATTTCCGCGATTCGCCCTTGATGGAGGACGAATCCGCCGACGATCTGCACATCGAAATGGCGCATGTGGAGGAGGCGCTTGCTGACCTCGCGTACAACCGCGAAAGCCTCGGGAGCAATCTGTTCCAGGGTTTCGCCGTCTGCGAGTCGCTGTTTGAACTGGGGGGTTTTGGCTTTGAGCTCGTCGTCGCTCAGAGCGGCGACCTGCTCTTCGAGCGCATTGATGACCTCAACGACGGGCATCAGGAGCTCGACATCTTTCTTGCTTGTGTCGAAAAGTTTACGTAAAAATTGCATTTGGGTTCGGTTCTCAATCCATCGGGGAAGGCAGCGCGACGCGCTTAGCCCTCAGACTTGCGATTAGATGAGATCGAACGGGCCGTCGCGCGAGCGCTGATCGTCTTCGAATCCCGCGCTCATGCGGGCGATCGGTGGGGCGATCGGAGCAGGAGCAGGCTCTGTCGAAGCGTCGGTTTCGGGGGTTCCGATTTCCTGGCTCGGGGCGAACAATCGGAGGAGCGCACACACCTGAGCGATGCGTGGCTTGGAGGCTCCTTTCGGATCCGCTTCCAACTGCTTCGCGACGATTGCCCACTGCAATCCTTCAAAAGTGGCAGGCATGCGACCGCGCTCCAGAGGCAGTTGGCCTTGGAGAAGGAGCAGGATCAGAGCGGGAATTAGCGGAAACATACGCAGACGAATTCTAATTATAGAACGTCTGGGCGCGGAATCTCATCCCTTGCGTGAACTTTGGCACATGAAATCGAGATCGCTCCGGGACTCCCCCTCTCCGTCTCCGGGCGGGGAGGGGGCAGGGGGGTGGGGTAGTCCGAAACTAAAAAACGATGACGGAGCGGATGACATTCCCCGTTTCCATCTCGTGAAAGGCATCTTCTACGTCCTCCAAGCCAATTTTCCTGGTGACCATGTCATCGAGGTTCAAATCCCCCTTCAAGTACAAATCAGCCATGAGCGGGAAGTCTACTGAGGGCAAAGCGTCGCCGCAGTGGCACACGTGCAAGCCCGCTTTGTTCCAATACACACCGGTTGCCATGTTGCCGAGATTCAGGTTCACGGCGTCGTGCTCGGCGGGGAATCCGATCGTCGTCGCGGTGCCTCCGTAGGCGAGCATTTGGATGGCTTGCTCCGTGCAAACCGGGATTCCCGTGGCCTCGAAGGCGTATTCGACGCCGCCGTCCCATCCATCTTCGGTGAGTTGGCGAACTTGGGCTACAGGATCTCCTTCAGCAGCGTTGACGACGTGGGTCGCTCCAAAATCCTTCGCCCACTGAAGCTTGACCGGGTTCACGTCAATGCCAATGATCTGCCGTGCGTGCTGCAGCTTTGCACCTTGGATAACGCTGAGGCCAACACCGCCGCATCCGATTACGGCAACGCGGGAGCCCGCCAAAACTGGACTAGTGTGCATCGCGGCACCGACTCCGGTGATGACGCCGCAAGCGATGAGGCAGGCCTTATCGAGGGGCATTCCCTCGGGCATTTTGATCGCCGCCTTCGCGTGGACAACGGTGTGGGTGGAGAATGTTCCGCAACGGAGAACCTGCGAGCACACGGCTCCGTCGCTTTTGCGCTTGATCCGCGGACCAGGGCGAAGCGCCGCGTAGCAATGCCTTGGATCGCCTCTTAGACATGCAGGACACTTTTCGCACGGTGCCCGGTAGGCGATGACAACGGGATCGCCGGGCTTCAGATGAGTGACGCCCTCGCCGACCATTTCCACGATTCCGGCACCTTCGTGGCCGAGCACGATCGGGAACTTCATCCCGTTGCCGTGCAAATTTTTGACGGTGAGGTCGGTATGGCAGACTCCGCTCGCGACGATGCGGATGAGGACCTCGTTAGGGTCTGGATCGTCCAGGGTAATGTCGCGAACGACGGCGGGCTCACCAGGAGCTTCAAGAAGAGAGGCGCGGCCTTCGGTTGGCATGCCTTCTATCTTAGCGAAATCTAGCGCTCGCTCGCGTTGGGGTCGAAGGTCACGCGCGCGTAGATTTCGGCTAGGGAAACTGAAATGCCGACGCTGGAAAGGGTCAGGCTAGCTTCCAAACCCTCGCTCGTGGTGAGAATCCATTGGTCGCCGCTTCTTTCAAAACGCTCGACGACGGGCTCGCTTTGGGAGACCAAAACGTACTCTCGAAGCGTCTCAATGTCCCCCAATCGGCGAAATTTCCCACCGCGGTCCCAACGCTCGGTTGACGGGGAAAGAATCTCGATGATTACGGTGGGGTTCAGAAGGGTGTCTTTGACATCTTCTTCCAAGATTGGGTCTCCGCAAACGATCGTAAGGTCGGGATAGCAATACAAGTTCCGCGAGGGTACACGGACCCGCATATCCGATCCCAGTGGTTGACATCGTTGGCCCTTCAACTTGTTGCCAATGGCGATCATGAGATCAGCGTTGATGAACACATGGGGCAACGACGCGCCCGACATCGCGTGGATCGCACCGTTAATGTACTCGTGCTTTTCCTCACTTTCTCGCTCTAGTTGCAGGTACTCCTCGGGCGTTACGAATGCAGCGGGCATCGCCATGAGCTTTATTGTACGACACCGGTCTGGGTTTTGAGGTCCGCATGCCTTGAAATAGGGGCAGGCTCACGATCCCTTACGGTCCTGACCTCTCCAGTTGAGCACTACAGCCCGAACCCGATCTGGCCTTGCTCCAACTCCAATAGTCGCTTCTTGCGCCATAGGCCGCCCCCGTATCCGGTTAGCGAGCCATCTGCGCCGATGACTCGGTGGCAGGGGACG
>JBKJJL010000040.1:0-3453 GCA_046597875.1 Fimbriimonadaceae bacterium | reverse complement strand
GATGCGCCAGTTCATGATGAAGTCCATTCCGCCATGACCGCCGCCTTTGGCTTCCTCCGCCATTCGTTTCCAAAGCGGGTGATCGTACTTATCGCGCAGATCCTTCAAAGCTGCCCCCTGAACCCACGAGTCCGTTGAAGGGGTCACCCCTTCTATCACGCAGCGATCGGGAAATCCAGCCCAAACACCTTTCGTGCCTTGGATCAAGTTCAAGCGATTGTAGGGTCGAGGAAGCTGCTCGTCCCATTGGATCATGATCGAGCGACCAAGTACGGTCTTCAAGATCGTCGTGTTGATGTCTCCACAGACGAACTTCTTTGTGTTCCACTTGTGATCCGGTGGGAAGTTCTTCTTCGCGTAGATTTCCCGCACTCGGGAGGGGGAACTGACTGACGAAAGGTAGTCGAACCGATCACCGCGATTGACATTCATGTATTGGGCGACGGGCCCGAGGCCGTGAGTCGGATACAGGTTGCCGTTTCGCTTTTGATACTCCAGAGTTCGCCATGAGCCGGTTCCATGTTCCACCTCATGCATCTGGCCTCGCAGATCGTGGATGTAAGCCGCTTCGCCGTGCAGGAGTTCGCCAAAGACTCCCATTCGGCACATGTTGAGCACCATAAGCTCTTCGCGGCCGTAGTTGACGTTTTCCATCATCATGCAATGGCGTTGGTATTGCTCGGATGCATCGACCAACTGCCAGCACTCGTCGATGGTCAGCGCTGCCGGAACTTCCATGAAAACGTGCTTGCCGCGCTTCATCGCGTCGACCGCCATCGGCGTGTGCCACGTCCAGGGAGTGGCGATCCAGACCGCATCGATATCGTCGCGATCGAGCATTTTGCGGTAGTCACGATCGCCGTTGGTGTAGTAATCGACCTTCAGCCCGGCCTTGTCGGTCGTGGCTTTTGCGCTGTCGGCGGTGGCTTGATGATTATCCGCGATCGCCTTGACCTGAACCCCGTCAAGTTTCATGAGATCGGCAAGGTGGCCGGAGCCACGGGCACCGACTCCGATAACGGCAACTCGAACGGTATCCAGCTTGGGCGCGGCGAATCCAGCCATAGATTTGCCCTTCTGCATCGGCGGGCGTCCTTGCGCCTCCGCGGAAGCAGGAATCAGGGACGTTGCGGCGACCGCTCCGGCGGCTTGAAGGAATTCGCGACGAGCTAGCTTTCGTGCCATGCAGGGAGGTTACCGCACGCCGCTAAATCCTGGGTGAGTTTCCTCGACCACTTCGCCGTCGGCGATCTTGAGAATTCGATCCGCATCCTCCAACATTGTGGGGTCGTGGGTGACCATGATGAGCGAACCTTTCCCTCGATGCTGGTTCAGAAGTGAGACGACTTGGCTGCCATTTGTGTGATCAAGGGAAGCCGTCGGTTCATCCGCGAAGATCGCCTTCGGCTGCCCAAGCAGGGCTCTCGCGACACATACGCGTTGACGTTCTCCACCGGAAAGCTCGTGCGGAAGGCGATGGCGTTTATCGGCGAGTCCCAGAGTTTCTAAAAGGTGGTCGGCCTCCTGCGTGTCGGCCAGCACGAATGGCCCGGCGGCCACGATCACATTCTCGCGTGCGGTGAGATACCCGAGGAGATAGGGCTGTTGGAATACGAAGCCGAAGGAGCCCAACCGGAGCTTGGCGCGCTGTTCGTCGGACATGCCGGCGAGGTCCTCTCCTTCAAAAGAAATGGTTCCGCTCGTCGGTTGCTTGAGCCCGCTTAGCAAGTAGAGGAGCGAGGATTTTCCCGAGCCCGATGGCCCCAAAATGCCCAAGAATTCGTTTTCGCGAACTTCGAGCGACAAATCCTTGCACGCGAAGACTTCGCGTCCGTGATCGGAGTACATCAGGGAGGCTTGGTCGGCTCGAATCATCGCTCTCACGTTCTACGAAAGCATGTTTACAAACAGCGCATCCAGGCACCGACCCGCGTGGATGTTGCCGAGCACCCGCCGATGGGTTCCAAGCACTTGGTGCACCCAGTCGGGCCGTTGCGGATAGCTCTTGCAAAGGAGAATCGCGAGCAGTTCAAGCCCGTCGGCCAAGGCTTGCCGGCCCGTGCCATCTTCAGTTGCCAGCGATTCGCAGAGCTCTTCGAAGTCTTCTGCGACCTTCAAGGCACTCACATGGGAGGCGGTTCCAAGCGCCGCGACCATGGCTTGAAAGGATGAAAAAGCTTCCGCACTCAAGCGTGGAGCCAGGTGGGGCGCGTCGACGAAAGCTTCGCCGAGTTCTCGGAGGATGGCTTCGGGGGGCAGTTCGCACGCGACCGCGATGCAGCGTGAAAGAATCGTGGGCAAGATGCGCCCGATTGCGTCGGTCACCAGGACAAATCGCATGTATTCCTGGGGCTCCTCCAGGGTTTTTAAAAGCGCGCTCGCCGCTGCCTTGTTCATCTTGTCGGCGGCGTGAAAGACCATGACTTTGTGCCGAGACAACAGGGGTGACGTGCGCACGAAGTCCCGAACAGGAACCATTGCCAGGTCGGAGTTCTTCTCATAAACGATCGCAGCCTGTTTGATCTGCTGGCCTGCTCCGTGCGGCTTGACTAGTTGGTAGTCCGGGTTGTTCCCACGGCTCTTTGAGCCGCAGGCTTGGCATTCCCCGCAGCCACCATCCGGGCCGGGATTTGTACATAGCCATGCCCGTGCCAAGGCATCGGCGACCTTTACTTGCCCCGCCCCTGGGGCTCCATAGAGAAGGAGGCCGTGAACAGCTGAATCGAGAATCAGCGATTGAGCGAGCCGTTTGGCTCCGGTCAGGCCCGGTTCATCGGCAAGAATGGGCACGGTTAATCGTCAATCCGCGAGAAATAAATGACGGTGACGTGGTGATCGGGCGTAATGAACTCCCCGTAAATGCGCGTCATCATTTCGATGACATCGTCCCCATTCCGAAACTCCGGATTCTCGCGCTCAATGTCTCGGGGCGAAAGCTCGCCGATGGTCTTCACCTCGACACGATCAAGAATTGCAGAATAAAGCTTCTGCCGCCTGGCAAATCGAGACCCTACGGTTACCCAAACCACCATGCCTTCGGCATACTTATCGGACTTGTCGCCTAACCGAATGGTAGCCGTCTTGCGATTGTTCCTAAGAACGTCGCCGTAAAGATCGGAATAAAAGTTCAAGGCGTACATGGAACGTCGAATTGTAGCAAACGGAAGGGTGTTTATGGTTTGGATAGGTCTAGGAGTTCTTGTTTTGTATCTGGTCGTGATCCTGCTCGTCAGCTGGATCAGCATTCACCCCGTGCGCACGCCGTTGTTTTTGTCACCAGGAGCCATGGGCTCGCCGCAGCAAAACGTGGAATTCCCATCGCTGGATGGCACGCGTTTGGTGGGCTGGTGGGTGGAGGGGAAAGAGGAGAAAGGTCCCTCACGGCCCCCTGTCGCCATCCTCTTCCACGGCTACCTCATGACGCGAAGCGAGATGGCTCCGGTTGCGCATCGG
>JBKJJL010000035.1:0-11807 GCA_046597875.1 Fimbriimonadaceae bacterium | reverse complement strand
CTTTTGAACCTGCCAAAAGGTACACTCTCGCCGTCGTGGATCGAGCTTCAACTACCCTTTCAGTGTACGGACTTGGCTACATCGGCCTGCCAACCAGTCTTGAATTCGCCAATGCGGGCTACAACGTCGTCGGAGTCGATGTCAACCAAAATGCGGTTGATGGCCTGAACCGAGGCGAGGTCCATATCTTTGAAGATGGCCTCGATGGCTGGTATCGGGACGTGCGTGCCAAAGGCCTGTTCCGGGCCTCGATCACGCCTGTTTCGGCCGACGTTTTCTTCATCGCGGTGCCGACGCCCATCCTTGCGGACAAGACTGCCGACATGCGATTCGTGGAAAGCGCGACGGCGTCGATCGCCACCGTGATCAAGCCGGGTGCGTTGCTGATCCTCGTCAGCACGAGCCCCCCTCGAACGTGCTTAGATCTCATTGCTCCTATCATCAAGGCGAAAACCGGACTTGATCACGGCACCGACTACGACCTCGTTCACTGCCCTGAGCGGGTGATTCCAGGGGCGATTTTGAAGGAATTCAAGGAGAACGATCGTATCGTGGGCGGGACGACCGAACGCGCTACGGACCGGGCGTATGACCTCTACAACACGATCGTGGGCGCCGACAAACTGCACAAAACGGATTCCGTGACGGCGGAAATGTGCAAACTCATGGAGAACACGTTCCGCGATGTCAACATCGCACTTGCGAACGAGATCGCGAAGGTTTGTGAGCGGATGGGAATTGATCCTCGGCGGGCGATTCAGCTTGCGAGTCTCCATCCCCGCGTCAAGTATCTGTCGCCCGGAATCGGCGTTGGAGGGCACTGCATCCCGATCGATCCGTGGTTCATTATTGAAAAGGCGCCCGACATCACTCCGGTCATGCAAGCGGCTCGAAAGGTGAATGATTCGAGGCCGCATGAGGTGGTCGAAAAGATCCTGGATGAAGCCGCGGTGGGCTCGATTGCCTTGCTTGGGCTCGCCTTCAAGCCCAATGTAGATGACCTTCGCGAGTCTCCGGCTATCGAAATTGCCGAACTTTTGGCCCAGCATGAAGATGGGGACATCCTCATCGCGGAGCCCTTCATCGAAACTCTCCCCGCCAACCTCGCCGCCTACACGAACGTTCGGTTGGTGAGCTTAGAGGAGGCTCTGAAGGCAGACACCGTAGTTGCCCTCGTCGCCCATAGTGACTTTGCGAAAGCGATCATTCCAACCGGACGAAGGGTTCTCGACTTTGTAGGGATCCTGCCGCGCGAATCCGCAGTTCTGGCTTAAACGGCGATGGTGCGAGAGGCGAGCGGACTGAAGGCGGATGTTTTGTACCGCTTCGGCGCGTCCGTCGCGGTCCTGAACGCGTTTCTGAGCCCGATTCTGCAGGATTTCAAGCTTTTGCAAATCAGCGCGTGGATTCCCGCCGCCCTCTTTTACGCGAGTCTCCCGGTCATCACCGCCTCGTTCTTTCTGTCGTTGTATTTGCGCAAAGACGTTAACCGAACGAAATTCGACGCGATGGAGCTGATCCTCCTCGCCTGCCTCGTTTGGTCTTGGATTTGGGTCCCCATGTATGGAGGCGATCTCGGAGATATTGGGGGCAATTTCCTGCGAATTCTCTTTGCCTTTTCTGCCTACCGGGCGAGTCGCCTTTATGCGTTTGATGCTCACGCCCGGACGCTGATGCCGAGACTAGCCAAGTGGGGATTTTGGGGGATATTCTGGGCTTTGATTGGGCTCTATGGGTTAGGGGTTTTTGGGCCATTCTACGTGTACCTGAGCCTGAACTCGGAGGAGATGTTCGTTGCACTCGCGGTGGCGCTTACTATCGTAGGGGCTCGGCGGCTGCCGTTGTCATTCGGTGCATTTATGATGGTTGTGATGGGCGGTCGGCGAGGAGCGATCGTAGCTGCGCTCGCGATGATTACCGCGAAGTACGTAATGAACTGGAATGTCGGGGCTCAGGCGGCCTGGAAGCGGGGTCTGATGTTAACGGTGGGAGTCGTTACGTTAGGTTCCCTATTTTTCGGCATCCAATACGCGCAGGCGAATCCGGAAGTCTTCACTCGATTGCCCCAAAATGTAGCTCTGCGAATCGCGCCCTTGGTGATCGCTTCCGATACGGACGAAGGGGTAGACGCGACCACTCTCACGGGCAAACGCAATGTCGAAGTCCTCGCCGTTTTCAACCAGTGGGCGGCTGACCCGCTGGAGATGTTCACCGGCCAAGGATATGGCGCATCATGGGTTAACGAAGACGGCGAAAGAGACTCTACGGTCCACTTTTCGCCGGTCGCGGTTGCGCTCATTTACGGAGTACCTCTGGCGATCGGCTTGTACGTTGCCATGCTGTGGCTCCCTCTCAAGGCCACGCTGAGAGCAATCCGGGGAGAGGGGGATCGTGAAGAGCAGGTCTGGGCGCTGGTAGTCTTGGGACTCATCGTGCTCTCGTTCACTGGGTTCAGCATTTTTCAGAACTACGTCCTATGGATCGGCATGGGCGTTCTTCGGTCGCTTGTCCCTCGACAACGGGAGGAAACCGGACTTATGCCGGCCACTTCATGAGAAGTTCTCCGAAATGGAGCCAAGCGTTGCTAATGGTGACCACCGCCGGCCCTGCGGCGGCGGGACTGGCATCGAGTTTTATTGCCGTCAAGTACCTCGGGCTAGCGGCATTTGGGCAGTGGTTAGCCTGGCGCTCGCTCTTTCTCTTGGCTGCGATTCCAACGCCAGGCTTTAACATCGCGCAGCAGGTGCTCGTGGCCGAAGCCCTTGCCAAGGGAGACACAGCCAGGGCCCACCGCGTCCAGCGCTATTGCGATCGCCAGACCGTCGTGTGGGTTCTTGTTTTCAGCACCATCACCTTAGTGGCGGCGGTTGTTTACGGAATTCGACCCTTCAAGGCGTTTTGCTTGGCCACCCTTTTCTCAGGCCTGTTCCTCGCCGCATACACCACGTCTCAAATCATTGGAAACAAGGATACGGTCAGGACCGTGAGGGGCGGCATTGCCGATGTCCTCGGTGCCGTAGGGACCATCCTTGCCGCGTTTACTGGGAACTTGAACCTCTTCATCCTCAGCATGGGCCTGCGATACTGGATTAAAGGTGCCGTCCAATATGCACCTTTGCCCAAGGGACTCGACTTCACTTCCCCCGAAGGCGAAAACTTGCCGGAAGAAACACGAAAGGTAGGCATTCCGCTCATGCTTCGGGCCTTCGTGCGCGATGCCTCGCAGTACGGAGACAAGCCAATTCTGGGTCGCTTGTATACGACCACTATCGCTGGTGTGGCAGGCGTTGGGTCTATTCTCGCAACCATTGCCGTCATGCTTGCGAATACCGCATCTTCTTATTTGCTTCCGGTACTTATCGAGGCCGATCCAAAGGATCACGCAAGGCTGTGCCGTTCATCGTTCCTGAAGGTCCTGCACGCGATCATCATTTTCGCGCTCTTTATACCGATCTCTGCCGAGATAGACCCCGGGGTTGCTTTGCGCCTTGATCTTGTCGGACTGACGTACTTTATCATTGCCGCCTTGAGCCTGCTCTCACCCCTGGTCGTACCGTGGACGGCCCGCGGCGAAATCTGGCGAGGCACCATCGTCACCGGCGTTGTTATCGGTATCGTCGCCTGCGTGATGATCGGCTTTGGCCTCGCGAAGGGCTCCGTACGGGACGCGATGATGATCAGTACCTACATTGTGTTCTTCAGCGTTGCATGGACCCTGCGCGAAACGAAAATTGTCTCGATGTCGTTGTTGACCGCCTTTTGCGCATCCATGCTAGCCGCCACACTCGCCGTGGGGTTCTCATGGGCAGTCAGCCTGAACCACAGTTTGCCAGTTGCGATCATCGTCGCTGCTCTGGGAGTTGCTTACGCGGTGGTTGCCGCCTGGGGACCCATCCGGCGACGGCTCTTTAAGTCATCTCCGAACGAGGCATGATGTCGCGCATTGCCTGAGCGATATCGGGCTTGCGACAGAAGGAGGTTCCGATGAGGACGGCCCTTGCCCCCGCGACGGTCACGCGTTCGACATCTTCGCGTGTCGAAAGTGCGCTTTCACTGACCGCCAACGCGTGTTTGGTGATGCGAGGAATCAAGCGCTCAGATGTAGCGAGGCTCGTCTTGAAGGTGCTGAGATCGCGATTGTTTACTCCGATCAGGTCGGCACCGAGTTCCAGGGCGACCTCCGTTTCCGCGTCGTCGTGAACTTCGACGAGGACATCGAGTCCCAGGTGCTTCGCCTGCGCATACAACTCCTTTAGCGGCACGCCGGGCACCTCCTTCATCCAATAGGCGACGATCAAGAGGATCGCATCCGCGCCCCAAGCTTTCGACTCCCACAGTTGGTAGGAATCGCAAATGAAATCCTTTCTCAGAAGGGGCAAGGAGACGGTGGCTCGAACCTGACGGAAATACTCTTGGGAGCCTTGGAAGTAGCGTTCGTCGGTCAGGACACTCAAGCAGGATGCGCCTTCACGTTCATAGATTTGCGCGATGTCCACAGGGTCAAAGTCTGCCCGGATGACGCCTTCAGAAGGGCTCGCCTTTTTCACTTCCGCAATGAGTGCGACTGGCCAGGGATCACTTAGTAAGGCGAGCCGAAATCCTCGAGGTTTCACCGCGTCGTGGGCCATTGCTTTTAGGTCCAGTTCCGAAACAAGGGATTTTGAAGCTTCAACCTCAAGGACTTTGTTGGCGAAGATTTCGTCAAGGATCGTCATGGCTTCGTCGCCTCGACCAGTTGCTCAAGTTTTGCGAAGGCTGCGCCGGATCGAATCGCCTCGCGGGCTAAGTCTGCCGCTTCGATGAGCGAACTCGTCAATCCAGCAAGGTAAATGGCGGCCGCTGAACTGGGGAGGATCGCACTCGCTCGTTTGGACTGAACATCCGATATTGCTTCCCTCAGGATGGTCGCGTTTTGTTCAACCGTATCTCCTGGCGCTAGCGCCTCCGCGTAGACAGAGGCAACACCGAAGTCGTTTGGTGAGACAGTACGTTCTCCGCCCGCTTCCCATAGCGTTGAAGGCGCACATGGGGAGAGTTCGTCCATTCCGTCACTGCCGTGTACAATCCAAAATCGCTTTGTTCCCAGAAGGCCTGACGCCTCTGCCATCGGGCTTCCAAGGGCAGGATCATAGACTCCGATAATCTGCGCCGAGGCCCCCGCCGGATTCAAAAGCGGCCCCAACTGATTGAAAACCGTTCGTACCCCGAGGGCTTTTCGAACCGGGCCAACGTGTTTCATCGCGGGATGGTGCATCGGCGCGAACATGAAGGCGAGGCCCACCTCGTGGAGAATATCGGACAAGCGAACCGGATCGCTGATCAAAGTTACACCAAGCGCCTCCAGCACATCGGCGGACCCGCATTGGCTGCTCATGGCTCGATTTCCGTGCTTGGCGACCTTCGCGCCAGCCGCCGAGGCTACGATCGCCGCCGCCGTGCTGATGTTGAACGAGGGGATACCTCCGCCCGTGCCACAAGTATCGACCAAGTTTTCAGGAGGGGAGGGAAGGGGCACCGCGCGAATCCGCATCGCGCTGGCAAATGCCGCCAGTTCTGGACCCTTCGCACCTTTCGCGCGCATCGCGATTAGAAATCCGGCGATCTGGACTTCGGAGACTTGCCCGTCCATCAAGGCACCCATGACTTCCGCTGCAGTTACAGGAGTGAGATCTTCTCGACGCACGAGGGACTCAATGACGGTGCCGAGATCCATGCGGTAAGTTTACTTCAGCACGGCGCAGCCCTCCCCCTTTCGTGCCCTTGGCCCCTTTTCGTGGTCAATCCGAAATGGGGAAACTAACCACGAAAAGCGCGAAAGGGACGAAAGAGAGAGCTACATTCCACAATCGACAATCGGTAGACTCCCCAGCATGTTTGCCCTCTCTCGGCGCGCCGAGGCGATGCCTGCTTCTCCGATTCGGAAGCTCGTGCCATTCGCGGACGCGGCGAAGGCCCGTGGGGTTGAGATTTTTCATCTCAACATCGGCCAGCCAGATGTAGCCAGCCCGCCCAGTTTCTGGGAAGCGATCAAGAACGCGAACCTAACCGTCCTCGAATACAGCCCCTCGCCCGGCATCACCGCGCTTCGCGAGAAGGTTGCCAAGTACTACCAAGGCATCGGAATCGACGTAACCGCCGACCAGATCATCACGACGACTGCAGGCAGCGAAGCGCTTCTTTTCGCCCTCCTCGCGACCCTGAATGCCGACGAGGAAGTGTTGATCCCGGAGCCGATGTACGCGAACTACATCAGCTTTTCGACTGCTGCGGGGGTCAATGTTCGTCCGATTCAAACGTATCTAGACGATGATTTCCGGCTCCCATCCATCGAGCAGTTCGAGCGGGCGCTGACCCCAAACACCAAGGCGATTCTCATATGCAATCCGGGGAATCCCACCGGCGGCGTCTACACGGTCGAGCAGATGGATCAGCTCCGGGATCTCTGCCGCAAGAGGGGCTTGTTCCTGATCGGCGACGAAGTTTATCGCGATTTCAACTACACTGGGCGTCCCATCAAGTCCGTTCTCCAACTGGAAGGGATGGAAGAGCAAGCAATCATGATCGACTCGGTGAGCAAGCGCTACTCGCTCTGCGGCGCGCGCATTGGATTCTTCGTGTCCCGCAACCCTGAGTTATTGGACGCCGCCCTCAGGATGGCCCAGGCACGTTTATCCCCTCCCACTTTGGAGCAGATTGGTGTCATCGGGGCGCTTGATACTCCGCAGTCCTATTACGATGAAGTTCGCGAAGAGTTCCGAGGTCGCCGGGACACACTTGTGGATTGCATCACTCGGATTCCTGGAGCCAAGGCACCGCGCATTGATGGTGCGTTCTACGCAACCGTTAGGTTGCCCATCGACGATTCCGATCGGTTTTGCCAATGGCTGTTGGACTCGTTCCAGCATGAGGGGCGAACGGTCATGATGGCTCCCGCGACTGGTTTTTACTCCACTCCCGGCGCTGGCACCGACGAGGTGCGCATCGCCTACGTTCTAAATCGTCAGCGGCTTGAGCAGGCCATGAAGTGCCTAGAAGCCGGTCTCGCGGTGTATCCCGGCAGGCGGGAGAGAGCATTCGCCTAAGATTTGGCCCGGCATGTTCTAACTCACGCAATCAATAATCACCAATCATCAATCAAAATCCGCTTATGGCAGCTAAATCCTGGAAAGAATGGGAAAAACCCCTTATTGAGCTTGAAGACGCTCTCGCGAAACTACGCGAGAGCGCCAGGCAAGCCGACCCTGCCCAACGCACTGATATCGAGGCCAAGGTCGCCGAGTTCGAGCGACGTCGGGACAACTACATCGAAGTCATGTACAGCCGTCTCGGCCCTTGGGAGAAGGTTCTCGTTGCCCGAGCCGAGAAGCGCCCTTACACCCTCGACTACATCCAGGCAATCTTTACTGAGTTCACGGAACTGGACGGCGACCGCCGTTTCGGAGCCGATCACGCCATCGTTGGCGGCCCCGCGATGCTCGACGGAACGCCCGTCATGCTCATCGGCCACCAGAAGGGAAGGAACATACAAGAACGCCAGTTCCGTAACTTTGCGATGGCGAAGCCCGAAGGTTATCGCAAGGCGATGCGGCTGATGGACATGGCGAACCGATTCGGCATGCCTGTGATATCGTTTGTTGACACGCCAGCCGCTGATCCCGGGGTGGAAAGCGAATCGCGCGGCATTTCCGAAGCATTGGCGGCGTCAATGCTTCGCATGTTTGAGTTGAAAGTCCCAACCATTGCCGTCGTCGTCGGAGAGGGGGGGAGCGGCGGGGCGCTGGCGATTGCGGTGGCCAACAGCGTCCTCATGCAGGAGCATGCGATTTATTCCGTGATCCCGCCCGAAGGCTGCGCCGCGATCCTTTGGCGAGCCCCCGATAAGGCCGCCCAAGCCAGCGCCGCCCTCAAGCTCACTGCTCAAAGTGCCCTCGAACTCGGCCTTATCGACGAAATCCTCCCCGAGCCCCGAGGCGGGGCCCATCGTGATTGGGTTGAGGCGGCGGGCATCGTCAAGCACGCGATCCTGAGACATCTGGAACTCCAAAAACCCATGAGCGGGCAAGAGCTCAAACAAGCCAGATACGATAAATTTCGTCATATGGGGGTTTTCGAGAGCCCCAACAGTGCCCAGCCGCCGCTCATCGCCTAATGACGGCAATATGCTCCCTCGCGGTTTTTGTTAGCGCGTTCCTGCTCTTCTCGGTTCAACCGATGGTGGCTAAAATGTTGCTCCCGTCGCTGGGCGGTTCGCCATCGGTCTGGAACACGGCAATGGTGTTCTACCAGGGCGCCTTGTTGCTGGGCTACCTGTACGCGCACGGAGTTTCTCGAAAGCTGCCTCGGAAGGCCCAGTTGTTCGTTCACGGCGTGGCCCTTCTGCTTCCGTTCGTCGTTCTACCGCTCGCTTACGGAAACCTTCATCCTCCGGCGACTGGAAACCCTTCGCTCTGGATGCTGATGACGATGGCGCTCAGCGTTGGACTTCCATTCTTTGTCCTCTCAGCGACGTCGCCGCTCGTTCAAACCTGGTTTGCCAAGCATGGCGGGGGAGATCCTTACTTTCTCTACGCGGCGAGCAATGTGGGCAGCTTTGCCGGCCTGTTGTCGTACCCATTGCTCATCGAACCAAGGCTCAGTGTAACCGAACAAAGCAGCCAGTGGATGCTCGGTTACATCGCGTTGGTCGCGATTTTTGTTGCGCTCATCGTCGTCTTGCTCAAGCGTCAGCCCCTCACTGAGAAGGAGGCAATCGTCGATGACGAATCCATAACCTGGACGAGGCGCCTCCGCTGGATATTCCTCGCCTTCATTCCCAGTAGCCAGTTCATCGGCACCACCACGTTTCTGACGACCGACATCGCAGTCATGCCTCTGCTATGGGTCATCCCTCTCTCGATTTACTTGCTCACGATGATCATGGTGTTTGCGAAGCGCCCCGCGATCCCGCACAAATGGATCGTTCTGGTGTTCCCGTACACGCTTGCTGGTCTCACGTTCATGATCGCAGCTCAGGTTGCCCCGTTCAAGATGCTCGCATTTGGAGCCCACCTGATCATGCTCCTCGTCGGAGCGCTTCTATGCCACGGCGAACTCGCCAAGGATCGGCCCGCGCCCGCTCGGCTCACCGAATTCTTCCTTCTCATGTCGTTTGGGGGTGTGCTTGGTGGATTGTTCAACGCCCTCGTCGCACCTTCACTCTTCGTTCACGTGGTGGAGTACTCCATCGTCCTTGCGCTATCGGCGTTCGCGTTGCCCATTCGCTCGAAGGTCAAGGAATGGGCCGCCACCGCTTGGGATTTCGCGGTTCCGATCAGCGTGGCGACGCTGGTTATGGTGATCGTTTGGCTAAAAGCAACAGAAACGGTTGCGATCCCGCGAACCGGGATATCCATCGCGATCGCGGTCGGTTGCGGGCTCGTGGCCCTGTGTGGCAATCGTCCTTTGCGCTTTGCCGTCGGCATCGCGTCGATCATGGCGGTCGGTTACTACCACGCAGTTTCGTCCCGCCATGACCTTTTTGCCGGACGTAGCTTTTTCGGCGTGTATCGAGTTGAAATGTGGGGAGTCTCCCACACGCTGACGAACGGACGCATTCTCCACGGTGAGCAGATCATGACCCGCCAGTTGGAGTCCGTTCCGCTTTCTTATTACCATCCTCTCGGGCCGCTCAAGGAGATATTCGGAGACTGGATCCGGCCCAAAAACGCCCGCGTAGCCGCGATTGGATTAGGCACGGGGACAGTTTCCCTTTGGTCGCGAAAAGGGGAGCACTGGACCTTTTTCGAGATCGACCCGCTGGTTGAGAGGATCGCCCGAGACACCAAGCTCTTCACATGCCTCGCCAATGCCCAGGGCAAGGTCGACGTGACGCTGGGAGACGCCCGCCTCAGGCTGGAGGAGCCGGGAGACGAGTTCGACTTGATCGTGATGGATGCGTTTACTTCCGACGCGATTCCGGTTCATCTGATGACCCTGGAGGCATTCAGGGTGTATCAATCTCGCCTGAAAGAGACCGGATTTCTCGCGGTCCACATCTCGAACAAATTCCTCAGCTTGGAGCCTCTCGTCGCCGCCATCTCCGCGCAAATGGGCTGGGAGGCGTACATCTGCGATGAGGCCAACGAGCCGGTAATCGGCCCGATGCTGGAAGGCCGAACCCCCGCTTCGTGGATGGTGGTCGGACCTCGAAGTTTGGATTGGAAGGCCTTCAAATCCAACGCGAGATGGCGCAAGGCGGAGATGTCGGCGGACGTGGTGGCCTGGACGGACGCGTATTCAAGCTTGATGCCACTCTTCCGGGACGGAGCGTTCAACTTGCGGTGAACTTTAAAGTGGGAATTGTCGGCTGCATTTCCTTCTAGACCGCTCCTTGAATAACGGCGAAGCCTCTCCCCAAGTAGAATTCGCGTAATGGTCCTTCACTTCACCGAGGAAGAGAGAGTTTTTCTTGCTTCAGTTCAGCAGTTTGTCGACGAATACGTGTCCCCGAATACCCGCGAATGGGAGAAGGACACTTTCCCGGCCGACATTTGGAAAGTCTGCGCGGAGAAGGGATTGTCGTCCTGCGTGCTACCCAAGTCGTTTGGGGGCAACGGCTTCAGCTGCCAAACCTACGCCGAGATGTGCCGCATCCTCGCCAAGGGCGATCCCGCGCTCTCGATGAATCTCGCCGCCGTCAACGCCCTTTGCGTCGCCCATTTCGAGCACTTCGCAAACGACGAGCAGCGGGACAAATACCTTCCTGGAGTTCTTTCGGGTGATATTCCTTTGAGCTGGGGCCTCACCGAGCCAGATGCTGGTTCGGACGCCCGCCGCGTGAAAACCGCCGCGACTCCGATTGAAGGGAAGCCTGGCTACTTCCACCTGAACGGCGAAAAGATGTTCATCACGAACGGTGGGTTTGCCAAGCTGTTCATCATCATTGCCCGCACGAGCGAAACCGAACTCAGCGCGTTCCTTATGGAGAAGGATCAGCCTGGATTCGAAGATTTGGGTCGAATTCCGACGACGGGAGTTTCCGCCTCGTACACTTTGCGATTCCGCATGAACAACGCGGTCGCGTGGCACACGCCGGGGAGTTTCGAACAGGTCATTTCGCTCCTTTATCGGGGCCGCATCGGTATCGGTGGGATGGCCCTCGGGATTGCGGAGAAAGCGTTGGAGGAGGGCATTTCTTACGCCAAGCAGCGGGAGCAGTTCGGACGTCCGCTGGCCGCAATGCAGTCGGTTCAAAATATGGTCGCCGAAAGCGCGATGCAAGTCGAAGCCGCTCGCCTGCTGGTTCACAAGGCCGCCTGGATGTACGATCAGGGCCTCCCCGTGATCAAGGAATCGTCTTACGCAAAACTCTTCGCCTCCGAGGCGGCGCGAGACACGACCAACAAAATGCTCCAGATCCACGGCGGGCGTGGGATGACCTTCGAGTTCCTCATCGAGAAGCTCTGGCGCGACGCCAAGCTAACCGAAATCGGGGAAGGCGCAACGGAAATCCAGAAGCTGATCATTGCCAAGGCAATGCTGAAGTGACGCGGGCGGGACGCCCGGTAGCCTGATGCGGGCCAGAGGCCCGCGCTCCTGAGACCTTACTTCTTTTCTTTGAAGACGAGGATTTCGCCGTTCAGGCAGAACCGTAAACCGGTTGGCTTGGGTCCATCTTCGAATACGTGCCCAAGGTGTCCGTCGCAACGCGCGCAGAGGATTTCCTCGCGAACCATTCCATAAGTCAAGTCCGGACGCACCCAGACGTTATCTTTACTGACCGGCTGAAAGAACGAGGGCCAACCGCTTCCAGATTCAAACTTGTGCTC
>JBKJJL010000304.1:0-3798 GCA_046597875.1 Fimbriimonadaceae bacterium | reverse complement strand
CTTGATCCGCTCGATCGCGAAGGCCTTCGTATTCGGAGGCGGTGAGGTGCTTGAGCTGCCTTACGAACAGGTTGTGTTGGGTCATGTACGCAACATGTTGATTACCGGGCGCTAGTCGGACATCTTCGGCTTCAGCCGCGACCAGAGCCCGCACAGAGTTCTCGGCGCGCGTATCGAGCATCCAAGCTTGGCTGTGCTGAACCTTGACGGCCCCTAAGGCGGCATTGACCTTTCCCTCCTGGGCCACGAGCCCGGGTAACAGTTCGGCTGATCCCACATCCCCTGGCAAACTCGGGACTTTGGTGAGTTTCCCGTCCGTTTCAATCCGATACGCCGCTCCTTGAGGAGGACCTGAGCCAAGGAAAATGTGACCAGTTTCACCCGACCTGAGCAACCCGTTGGGTAGGTCCAACTCCTTGGTTGGGCCGCTCGGATTTAGTAGCCAACTCTTGCCTTCCACTGCGATTATTCCAATAAAAGCGAGCCCATACGGATGGGTAGGCGACACCAAGAACTGGAGGGGCCGTTTGCTCTGATCTGCCCTCACGACCTCCTCCGCGGCCGAGCCGGGACGCCAGCGATATATGGATTTGAGCGGAGGATTTGTCCATGCCAGCCAAAAAACGGCGGAGCCGGGCATCCAATCAAGCCAACTAATTGGTGAACCTTTGGATTCGAAAATGCGAGTAGAGCTGCCCGTCTTCGTGTCATAAACCATCACGCTCGTGCTTTCCGCAGGGGCCCTTTCTTGCTTCGCAGCTGACTCCATCCGAATCATGTCATCGCCGCCTTCAGGCACAATCGCGGCAAGATACCGCCCATCTTTGGACCATTTCCAATCCTGCACCCAAGGGCCCGCGGCGTGCCGGGGAGCCAGCAGGACGACCGCGCCATCCTTGGTTTCAACCAAATCCCTTTCGAACGGCATCTGTGCCAACAACAAACAGGCCAGCGCAATCATCAGTCTATCCCTCCATCCCGGATTTCTTCAAGAAAGCTAAGCAAGGGAAACGGTTTTTCGGGGAGCTCAAATCGCTCATTCGTCCAAATTACCACCTTTCCCGACCGATTATAGGCCAAAAAAACATCGACGCCGTCGTAGGCACTCGGAAACATCGGGTTCGCCCGCGGTTTCTCCAACAGCAATGTTGGCAAAGACGCCCGCGCCGCATCGGCCAGCTTCACCTGCTGATCCCGATCGAGTTGATAGGTCGCCGAATCCTCCTGCGTCTTCACGAAAACACGCGTCTTAGTCGCAACCACGAGCTCTTGGTACAAACCCAGCCGAGTTCGACCACCCCGCATATAGAAACGTGCGATTTCCCCTGGGCACAACGTGGTCGCCTTGGAAAGGTTCAGGGGCTGCGTTAGTTGAGCGATGAGGAGTAACGTGAGCATCAATCCTCACGTTACCCCCAAGCTTGTTCAGCGAGAAACTTCGCCTTCGAGCCCGCGCCTGACGACGAGGAACTTGATGCGTTCCGGTTTGAAACGAGCTCGCAGAACTTCGATCGCTTTATGCACGCGAACCGTGCCGCCGCAGTAGAACAGATCCACTGCCGCATAACCGTGTTCGGGCCAGGTGTGGATCGTGTAATGGCTTTCTTGGATGATCACCGCGCCAGACACGCCCCACGGTTTGAACTCGTGGAACGACTCGGCGACGACCGTCGCCTCGCTCTGAATCGCGGCCTCGCGCATGGCGTCACCCACTGAGTTCTCCTCTTCAAGGGTGTAGCCGTCGCAGCCATACAGTTCGACGAGCAAGTGGGAGCCGAGCGAGGGCTCTTCTCCAGGCTTAATCGGCATGCCCTCTTCATCGTGGCCGAGCCACTCATTAAAGGCGTCAACGTCGTCGCAATGAATCAGGGTCCATCCGTTTTCGTGCTTAACGACCGGGGGAGCCATGACATTTCGCTTCTTAATACGATTTCCCAATCGTGTCAGAAGGGACGTGTTATTACGAGGAAGGGCAATCGCACAAAATGCGAGCCCGCTAACCAAAACCCAGATTTTTTCCAATCACATGAACCTCACTTTTTGACCGTACGCAGACATTCCGAACGATTCGGAACGCGAGAAACCCGACAAAGAGGCTGCTGCAAAATGAGCGGAAGCCAGGGAACGGCCAAGGCAAATACCTCGGCTGTGAGTCATTCCTCCAGTGTTCTTTAGATACTTCATTTCGCTACGACAGCAGGTGTCTCCTTGTGCTCGACCAGACGAGCCCAAGCCGCCTCACGGACAGTCCGTGACGCAATTCGGAAGTGTACCGTAGTAGCACTCCCAAGTCAAGTTGGACGCTGAATTACGCCAAAGGGTTTCAAAAGAACTGCTACTATTTCGGGTGTGAGCCAGCGCGAAATGGGTTTAACGTGGCTGCGGAAGGGAATTGCTCCTGACGCCGAGTTTCGCGAAGGCCAATGGGAGGCGATTGCCGCCGCCCTCGAAGTTGGCGCAAAGACGCTCGTTGTGCAGCGAACCGGATGGGGCAAGAGCCTTGTCTATCTAATCGCCACGCGCCTTCTAAGGGATCAAGGGGCCGGTCCTACCCTTTTGGTCAGTCCATTGCTCTCCTTGATGCGGAACCAGGTCGATATGGCGGAGCGGTTTGGCGTTCGGGCCGTCAGCTTAAACAGCACCAACGTATCTGACTGGCAGGAGATCGAAGACGAACTGCGCACGGACCAAGTGGACTTGCTGCTCATTTCGCCGGAGCGCCTCGGCGCCGTGGGATTTCGCGATCACATCCTTCCTTCGATCGAAGCTCGTTGCCGATTGCTTGTAATCGATGAGGCTCATTGCATCAGCGACTGGGGTCACGACTTCCGGCCCGATTACCGCCGCATCTTGAAAACCGTCGCTCGGTTGCCAGTCGATGCCACCGTCCTCGCCACCACAGCAACCGCGAATGACCGCGTGATCGAAGACATTCGCGAACAAATGGGCCCATCCTTGGTCGTTTCGCGGGGCTCGCTGATGCGGGATTCTCTCTCAATCCGGGTATTGCCCATCCCGGATCAAGCCGAACGTTTAGCCCTCCTCGCGAAGGTCATCCCAAAGCTCCCTGGTTCGGGAATCATCTATGCGCTCACGATAAATGACGCGAAACGTCTCGCCGAATGGCTCCAAAGTGAGGGAATTGATGCCTACGCCTACCACGGAGACTTGACGAATGAAGAACGCGTCGCACTGGAAACCTCATTCCAGGACAACGCAATCAAGGCGCTTTGTGCCACCACTGCGCTCGGCATGGGATACGATAAGCCCGACATCCGGTTTGTGATCCACTTCCAGCGGCCCGGATCGGTCATCTCGTACTACCAACAGATCGGACGCGCGGGCCGAGCGGTTGACGAAGCCACCGTTGCCCTTTTGGAGGGCTCAGAAGACGATGACATTAGCGAATACTTCATCGCCAGCGCATTTCCGGATGCTTCGGTGTTTGACCGAGTCCTCGAGATCGTCAAGGATCAGCCGAGGAAGCTTGATGGAATCACCGCAAGAACGAATTTCAGTCGTGGTCAGGTTGAAAAAGCAGTCAAGCTCCTCGACGTTGAGGGTGTCCTCTTGCAAAGCAAGGACGGCTTTCAGTTGGTGGACACAGGTTGGACATACGACCACCTGAGGTCCGGCGAAATCACGGCCGCCCGCCGCCGGGAGGTCGCTCAAATGGTCGCTTTCGGCGAAAGTCGAATGTGCCGAATGCGGTTCCTCGCCGAAGCGCTTGACGATCCTCAACCACGCGATTGCGGACGGTGTGATCGTTGCTGCGATCGGCCATACCTGCCTCCGTCC
>JBKJJL010000261.1:0-4652 GCA_046597875.1 Fimbriimonadaceae bacterium | reverse complement strand
GGGCGTGTCGAGGTCGGAAGCAGCCCTGACGGCGTCTCGATGCAACCGTAGCTCCAGCTTGCCGGGTACCCTTCACCCCCGGCGCAATGAGCAATACACGCATTTACACCTCGGAGAGCGTTAGCGAGGGCCACCCCGACAAACTGGCAGATCAGATTTCCGACGCCCTCCTGGACGAGTGCCTTCGGCAAGACCCGACCGCCCGGGTGGCGATTGAAACGCTCCTAACGCGAGGCCTCGCGGTTGTTGCTGGCGAAGTGACCGTCGATGGCTACATCGATGTCGCCGACATCGTCCGCCGAACGATCAATGAGGTCGGCTATACGGACACCGAGCTTGGATTCGATGGCAGCACCTGCGGCGTCATGGTCGCGATCCAGGAGCAATCTCCTGATATCGCGGTCGGCGTCGATACCGGTGGAGCAGGCGACCAAGGAATGATGTTCGGAATGGCCACGAACGAGACATCGGAACTCATGCCGTTGCCGATCGCCATTGCCCACGCCCTCGTTCGCCGCGCGAGCGAAGTTCGCCGCAAACACCCCTCGCTGGGCCTTCGCCCGGACGTGAAGAGCCAGGTCTCCGTGGTCTACGAGAACGGCAAACCGAACCACATCGAAACGATCGTCGTTTCCGCTCAGCACTCTCCTTCGCTGACCCATGACGCGGTTAAAGAAGTCGTCAAGCAGCACATTATCCAGCCGATTCTCAAGGAATACGAGAACTTCGTAACGGACGCGATTACGTACCATATCAATCCCACCGGAATCTTTGTAATCGGTGGTCCGCAGGCGGATACCGGAGTTACGGGTCGCAAGATCATCGTCGACACTTACGGCGGCATGTGCCCTCATGGTGGAGGCGCTTTCAGCGGGAAGGACCCGACGAAGGTCGACCGCTCGGCGGCGTACATGGCGCGCCACGTGGCGAAGTGCATCGTCGCGGCGGGCCTCGCCGAGCGAGCGCAGGTTGCGTTGGCGTATGCGATTGGCGTTGTTCAGCCGGTGTCGATCAACATCGAGACGTTTGGGACCGAAACCGTCGATCACGATACGATCGAAAAGCGGATGCGAGCCACCTTCGATATGTCGCCCGGAGGCATTATCAAGTATCTCGACCTGCGTCGCCCGATCTACCTCCCGACCGCGAAGAACGGACACTTCGGCAACGCGGCGTTCCCCTGGGAAAGCACCGCCGCCGCGGATGGTTTGAAGAACTGAAGTTTGAAGTCCCTTCTATTCAGGTGCTCAGTTCATTGTTTGAGCAGAATGATCGCGTGTCTGAAAGTTGCAATTAGTAGACGTCAGACGGCTTGACATTGTACGTTCCACTCGCTTAACCTTGCGTCAATCGTGAGACGTTGGTTCCTCGGCACTTTCTTTATCTTGCTGTCTGCGTTCGGCTATTGCCAGCCTGGTCCTTTTGGCATCTTCGTGCCCATGGGAGGCGGAGCCATGCCTAACTACTGGTCGGGCACCAACTGCCGAGCGAGCGGATGGGCCCAAATTGGCGAAGGTATCTATGCGGCGGAACTGAGCTTGAACGGCGAGCCGGTGGAAACATGGATCGCACCTGACCCTGAGATCCTGCCGCTGAGCGTTGGGCTCAAAGTCATGTTTGACAGCAGCCATTTCAGTAATGGAACTGAAGTTGAGGTGACCTACCGAGTGTGGGGCTTGTGGTCTGGCATGCACGAGGCGAAAAGCAATCCTGATCCGGTTGTCAAGAACAAGCTGATGATGTTTGAGGATCCCGATACGAGTGACGACGGCCCCGATCCCGTTCCAACCGTGTATGGCCTTATGGCGGGCAAGAACTACGCAATGCATGCTGAAGACGGTCATTTTTGGTCAAGCGATGACTTTCGGGCCGCAATGTGGGGATCGAATGTAATCTTTTTTTCGGGTCATGGTGCAGAGGCGCATCACACGTCGCCCATTAACCCTTGGATGACCCATGCCATGTATCAATCGGAGCGTACGGCGATCAACGGTACAGGGCTTCCACCGTTCAACTCGACCATCTATCCCCAAGTCAACTTCTGCCATCTTGTGGCCTGCATTTGTGGCCGTACCGACAATTTCAAAAAGGCCCTTTATCCGTATTACATGGGCTGGGGCGGGGGATACTTGGAAAATCAAGCGGTTTTGACATTCACGAACTTCTCCCAAACCGTTCAGAGGTGGAAGAATTCTGAACTGATTTGGGAGAAGTTAGCCTTAGGATGGACGGTCGGAGCCGTGAGAGCTTGGCTTCGTGATGTTTGGCTACCGAGCAATCCTGGAGTAATTAAGATGTCCAACGATACCTCACCTACATGGCGTAACGCTACAATAAGTGACTGGAACCTAATCTGCGGTGAGGACCAAGGTGCTATGCGATTAAAGTCAGTCTATACGGGCACAAATTCACCACCTGCAAATTGGTTCCGTTCACTGTAAAGGGGAACTATGATAAAATCAGTCTCAACGTTTATTTTCCTAATATTCGCAAGTTTGTCCCTTGCACAGATAAGTGATGAATATGCGATTGAACGGGCCCGAAGCTTCTTGAGTGTGCTAGCTCCGGAGAAGAGCGAAAAGCCGGCACAGGTGACGAGGGAAAGTATCCGGATAGCTGATGCAAATGTCGACTTTGTGCGAGTCTACATAGATGAGGCATGGATTTCTTTGCAAAGCACCGGCAGATTGTCCGGCATTTCAATCGGAGGTGAGCAATTGCGTCCAAGAGGAGGAAGCCCCGACAAGTACAGGACTGATGAAGAGGCTTGGAATGCCCTTGATGAGGTCATAAACAGGCTAGATCTGGATTTGCCCCCTGGATTGAAGCGCTCTGAATTGACAAAGCTCGAGTCGGATCAGGGCCAAGACTACGCATACCTATTCTACATGCGACCAGATTCTCACGGGTACGAAAATAGCATGGGAAATTATCTTGCAGCAGAGTTGCATCGCATTACCGGCAAAGTTCTCCACATAAGCGTGGCTCGCGGACACACTTACGAAGCCCCGAATATTCGTATTACCGAAGAGCAAGCGGTTGCCAAAGCGGTGGCAAAATTGGGAGGGTCTCCCGCCGACTTTACCGGGCGGGAGCTTAAGTATTTCTCCATGTCTTACGACGAAGCTCCCGATTATTTCAAAGAACTAATTCGCAACAAAGTGATGAGGCTGATGTATCTGATGTCAGCGCCTCAAGGGACAGCTATGATCGATTCCGTTACGGGTGACCTTGTAACTACGATGCATATCGACTCGAGCCCAGGGAAGCCGGTCAAGAAGAGCGTTGCCACCTCCGCTAAACTGAAAGAAAAAGTGCAAGACAGCAGTGAGCAAAGCTCCTTAGCGCCGATTGCTATCGCCGGACTCGTGGCTCTCTTTGCTGTTGCGATGGCAGCGTTCAGAATGCGAAGTCGAAGGGCCTAGATTGGGATTACACAAACGTTCCTTCGTGTATGCGTGTGGCCCGCCCCTAGTACTTCTTCATCCTCAATCTCGGTCCAATAACGAGCGGCCGACTTGGCGCAATGCCCATATTAATTGATTGGAACCTCATATCCGGTCCAGACGATGGCGCAATGAGGGTTAAAAGCGTTTACACTGGAAACAACTCGGCTCCCGTCGGGTGGTCCCGTTCTCTCTGAGGTGTTCAATGTATCGGCAACTCCTAACTATTTTCTTATCTCTCTTAGTAACCGCATGCTTTGCTCAGCTATCAGACGAAGAAGCAATCCTCCGAGCGAGAAGCTTTCTCTCTGTTGTGGCTCCCGACGTGGTGGAAACTCCAGCTCAAGTCCTTCGAGATACGCTACGCGTTCACGATCAGGATCTCAATGTGGCAATCGTCTATTTTCACGAGTCATCGGTTGCATTGCATAGCAATGGAAGCTTGTCCGGTTTATCGATCCGGGGGCAAGCTTTGAATCCCAAAGGCGGCTCTTCCGACAAATTTAGCTCGGATGCAGAGGCATGGCAAGCCCTAGAAAATGTGGTGGACAAGCTTGACCTTGATTTGCCTCCAGGGTTGAAGAGATCGAGTATAGAGAGAATGGAGACGACTCATCGGGATTATTCAATACTCTTTTACAAAAGGCCCTCTCCGTACGGGTTTGAGAATAGTGAAGGAAATTATCTCGCAGCAAAACTGCATCGTATTACCGGTAGAGTTATACACATTAGCGTTGCACGCGGGCATACTTACGAACAACCCAACATCCGTGTATCAGAGGAGCACGCGGTTGCAAAGGCGGTTGCCAAGTTAGGAGGATCGGCGGAAGATTACACCGGCCGGGAATTGAAATACTTTGCCGCGGGATATGACGAAGCACCAGAATATCTTAAGGAGATGATCCGCAACAAGGTCATGCGGTTAATGTATCTCATTACGGGACCCCGAGGAACCGCCATGATCGATTCCGTAACCGGAGACCTTATAACGACGCTACATATCGATTCGAACAAGAGCGAGACACTCGAAAAAAAGCAAGCTTCTGCCGTGAAGCCCAATACAAAAGTTGACAAGGACAGCGGTCAGAGTTCCATCCTGCCAACAACGCTTGCCGGGTTGGTAGCCTTATTGAGCGCGACCTTTGTTGCCTGGAAAATGCGAAACCGGAAGGTCTAGACAGGCAGTGATCGCCTGGGGCTCTGTTT
>JBKJJL010000172.1:0-14071 GCA_046597875.1 Fimbriimonadaceae bacterium | reverse complement strand
AAACGTGATGAAGTAGCTCTTTCCACCTTCCTGCCAGTGTGGAAGAGAGTCCTGACGTTTGACTAAACCTTCCTGAGGGATTAACTTCCTCATAGCTCCTATTATAGTGGCGGGGACACTCTTGTCCCCGTTTTCGGGCCTTTGTAGACCCCTTTGGGAACGGGGACAGGAGTGTCCCCGCCACTATAATAGTTTTCTCTCTTACGCAGCAACAAAGCGACGTCGATCAAACACGAGGTCGCTGGCGACTTGCCAGATTTCGTCGTCGATCTGATTTTCCGGCTTGATCTTCGAGAAGTGAACAATCGCGCTGGTCAGTCCCACTTCGAGCGCATAGTGCAGGAAAGCTGAGTTCAAGATAACCCGCGTCGCCGCCTTCAGACCGAAACTGATATTCGAAACCCCCAGCGTTGTATTGACCCTCGGATGGTGTTCGTTGATCACTTTGATCGCCTCAATCGTCGCGATTCCGGCCTTGCGGAACTCCTTGTCTCCCGATCCTAGCGTAAATGTGAGGCAGTCCAAGAACACGTCGTGATCCGGGAGCCCGTACTCACGGGTGAGGGCGAGCAGTCTTTCGGCAATCGCAACCTTTTCCTCCGCGGTTTTCGCCATTCCCGCTTCATCTATCGTCAAGGCAACAACGCCGGCGCCGTAATCTCGGCAGAGGCCGAGGACCTTATGGGCTCGATCTCCTCCGTCTTCAAAGTTAATCGAGTTCACAAGGGGCTTCCCGGCTAGGCATTTCAGGGCCTCCTCGATGACTGGCCATTCGGTGGAATCGATCATCAGGGGAACGGTGATATGCCGGTTGTACCGACTCAAGAGCTCGCGCATATCGCGGGTTTCGTCCCGACCGACGTAGGCGGTACACACATCGAGCACGTGCGATCCCTCGCCTTCGAGTTCGCGAGCAAGTTCGGTGAGGCCGTCCCAGTTTTCGGCGGCGAGCATTTCGCGAAACGCTTTGCTCCCGTTTGCGTTGGTCTTCTCGCCGATGATGAGGAAACTCGCATCCTGCCGATAGGGCTGGAACTGATAGAGCGACGAGCAGCCTACAAGATTCAATCCGGCTGCCTGTTCATCCGTGCGCATCGTGAAATCGAAACCAGGGAACAGGCCTCGAACCTTGCGCCAATGAGCGGATTCTCCATGGGTTCGACCTCCGACGGCATCCGCAACGGCGCGAATGTGTTCAGGCGTCGTCCCGCAGCAGCCGCCGCACATCGCGACGCCAAAGTCCTTCACAAAGTGATCGTGATGTTTGGCCAGCTCGTCGGGGGTCAGTTTGTAAACGCCTTGCCCCTTCTCCATGACGGGCAAGCCCGCGTTCGGCTGAACTGAAATGGGTCTCGTTGCGTTTTGGCCAAGAAATCGAACGTGGGGAGCCATTTCGACCGGGCCCGTCGCACAGTTGACTCCGACTGCCACAACCGAGGGGAAGGCTTCCAACATATTCAGCGCTGCGCCCATCTCTGATCCCAAAAGCATGGTTCCGGTCTGCTCCATCGTGACCTGGACAATGAGCGGAACACGCTTGCCGGTCTCCGCCATCGCCCGATTGGCGGCGACGATGCACGCTTTAACCATGAGCAAATCCTGCAGGGTTTCAAGCATCAACGCATCAGCACCACCCTCCAAAAGGGCTCGGAAGGCTACTCGATAGGATGATTCGAGCTCATTCCAGTTGGTTTGACCCAGCGAAACCAGCTTCGTTCCCGGCCCGATTGCACCCACGACCCAACGCGGGGCTCCTCCTGGCGCGGAATCCACCGCGCGACGGGCGATTTGGGCGGCAGCGAGGGATATGTCGTACAGCAGATCCGAAACGCCAAACTCGGCGAGAACGATAGAGGTCGCTCCAAAGGTGTTCGTCTCGATGAGCTCGGCCCCTGCGTCGATATACCGCCGATGGATGGCCTCGATATCGTCAGGGCGAGTCAAGTTGAGCAGTTCGTTGCAGCCATCGAGCACTTGATCGCCCAGCCGAGACCTCGCTTCAGCAAGTTCGGGGGATCCCTCCGTAGGCAACACAAAATCGGCGTCGGTAAACCCCGCCGCATGAATTTGGGTGCCCATCGCCCCGTCCCAGATTAGCACTCGATCCGACAGCGCTTCGAGAAGACTCACTTGCAAGAGGATACCGTCTCCCCGTAAGACCGCCAGAGTTTGCGCGTGAACCCGTACAGTTTCCGGGTCAGCATGAAGGCTCGCGACACACCTCTATTCTTGGCATGTATCACGTCGTCGCAATTCTCGTAGCGCTCGCTTCCTGTGTGGGGGCCTATGGTCTATACAAAGATTCCCCAAAACCCAAACAGCGCGAGTGAGGTTCACACCCCCACATTTACGAATGATTTGGTAGTGAGAGGGTCCGGAACTTCCCCTTCTCACCTCCCAGGGAGAAGGGCCTGGGGATGAGGGGTGGCTCTCGCCGTGTCTTTGCTCTCGAAGTAACCGAAGCAAAGGTAGCCAAATCCCAACCCTCACCCCGGGGCACAAACATCCCCGACCCTCTCCCTTGGGAAGGGAGAGGGTTCCGTCTGGAGCCTTTTACGGCGTCAGCGTGATGGTTCCGACCTTGGTGATTCCAAGGTAGTTACCCGTAATCGTCACCGTACGATTCGCGACAACCGCTGCGGTCGTAATCGGGAAGGTGACTGAGTTCGACGTGGGAGGTACGGTCGCCGAGGGCGGTACGGTTACGACTGAAGAGTCTCCAGAGACGAGCGACACGACGGCCCCGCCCGTGAAGGCGTACCAGTCGAGGGTGACCTTGCCCGTCGATGGATTGCCGCCCTTAACCGTGGACGGGTTGGCGGTGATCGAGTACAGCGAGGCTCCCTTAACCAGAAGCGTCTTCGTTCTCGTTTGCGTATTGAAGGTGCCCGAGATCGTCACGTTGGTATTGAACCGGGTACGGGCCGTCGTGACCTGGAAGCTCGCCACCCGAGTTCCTGTAAGCACGGTGACCGACGCCGGTACAGAACCAACCGATGGCGAACTCGATGTCAAGCTCACAACCGCACCGGGTGACTTTGCGGGTCCACTGATCTGCACGTACCCGTTCGCGATTTGCCCACCAAACACCGCGGTCTGGGTGATTTGGAGAATCTCAAGGAAAGGCGTCGCGACCGTTATGTTGACGGAGCGAGTCAAGCCGCCTGCAACTGCCCTAATCTGAACGTTTGTATTATTCACGACGGCTTTCGTGTACACGAAGAAAGCCGCTTGGCTAGCGCCAGCCGGAACGGTAACCGACGCGGGCACGATTGCCGCGTTTGTGTTTGAGCTAAACAGCTGAACTGGGAATCCGCCTGTTCGGGCAGTTCCCGCCAAGAATACGGTTGCATTCCCCTTTTGACCACCGGTGATGAACGTCGGCGTGATGACGAGGCGATCCAGGGCAGTGGGCTGAAGGAGTAGGGTCGTCGAGACCGAGTAGCCGTTTCTTTCAGCGGTCAGCACGACGTTTGTCGTGGCAATAACGGGGGACGTACGCACAGTAAAGTTGGCGTTGTCCTGGCCCGCAATCACGGTAACGGTGTTCGGAACACTTACCAGTGCGTTGCTTGTGGTCAGATTGACGACGATCCCCCCAAAGGGAGCGTTTTGATCAATGATAACTTCACCGAGGGTCGAAAATCCCCCAGGAATTGAAGCGTTCGCGACGGAGATCGCAATCGGGGTGATCGTCGGAGTGAGGAGGACGGATCGAATCAGTCCCGCCTGCGTATAGGTTCCCACCATCTGGCCCAAATCGTTTACATCCATCAGATTGTCGAGTTGTATGGACGTGTTCGGGGGCATGTAATCAGAAAGGGGGAAAGCAATCCAGAAAGGATCGAACGGCAACACGGGAAGGTAGGCAACCGCTTTCCAGGTGTAAAGCCCGATTCCGTTGCGAATTTCGAAGAAACCTGAGCGGCCCACGATGGTGCCATCGTTGGCGATTCCATTTGCTTCGCCGACGTTGTGGCCAGGAAGTAAGATCGGATAAAGCGGCGCGGTGCCCAAGGTGACGAAGGGGCGAGGCGTGTAGTACGTCGGCTGGCCCGGGCCACCGCTTACAAATCCGCCCGTCATTCCAACCATGGACGGAGTGCCGCTACCGTCAAGTGAGACATCCGAAAGATCGGTGACCACCGGCACATCCGTATTATCGATCGTGACGTTCACTTCGGTCGGCTGTCGTGCCGCGTTCATCGGGTCGGGGAGTTCGAAAATCCACGCACTAAAGGTGCCGTCGGTTTTTGGTCCGACTCCGGCAGCCCAGTCCAGGTTGCTGACGGCGGTGGCATTCATGGCCATAAATGAACTAACAACAGGAACGCCACCAGACATTTGGGTCGTTCGCCACAAGCCGCTTTTGTAGAGAGCGCCTGAAGGAATCCCGGACTGGTCTTCGTTCCAGACCACGGTGCCCGCATCGTTTACGCCGATTCCCTCGGTGGGCCAATCTCGCATCGGATCCGAATCAGGAAGAACGCTCATGTTGCCATTGCTCCAGATATATCCCTTGGCAAGGTTTCCCTTGCCGCTGGTTCCGGCAACGAGGTTGAATCGGTTAATCCAGTTGTTTCGTGCATTCGTTCGACCCGGCAAGACCCCTAGATCGAACAAAAGTGGCGCGTCGAAGAGAAATGCCGAGAACGTCCCCCCATCCTTTTGAACATAGCCGACTGCAATGCCGTCCAAGTTCACCTTTTTGGGTACGTTCATGCGACCGCCTGGGAGGGTTCCCATGTCGGTTACAAGCATTTTCTTGAGTGCTTGAGCGGGTGCCGATGCAACCGTCAAAATCGCGCTAACAGTGAGCGCTGCCGTCATATAGATGGATGCCAATCTTTGCATCGTAATTCCAACCCCACAGTTCGCTCTGCGAACCTACAAAAAAGACAGGCCGAGCACCCCGAAAGGTTCAGCAGCACTCGTAACGTTCCCAGTATAGCGCGGATTTTCTCTACATTCGCGTTCAAAAGGTGAGGTAGGGTTGAAAATCTCAGAAATTTCATGGCCCCTGGATTGGAAGTTTCAGTCCCTCGAAGAGTTGCCGGGGGGCCAGTGCTCACGCATTCTCGCCGACGCGACCCGCGTTCTCAAAATGCCAATACGAGGAGAAGAGATGACTTCGGGATGGCGAGCCCAACTCCGCCTGCCGCCAGAGATCTCGCCGAAAATCTTGGAGCACGATCCAACGACCGGCGCGATTCTGATGGAGCGCCTGATCCCAGGCACGCCGCTCTGGCAGAGTTCCCTGAGCGAACAAGAGCAACAGGAGGTTTTTCTCGAAATGGCAGCATCGCTTCCCTGCTTGTCACCGGAGGGGCTCATGCCCCTAGAAGACTACCTCGACCATTCCTCCTTGGCGAAGGCGCTTTTGGACACAACGGCAACCACGTGCTTTCTTCACGGAGATCTCCACCACGGCAATATTCTTATGGGAGAGAGCGGTTGGCAGTTGATAGATCCGAAAGGATTGGTCGGCGATCCTGCGTTCGAAATCGCCGCATTCATGAGAAATCCGGTCGAAACCCTTGGGTTAGAGCCGAACCTTAAGAAACTCCTTGCTGGACGCCTGAATCGACTTTGTAACCGCCGGAAGGTGGATCCCGCACGCGCTCTGGGATGGTCTATCGCGTGTTTCTCCAGCACTGAAAGGCTTCCTGACGATCCGTGTCCCCTTATTCAGCAGACCCTTCAAGAGCTCTTTCTGGAGTTGGGATTCGGTTCTCGCTTTGGACTTTGATTCTGAGCTTCAGCATCACGTGCCAAGCTTCGGCGGGCGGCTTTTTTTCGAGCGTCTTTTGGGATTGCATAAAAACTTTTCATACAAAAAACCCAAATGTCCTTGTATTTCCGCGCGCATTCCGCTACTATGTAAACAATCTCGATTGACGAGAGGGGGTAACTAAAAATGCGAAGTCAGCGTTTCGTGGCAGCCATGGTCATCATGGGCCTAGCCGCGCTATCTCTTGCAGCTCAGGAGATGTATGTGGGAGTGCCGAAGCTCGGAAAAACCGAACTGCAGGCAAAAATTGGAAAAATGGGGAAGGTCGGCAGTAAAAACACCGACGGCTTCTACACAGTGACCCTTGCAAAAGGGGTCACCAAGGCAAAACTTCAGTCCGCAGTAGGCGCGCGTAACGTGCATCCGCTGTGGTCAATGAAGGTCAACAAGAACTCACTTGTTTCGCTGCGCGCTCACATGGAGTACCTGCGAAACCGCTCTCGCCTCCAAGGATTTGTCGGAAAAGAGGCCGAGGGCGTCGACTACTATGAGGCTCTCGAATACTTTATGGAAAGCCGCGTTGGACTCGACGGCCAGATGGACTTTGACGCCATGCAACGCGCAATCCGGCAGCGCGACGAGTTGCCAACTGCGTTTATTGAGGGCCCTGGCGGTTCAGGCAGCCAAGCCCCTGCCAGCAACTTTGCCTACGTAGGTCCGAAGAACCTCGACATTCCTTACCAACGCTACTACGGAACGCCTCCTTTGAGTGGCCGTATCAACGGAATGGACATCGACCGTTCCGATCCGAATGTCCTGTACCTCGCAACCGCAGGCGGTGGCGTTTGGAAGACGACCAACGGCGGAACCAACTGGAGCTTTTTGAGCACCGGTTGGAAGTCGCTCGCGACGACCAGTGTTTCGGTACACCCGACCAGCCCGAACACGATTCTGGTTGGCACCGGCGACTCGAAGGGTGGCTGGGACGTGCCTTTTGGCGTCATGCGGTCCACCAACGGCGGATCGACGTGGTCCAACGTTGGAACCGCTCAGTTCGGAACGAACAACGTCACACGAGTCTTCTTCCATCCGGATAACGGCAACATTGCCATCGCTCTGACCGGCGGTGCTACGGGCGACATCTGGCGTTCCACCGACGCCGGACTCACTTGGGCTGCAACATCCGCTCCGGGTGGCCAATGGGACGATATCGACTTCTGCATCAGCTCTGGCGGAACGCGTCAGATTTGGGCAGTTGGCGGTGGTTCGGGCGGAAATAAAATCTACCGATCCACCAATCAGGGCGCCTCGTGGACCGCGATTGCCAGCCCGACCGGAACGGGCCAATCCATCATGGATGTAGCTTGTTCACGGGTGACCAACGGCAAGGTCTGGGTCATCGCCCCAAACAACAACACGATCTACCGGTCTACAAACAGCGGTAGCACCTGGACGAACTTGGCTCCCAGCGTCGCCAACGGATTCCCGATGGCCCTGGGATCCGACCCCAGCTACAACTGGAGCCAGGACACGTACGACATTCACCTGAACTGCGGAAGATACAACAATGCAGACGTTCTGTATTGCGGCTTGATTTCGCTTGCCCTGTCGAACGACAGCGGCAACTCGTGGTTTGACGTAGGTGAAAGCTTCCAGTCAACGTCGGAACTCCACAACGACCAGCATTGCATGGTCACGTTCCCAGGCAACAGCCCCTTCAGCTATGTAGGGTGTGACGGAGGTGTCTTCCTCCTGAACTATGTGCCGGGAGCGGGCATCAACTCCTTCACCCCTAAGAACTCCGCCGTGTACGACACGCAGTTCTATCATATGTCGGTTCACCCGTCGAACTCGTTCTATGTCATGGGAGGCACCCAGGATAACGCGAGTCCGGCTTCTCGTGGCAACCTTGCTTCTTGGAAAAACTTGCAGGGTGGAGACGGTGCTTGGTCGGCATTCGACCCGAATAATCCGGGAATCCACTACACCCAATCTCAGAATGGAGCAATCTTCCGCTATACGAGTTCCGGTGACACCTCGGGAGACATCATCTCGCCGGTGGACGCGAACGGAAACGTTACGTGGTCGGCGAAGTTCATCAATCCCCTCGTCATGAGCGGATCGACCGTTGTGACCGGTGCCGACAGCCGCGTTAAGCGGTGGACCGGCGTCGCGGGCTCCTGGACGCAATCCGGAAGCACCGGCAGTCCCGTTAGGACTTTGACCGTTGGTCAAAGCAACTCGAACCGGGTCTACGCTGGCTGCGACAATGGCAACTTGTGGCGATCTGACAATGGCGGTTCAACCGTTACGCAGATCGATACGACCCTGCCCAACGTGCCTATTGGCTCGATAGCGACGCTTTGGACCAACTCGATCGATGTGGTCGTCGGCCTTCTGGGATCGACTGGCGGGCTGTACCGCTGCACGGACACGACGGCGGCGTCCCCGGTATGGACAAACGTAGCCGGGTCTGGCTTAACAGGGCTGCCTGCTTCGCCGGTAAACGCGGTGATGCGCGACCCGTACAACTCCAGTTGCTGGTACGTCGGAACGGACGTAGGCGGTTTCATGACCACGAACTCGGGCGCTACATGGACCAACATGAACCCGCTCGGAATCGGCAATGTGAAGGTTAACTGCTTCGCGATCTCACCCGCGAAGGACTACCTTTACGTCGCTACGTGGGGTCGCGGCATTTGGCGACTGACTCTGACCAATCGAACGTTCACGGCGTTTACGGCGTCCGCAACGACCTTGTTCGGTGGCAGTTCCACGGTTGCGAGCATGACCTTGAGTTCACCGGCATCCATCGGAACAACTGCGGTGATTACGGATAACAGTACGTACATCTCGGCACCCAGCAATGTGACTTTCAGCACGGGAGCCACGATCAAGTCATTCTCGGTTTCGACGGTACAGGCCTTTGGATCAAACAAGATCGCGACGCTCTACGCGAACTGCCTTGGCACGACGCGCAGCATCACCTTCACGATCAAACCGTATCCGATCGTTTCGGCATTTACGTTGTCGAAATCAGCGGTTTACGGTGGACTGACGGTTACGGGAACGGCAACCTTGTCGGCTGCCGCACCCTTCAGTGGATCCATTAACTTCACGGACAACAACGCGAACATCGGATCACCCGGGGTTGTATCAATCACTGCTGGAACGGTTTCGAAGGCGGTAACGATCACGACGACTAAGCCGGTCTCGGCAACCGTCGGGACGCTCACCGCAGCCTATAAGGGGACTACGAAGACGGCCACTTTGACCGTTCATCCGATTCCAACTATAGTTTCGTTCACGTTCAATCCGAATCCGGTTTACGGCGGATTCGGCACGACTGGAACCGTGACACTTAGCGGGCCCACGCCGATTGCGTCGCAGATTGGAATCAGCGAGGCGGCGCCGTTCATTAGCACGACGACTCCGCTGAACATGGCGGCAGGGCAGACCGTCCTTTCGTTCTTCGTCCCGACGAGCCCGATTGGATCGGCTTCGACCGTGCCGGTTTCGGCCCGTGTCGTTGGAGATACGATTCCTGCGGTCGTGACGAATCTCACTGTGAAACCGATGAAGCTCGTGAGCCTTACGTTCAGGGCGAATCCGATCACCGGTGGCGGGTCGACCGCATTCACGGTGACGCTGAACGAACCGGCAGTGCCAGGTGGTGCTCGCACGATCTGCTCTTCGGATCGCCCAGAGGCAGTTCCGAGCTCGGTCGTACACATCCTAGAGGGGAATCTATCTGAGGATGGATTAGTGACGGGGGCGAACGTAAACGTCTCCACGAACTGCGTCATCTCCGCGAGCTATAACGGAAGCATCGTGCGCAACACGCTCACGATCAATCCGTAGCCTGCGGATTAGTGGGCCCGGCATCGATGGCGATGTCGGGCCCTTTTTGTGTAAGAACCCCGCATAAATACTGGTCTGCACAAATTGTTTGGCCGATTTGTTAATTTTCGTGTTACAATGAGTGACCAAACGTATGGTCATGTCTTGACCAAACAATTGGTCACGGGCAGAGCGCAAGATGGCAATGAAGGCATTAGCGACGAAAAAGGTAACTCTGAAGGACATCTCTCAGGCGGTGAGCGTAAGCCCATTCACCGTCTCAGTCGTCTTGAACGGCGCCAAATCCAACACAAGGGTTTCACCAGCTACCCGCGAAAAAATTCTTGATGCCGCGCGTGACATGGGCTATCTGCCCAACTCCCTCGCCCGAGCCCTGCGCAATAAATCAACGAATATTCTCGGTCTTTACTTCGGCTACGGCCATTTGGAGCCCCACGATCCATTCCATGCAGAAGTCCTCACCGGTCTTCAGCGCGGCTGCGAATCTTGCCAAAAAGACCTGATGATCCACTACTCATTCCATCGCTATGGCGTGGATGAAGTCTTTGCCGAGCTGGCGGGGGGAAAGATTGACGGCCTCGTCCTGATTGCTTCCCCAAATGACCCCTTGGTCAGCAAACTGCAGGGCTCGAATCTCTCTGTAGTGGCCATGACGGACGTGATTCCGGGTGTTCCGAGTGTGATCGCCAATGACGTTGCGGGGTCCATTGAGATCGCCAAGCACCTGGCCGACCGAGGTCACAAATCGATTCTGTACCGCTCTTGCCCAGGGCAATCTGACTCTGCACGGCGCCGAGAGGAAGCCTTCATCACAGAGGCTCGCGCGCGAGGCATGCGTACGACCTCGGGCCGTACCACCGACTGGAAAGGGCAAGTCCAACAAGAAGAGGCCGCCCTTATCTTTGATCGTCACGCCAACGGCATTACTGCCGCCGTTTGTTGGGGTGATCCAAGCGCCCACGCCTTGCTGTCTTTCTGCAAGGAACACAAGATTTCCGTCCCCAAAGACCTAGCGGTCGTCGGGTTTAACGGGATTGAGCTGCCTTTCGAGCCAGCTATGAACTTAACTACTGTCCGCGCAAACTGGGCTTTGGTAGCCCAGCGAGCCGTACACCTTCTCGTCGATCAACTCGATGGGCAAGATGAGATTCCAAATCTCACGGTCTTGCCTGTGGAGTTTCACCCGGGTGACACCACTTGAACTCGCCCATTCACGCAAGGAAACCTATCATGAGAAATCGTAAATCCTCTGGATTCACATTGATTGAACTCTTGGTTGTCATCGCGATCATCGCGATACTGGCGGCCATTCTGTTCCCCGTATTTGCGCAGGCTAAAGCTTCCGCGAAGACTACTTCAACTCTGTCAAATCTCAAGCAGATCGGCACTTGCGGTGCCATTTACCTGGGTGACTTCGACGATGTAGTTCATCCTCATCGCTACTTCCAATCCACGCCGTTGATTAACGCTGGTTACTACTACTATCTCGAACCGTACATGAAGAGCCGCCAGCTCGTCTGGGATGCGGCTCGTGGCGTCGCTACGAACACGAACGTACCCGACTACACCTGGTCATTGGCTACCTCGCTTACGCTCAACCGAAATGGTTGGTCAAGCTGGGAAGACATCAACACCTTTGCTCGCCAATATCGCGTAGCATCGGCCCAGGAGAATATTGCTCAGCGCGCCGCTTACATCGTAACGTCGCGAACGACCACTCCTAGCCTTGGATATGACTTCACTTCCGATGAAGCGTATTGCCCCGTTATCGTTAGCCCGAACACGGTGTCCAATACTCGCTTCCAGAGAGCATATCTGGGATCGTTGTTCCATCGCAAACGCGTGGTCACGTCTTATGGCGACACCCATGCGGGAAGCGTGGCGAATGAAAAGGTTATGAAGTACAACAACACCGTGGCCGAAGCAGAGGAATGCGCCGGTTACAACCATCCGCAATACATTCCGCCTGCAACGAATCACCTGTACTGGGGAACGTGGTACGACGCGGTCAACTAAGTAGAACGTCATGAAAAAGGAAATCCACCCAGGTGTAATCGCAGCCATACTGGTAGTCGTTATCGGTGGGGTTATCGCTGGATTCATGTTCAGCGGCCGCGCTAACTCCCAGAAAGTGGACATCAAGTCACTGAGTAAGGAAGACTTGAGCGATCCAGAACCAGCCCGTAGGGGCGATCCTGGATACCGCGAAAGAACGACGGATCCTCCTCAGTAGGCTCCTTTCTGAGTTCGACGAGAGAATGTCCCGCGATTTTTCGCGGGACACCCTTTCACGATGACAAAGACTTCTCCCCGCACATCTGATCTTCTCTCTATCTTTCGTAGATTGTGGTCGATCGTGCGTCCGTATCGTGGCAAGTTTTTCTTAGGTATTTGTTTCCTTCTTTTGGCGGTGCCCCTGGGGCAGTTCGCGATCTTCCTAACGCGAGATGTCACCAACCAAGCACTGAACTCGGCCAACTTTACGATTCAAGAACGCTGGGAAACGGTTGTTCGCATCGTAACTCTGCAAGCAATCTTCTGGCTCGCAAGTAGCTTGCTTTCGACTTGGCGCGAGGTCCTGGAGTGGTACGTGTCCATGCGTTCTACGATCGACCTCCGCTTGAAGTTCTACCGCCATTTACACTCACTGCCACTTAGCTTTCTTAGTCAGCACGGTCCGGGTGGCCACCTGTACCGGGCGACCGCCGACATGGTTTCGATGTTTAGGGTCGGAAATCGCATTGAATCATCAACGCCAGCGGGCCAGATGCCGCCAGAAAGTAAGGAAGTTCAGACGACTTACTACTACTCGAACGATGTAGATCCGTATGATCCGGGAGTTATGGGAATCATCGCTCGCTCGATGCCGCTCTTTGTCGAGACATTGTACGCATTAGGGTGGGGTACGGCATTACTTTATCTGATTGATCCCGTGCTTTCACTTTTCTTAGTCGCCTACATTGTTCCCTTTGCACTTGTTTCATACTTTGCGTTTAACAAGGTTAGAGGCTCCGCTTTTCAGTTCAAAGCTGGTATTGAGTCTGAATCGACTGTTCTTCGGGATAGCATCGCGGGGATGCGAACAATCAAGGCGTTCGGACGCAATGCCCAACAGATGGGGAAATACTTCCTTGCTGCAGGGCAGGCTCGGCGATCTGGCGTTCAAATGGCCGTTGAAATGGTTAAGGCGCAAGGCATTCTTCAGCAAGGAATGCGCTGGACTTTTACCACCATTGTGTACATTTATCTGGCGCGAAGGATCGTTCTTGGTCAGGCCACGATCGGAGATTGGGTCGCGACTGCTCTCCTTATTGAAGCTGCGCAAATGCCTCTCCAAAACTTTGTCCAACTCACGCAGCTGCTAAAGATGCAGTTGGTTCCAATTCGCCGTATTATGGCGACCCTGGACACGGAACCGACTTTAGTCGACAAGCCGAACCCCTTGGTCTTGTCCGGCATGGATGGGGAGCTTAGATTCGAAAATGTCACCTTTGGATACCGACCCGAAGAACCGGTAATCCATCAGTTGTCGCTCACAGTCAAGAAAGGCGAGTACCTGGGCATTGTCGGGCCCAGTGGTGCTGGGAAGAGTTCGCTTGTCAACCTTGCCCTCCGTTTGTATGCTCCAGCAGAGGGCCGCGTCTGTGTGGACGGGCATGATCTGAATGACGTCAAACTTGATTCGTACCTGAAGCACGTAGCTACCGTGCCTCAATCGACCTTCTTGTACACGGGAACCATCGCCGAAAATGTGCTCTTCGGAAATCCTGAGGCCACTAAGGATGACCTTCTAGAGGCGCTTGAACTCTCCGGCGCCAGCGCTTTTCTGGGGCAGCACGCCGAAGGCGCGAACACGTACATATCAGAAACCGCACCTATATCGGGAGGAGAGCGTCAACGAATCGGCATTGCAAGAGCCCTGATTCGAAATCCGAAGATTCTCTTTCTCGACGAGGCCACCGCGAACCTGGACCCCGCGACCGAAGATGCGGTGTTTCAAAGCATCGAGCGGATTCGCAAGAATCGAACCGTGATCACCATCGCGCACCGCCTAAAGGCGGTCACCAACTGCGATCGTATCATCGTGCTGGAGGCAGGCAGGATCGTGCAAGAGGGCACACACACTGAACTGGTGAATCAGGCTGGGCTGTATCAATCGCTTTGGCGTCAGCAGTGGGAAGAAGTTCCCCAGGTGCAGCATGACTGAACAGGAAGCCATCCAAAGGACGGACTCATATCGCCAGAACTCATGGAGAGCATTTCGGTTTGTTCTGCAGTTCCTTCGGCCGCAACTGCGGCGACTTACGTTGGTTTGCTTGATCGATATTTCCATCTCCTTGATCAACCTTTCGATTCCGTGGTTTGGAAAGTTTATTATTGATCAAGCATTTCCACAGCGAGATTGGAACCTCACGCTGACGATCGCGCTTTCGATCGCTGCATTAGCTGGCACCGTGTACGGACTATCGGCTTTGCGGA
>JBKJJL010000069.1:0-2950 GCA_046597875.1 Fimbriimonadaceae bacterium | reverse complement strand
GAGCATGCGCTCAGCGCCCACGTTGAAGATTTGGATAACGCCCTTCGCGTCCGTCGCGATGCTCGAAAAGTTTGCGCTGTTGAAGATCGCGCTCTGCAAGGCACCAGCCTTGAGCAGTGCCTCCTCTGCCTGCTTGCGCGCAGTCACGTCTTCCATTGCAAGGACGAGCAGCTCACCGTGACTACCCGCGCGCAACTTGCGGGCATTGAGTAGCATCACGCGGCGTCCGATGATCGGGAAGGTGTGTACCAACTCGAAGTCGCTGAACACGGAACTGGTTGGAATAATGTCTTCGAGGAGGGTTCGCAGGGCGGGGATGTCCCATTGACCGTTTCCCAACTCGTAAATGAGGCGATTCTCAGTTTCCTCGGTAGTGACTTGGAAAGTCTGATAGAACGCTCGGTTGGCGCTCCGAACGCGCAAGGTGGTGTCGAGCATCAAAAGAGGCTCGCGCACTGTATCCACAATATCTTGTGCGTAGGTCTCAATATCTTCGACCGGCACGTTTTGATTAGTCATAGGCCAACTTCCACGAGGGCCACCCAGCGCGCACTCCCTCTTGTGACCGCGTTTCCCCCGTGAATGTTCTACGCCACATGATCATTCGTGGGTACAAGCCTGGTTCCGGCGAACGATAGCAGGTACTTGAACATCGTTCGGCTAACTGCTAATCGTCCTTCGGGCGATCTTTTTTTATGTCCAGATTTGCTCCAAATCCGTTTCACTTTGGGAGGTAAGCGCGGGTTCAGAGCGTCAATGTCGGCCCATTTCCCGCCATAGGTGCCCTGCGCCGCTGGAGGTCACCTCCGGAAGGCGGTGCGTAGCTTGCCTATCGTTTGTTAAAGCTGGGCACAAGTCATCGCTCTCGGAACCGCGTCTACAATATCAAACAATTTGGACAGCTATCTTGAACCAGAATATTGGCCGTAGGCACGGGTTCGGAGCGCGATCAGGAGCCAGTTCTCGTCGCGACCCAGTTCAGCGATGTCCCGTGCTCCCAGGGACCAAACTCCCGATTTCGGAATGCGGGACGTCGCTGATTTTGTGGTCGTCGGTACCTCGTTCGCAGTCCCCGCTCAGAACCCGCGTCTACTCCAGTTGGCTTCAGGCCCTTTTAGTAACGCCTTGGCGGCGGACAAAACTCAATGTCATCGGTCCGCAACTCGTAGGTCACGTAGGCGCCGCCTTCGTCCTTTTGGTTAGGGCCGACGCTGTAGAGCTTAAATCCTTGGCTGGTCTTCTTGTATATAAATGGCTTGTCCGTGAAAGGATCAATTCCGGCCGTGTACTTGGTCGGAAACGCTCCTGTTTTCGCTTTGATCTCCCACAAGTCAAGACCGGATCGGCAGAGGCGGCGAGTCGCTTCTAGTTTGGTAACCGCCTCGCCCGAATAGTGGTAAACGGGAAAGATCTCCGAGACTATACGACCGCTCCAGCTCTGATCGGCCGTGAGGTTCTTATCCATGTCTGCACTCGCCGCCAGTTCCTTGCGGAAACCTCCCTGTCCAATCGCCTCAATCTGCTGTCGATAATGCATCAATACTCTAGCTTCAATGGATGTTCGGATGGAATCGATTCGGAACATGTAACTGATTACCTGATCTTCATGAGTCGGCCCGTGCCCCCCCGTAGAGTCCCACTCATATCCGGGCCGTCCTTCAGCCAATCCGGCAATCACCACCCGATGTGACACAACTTCACCCTTCATCGCCTCGCGAATGCTTGGCAACGAACCTGGATCTAACAAAAACTTGTTTGCTGCCCGGCGAAAATTTGCACTGGCGCCGTGTTCCTTGAGCAGCTGCTGAAACTCAGCAAGAATGGCAAGCTCGATGGAAAGCGAGACAAACATCGCTATCAATGAAGGTTCCCGAGCATGACGGGCCAATTTGCGACCTGTCTCAAGCCAATGAATCGCTGCCTCGAACTGTCCAGATTCCGCTTCGAGATACGCCTTGGATACCATGAGTTTCCCAAAAGCCTTCATAGACGGGAACTCAGTGAAGACGAGAAAAGGACCCATCACCCAGTTTCGATTCCACTCGCAGAACGGCTTTCGTGAAGCCTCTTCAATCAGCGCCAGAGTCGGACTATGTTCAAGGATGAGTTTCCGATAAGAGGCCCGCTCCTCCTTGGTCAACGTCGTGGAGCGGAAACCGTTAATTTCTGGCTGCCCGATTGATTTGAACGTTATGATCGCTCGGGCGTAAATCGGAGCGGCGTTCTCGGCGGGGGGAACGGTTCGCACCATCTCCTCAGGAGTGAGCGGAATGCCCATCGCCTTGAGCTTGGCTAACTCTGCCTCAACCGCGGCATGAGCGTTTCTGTGAGTAACCGCGTTCACGATGAACCCGCCGATCAGGCAAAGCAACGGAAGGGCGATCGCGACATGCCTGAGCTTGATCCGCTTGCCGTTCTTCCGCGCCACAACATGGAAGACGTCCCTACTGGCGACCTTTGTTCTGCCTACGTGAATCCACACCGATACCAGCCGTGGCCGATGGGCTCGGCCCATAGGAGGTCGCCACCGAAGAGCTCGCGGACTTCCTTGTATTGGTCACTTTTGAGCCTGTTCCAATCGCCTTGGTACTCCGCGCTTTTCATGACGAGTCCGGTGGGATCATACACGTACGCGGACCAGTTGTCGAGAATGCCCCCTTCGCTGAAGGCAACTCGATTGGAGTTCGTAGGGTCCCACCTCACGTCGTTATCTTCCGTGTCGTTGTGTGCGCGGGCGCGAATCGCATCGAGGCGGCGCTGGTTTAGGCTTGGGATGAGATACGTTTCGCGAAGAACGGGCGGGACAACGGTGCCTCCAAGAAAGACCGCTAAAGCACCCCATAGCAGGGGCCTCAAGCACTTTTGGCGATAGGCGTCAATCGTTGCTAGAGTTCCAAAGATGATCGAACCCCAAAATATGAGCTTAACCAGCCAGATCCAATGCGTCGAG
>JBKJJL010000058.1:0-9441 GCA_046597875.1 Fimbriimonadaceae bacterium | reverse complement strand
ATTTTCGCGATTCGCTTTTGGCGCGTTTCTGCGGTTTTGGCATCCTCTACCGAGCGAACTCGTTCCTTCCTATTGGTGTAGGAAAGCGCGTCAAACTTCGCCCTCGCGGAAGGAACGGCGTCAAGGGCGTCCGCAAGATCCGGCGGCACGGTAACCTCGCGGGGAGCGGTATCGAGGGCTAAGTCCACCTCAATCTCTTGTCCGGCGACAATCCCAGCGCCCTCGCGCCGCTCCGCACTGACCGGGAGCATGTACTCTCCTCCCATCACGGCGACCGTACTTCGATAGGAGTATCTGTTGATCGTGACCGTCACTGCGGGCCGTTTACCGGATGCCAGAGCCTCGACGATCTCCGATGGCACAACGATGCCCGTCGCCGACTTCCCTGCGAGGAGAAGCGTCGTACGGAACTTCATAACCTAAACTCTTTTCCTGTTCTTATCCATCAGGGCATCCACGCTCCAGGGCCCCGCGCCCGCCGCGGAGAGGTACAGAAACACGAAGCAGAACATCGCCGCAGGAGCACCCTTGTTGACGACCGGCCAGAATCCGGCCGGTGAATGAAACTGCCAGTACGCCACCGCCATCATTCCCGAGAGAATAAATGCAACGGGATGCGTGAAGAGGCCAAGCAGCAAAAGTGCACCACCGACAAGTTCCAGAATCGCACCGATCCACATCTGGGATCCCACTTGGAGCGGCGGAGCTCCTGCCGGCATTCCGACCGGAAACGCGAAAAGCTTCATCGTGCCCGAAGGGATGAAGAGGAATGCCGACATGATCCTGAGAATGCTCAGAAAGTAAGGTGCCCACGATTGCCATTTCTTGACGATGTCCATTTGAAATCTCCTGTGTTACTCATACAGACGTTGAAGTGCCCCAAATGTGGAACGCTCGTGCTGCGTTGGGTATACAATAGACCGTGAGGCGGCGCAAATGGTGGTTCATCGGACTCGGGATCTCGCTGCTCGTTGCCTTCGCGTCCGTGTGGAAGTGGAGTGAACGATCGCCTTACAAGTTCCTTTCAGGAGCGTCCCTCTACTTTGTCGAGGTCGACAAACGCGCAACCATCCAATATGCATCAGAACACAGTGCAAGCGAATTATTGGCCGAAGCGAGACTTGAGCTTGCCGATCACTGGAACCTGGGAAACACCGGAGATGCCATAGCGTGGGTGACGAGAACCAGCGATGGTACTGTCGTGATCTACGAGCTTGGTGAAAAGGTCAAGAGTATTCTGACCGGCAGTTACCCGCCTCTCGATTCGGGCATCCGCACAATGGTGTCTATTGTTCGTACCCCTCGGGTGCTTGATCGGTTTCGGAGTTGGCTCTATGGGCTTCGCTGGAAGGGTTCGACCCCGTGAACAACTAGTGCCGGTGAGCTACTCCGCGACAGGCTGCACAGGCGCTTCCTTCACCCATTTCGCCTTCATCCTCGAGACCCAGCGTTCGACCTCTCCCCCGTCATAAAAGGCCACGTAGCAGCAAACGATGACGATCGCGAACATCGGAATGTTGAACCGATACTCGATGTAACTGTGCATTCCGATCCCGGCAAGCAAGACCCATTTCCGAGCGGGTCTCCAAAACACGAGGGTTCCCAGGGCGAGTTCGGTGGCCAAGGTGCCGTAAGTTCCGAGTGCCACAAAGGGCTGTCGATCGAGAAAGGCCGGGGCGGGAAAACGCATGAACTCATGCATTTGGGATGGATACCACGTGGCAGTGCCATCCATCCAGTACGTCCCAAAAAACTTCCACCACGCGGTGAAGACATAGACGATTGCAAGCTGATACTGAATCAATCGCTGACTTGTGATCCGTACCGGCTCAATGACCGAGGGTCTCTTGCGGAGGTAGTCCAATGAGTAAACCCTTCCGCAGGGCGAAAAAACAAGATAAAAGATGCACAACCGCATCAATGAATCGCCGGAATGGATAATAAAAGGATTACGAAGTTGAATCGATAGTAGCCCAAGGGCTAGCGCGAATCCCGAGACGCGCGTAAACAAACCCAATGTAAACAGAACTGCTGCCAAGAGTGTGCTCAGGTAAACGGTTAAAGTAACGGAGGTAGGCGGATCGCCAAAAAGCACATTGAGACGAGGGATTTCAAACGGGAGAGAGAACTGGAGAGGAGACTTCTCCCAGACAAGACTGCTCTCATATGTCAACCACGTATCCACCATCGAGGCTGGCGTGTAACCTTCCTTACTGTAAAAGTCATTGAAGACAAAGAGGGTGATGATGAGACTGAAAACCGCACACGCGCCTAACAAAACACGAAGCAGCGCGAGAGACGCCGGCGATTCGGAGCCAAACCACCAGTTATCGAATCGCTGGTACCAAGTTCGAACCCACTTCAAGGTGCCTGTGGCACCTCGTAAGTGAAATAGGGAGCGGTTGTAAACTCAGGTATCGGTGGCGGAGACGGAGACCAGACTTCACTTGTCATCTGCCTCGACCTTAGCCCTTCCCAGAATCTTGATGAGTACAAACGAAACGGCATGATGCGCGGGATGTCGATAAAGTGACGACGCAGAATGACCCTCACGACCGGATTGTAAGGGTCGGTATTCGTTACATAAGCGATTCGCTTTGCGAACGGTTCTCGCATAAATGAGAATACATCCAAGTGCGCGCGTTCGTAGTACTTGCGATAACGTTCCGTCACGTATTTCTTGAAGTACCCCTGCGTGTAAACTCGCGGATATTGGAAGATTTCTTCCGTCCCATCTTTGCGAACAACAATCGCATCTCCCCAGACATCGTTATTCGTCGGATTCGGCGAAAACATGTCCCATGATTGCCAAAGACCGAAGGTCAGTAAGTACTGTTGGGTAGGAGATTTGCGAACATAGGTGTCGTTTACATAGGGAACCCAATCTAGGCCACTCGGCGAAAGAGTTCCGTTTGCCACCCCAGGGGCAGAACGGGGCATCGCCCACGACGTAATCGCAACGACATGGAACCCTACGAAGAGCTTTAGCCACACCGGAGCGTTCCGACGTTGAGGTTCCATGAGCAGATTAGCGTTCGAGTTCGGCGAAGACCTTGTCCAGTTCGGGATTCGGTCCTACCGCTTCGCGGATCGACCGCGCGAGTTGCTTGGCTTCGTCCTCGTGACCGGCCCGATGGGCAGCGAGCGCGAGATTGACATGAATGCCGAGCGACTGCGGATGATTGCCCGCTGCGAATCGCATCACGTTGTAGGCATCGTCCGCGCGGTCGAGGCTATGCAGAGCCCCCATCAACTCGATGTATGCGGGCTCGAATCCGGGATAAAGGTTGATCAATCGCTCTGCCGCGTCGCGCGCTTCATCGTGCTGCTCGGTGCGGTTGTATGCCGCCGCAAGAACTGCCCACAGTTTCCAATAATCGGCCAGCCAGTTGCGCAAAGGCTTCAGTTCACGAACGGCGCCCTCGAAGTCCCCAGCCGACATCTTCTCGTCGGCAGACTTGACTGCTTCGGCCCGCTTGGGCTCGGTAATCTCGGTTTTCCAAGCAAGCGCCTCCGCGCGCAGATTCGGCTCGGGATTGCTCTCCAGGAGCTGATCCAGAACCTTTGGCACTTCAAATTCTCGGTCCGCTGTCTTGAGAGTTTGGGCATACTCCCACATGATTGCGACGTCGTTCGGGGCTTCTTCAAGGCAGTCCTCGTAGAAATCCATCGCCCGATCGAGTTCCTCGCGCTGGACAAGCAGCGGCGCATAGAATCGCTTGATGATGAGCTTCTGTTCGCTAGTTTCAAGCTTTTCAAGCGCTTCCTCGAAGACCCGTAGCGCATCGTCTACCCGCTCGGTTTGATACAACGAAATCGCGTACTTGGCGTATATTTCCGCGTTGTCCGGCTGCCGATCTAGCTGCGTTTTCCACAGGCTAGGGATCTCATGGCCGCGGTTCGTTTGCTGCAAAACGCCAGCGAGGAGGTTGAGTGAAGGCTTGTCGTCTCCCTCCAAGTCAATCGCTTTCTTGAAGCTGAGTTCCGCATTGACCGGCATGCCCATCGTCATCTGAGCGACGCCGATCCGGGAGTGGATCGAAGCATGCTCCAGCCGCCAATCTTCCATCCGCCCCTCTTCTTCGTAGGTCGCCTTTGCCTTATCATGGAGTCCAAGCGACTTCTCGTAACAGTCGCTCGCCATGTTGCTCGCGTTCACACCCTGGTGTAGTTCGCCCATCGTGTATTGGCCACGAAAATCCTCGGGTGCGTTCGCAATCGCTTTTTGGACCGCGGCTTCGGCCATCTCAAAGCTGCCGATCCGCATTTGCCCGCACGAGCGAGCCAGGGCGAGCGTGATTTCGTACGGACCGAGGAAATCCTCGTCCAAGTCCATAGCCGTACCCAGGGCTTGGAATCCCATCTCCGGGCTGAACTCTTGAGCAACCGATCCGTTCGCAGCCTGAATGTATTGGAAGGCATCGTAGCCCTCTAGGAACAACAAGAACGCCTGACCGTTTTCGCTTCCAAAGTCGAGCCCCTTTTGCAGAGGTTCTGGCAGTTCGACCTCGGCTTGCTTCCCAAGTTCCAAGATCAGCTCGTTCATTACGGCAAAGAGGCCGTCCGCCTTGAAGTTGAAAGTCTTTTGGTACAACGGCTCCGCAACGCCTTTGCCGATAAATCGTGCGGTCAGTTCGTAGTCGTCCTCGGTCTGGGTGAGGAGGCCGTCGAAGACCTTGTCCGCTCCACCGTCGCCGAAAAGCGGCTCGATGAAGGGCATTTCGTTGATCGTGTCGGAAACGTTCACGAACGCGGCGCGCTGTTGGCCCTCCTGCTCAATTTGAGCGAGGAGATTAACGGAATTGATTTCGACACCGGTGGCCGATCGGACGGTGTCGGCCAAAAAGTTGGACAGTTGACGCCCCACTCCGGGCTTAGCTCCGGGCCCGGCATTAAAGGGGAGGACAGCGATGCGCATAGTTTGCTAGTGTACCGGCTGGGGCCGGATTCCAAACTAAAAGAGCGTTTGCGCGCCGTCTTTCGGCGGCTTTAACTTCAAGTGTTCGTACGCCCGAGCGGTGGCCACGCGACCTCGCGGAGTTCGCTGCAACAGACCCTGTTGCAGCAAGTACGGCTCATACACATCCTCGATCGTGCCCGCGTCTTCGCCGGTCGAAGCGGCCAATGTGTCCAAGCCTACTGGGCCACCCTTGTACTTTTCGATCAAAGCACGGAGCATCATTCGATCAACGCGATCAAGTCCTAGGTCATCCACCTCCAGGCGATCCAGCGCATGATCGGCGATCGATTGCGTGATCGTGTCGAGGCCGTCGACCTGGGCAAAGTCCCTCACCCTTCGCAGAAGGCGGTTGGCGATTCGGGGCGTTCCGCGGGCGCGACGGGCAATTTCTTCCGCCCCTTCCTTGGCGATCGGGTATCCCAAAATCCCCGCGGAACGGACGATGATCTGGAACAGAGCCTCTGGCCCGTAAAACTGAAAGTGCAGGACGATCCCGAAACGATCGCGCAACGGACCGGTGAGCAAACCCTGTCGCGTCGTCGCTCCGATAACTGTAAACGGAGGCAAATCAAGTCGAATGGACCTCGCCGCCGGCCCCTTTCCGATCAGGATGTCAACCTTCCGATCCTCCATTGCGGGATACAAAATCTCTTCGACGGGCCGGGCGAGCCGATGGATTTCGTCGATAAAGAGCACTGCCCCCGCGTCGAGGTTCGTGAGAACGCCAACCAAGTCGCCAGGCCGCTCGATCGCTGGGCCACTCGTCACGTGAATCGCGGTCGCCATCTCCAGCGCAACGATGTTTGCCAGGGTCGTTTTTCCGAGCCCAGGGGGGCCATAGAGGAGAAGGTGATCGAGCGGCTCGTTCCGCTGCTGGGCGGCCTGCAGAAACACCGCCAAGTTATCTTTCAGGCTTTCTTGGCCGATGAATTCGGAGAGCCGACGCGGACGCAGGGAGAGTTCGATCCCATCGCCCGGCTGCCGCTCAGGACTCAGCTCGTCAATTTCCCTCATGAGGTCCCAGATTACCTAGACCACAACCGACGCAACGTCTTGTGATAGTTCGCCAAACTTCAGAGTATGCGGTCTTCGCTTGCCCTTTCCATCCTAAGTTTGGTTCTGATGTCCGGGTGTTCAAAGCCGAGCCGAGCCCCCACTGGGCTGTCACCCGGTAAGACCGTGGAGGCCCTCGTTATGGCCTACCGGGATGCGGACGATGCGAAGGGTTGTAGCCTCGTTCTCGGCTGCGATCCGGCACGTTTGGACCGTAGCTTCCTGGATTACCGAGCTAAAAATCGTTACGGGTGGATCGGAATTTCAAAGGTTAAAGAGGTGGTTTCCGGGAACATGGCGACTGTCTCCTATGTCATTGCAATCGGCGATCACGCCAATGTCCCCCTGCTTGGAGGTCCGGAGATCGTTAGGCTGGTGGCTGTCGATGGCCTCTGGAAAATCGTCCCGCCAAAAGCGAGGCCGAAGGAGACCGACAAACCCCATCTCCTCAACTACATAACCTATCTCCTTGGTCATCCCGAATTTCAACGTGAGCAAGCTCGCTAAATCAGGTGTGCCTCGGGCGACCCTTGCTTAAGGCTCTACATCATCGGTTCTAAGTAGGCCTCGGCGGTTTCGATCGTCTTCCTAAACCAACCGCCATCCGGACACAGCAATGGGAACCACCACGCGCTGGGCCGTAGACTCGCATTCGCCAAGCCCTTCGTGGCCAAGATTCCCGACCGAATCAGGCGCAGCCGCTTGAGTTCGGCCTCTCGTTCAATCGCCCGGCGGCGGTCGTGGATGCTCAAGACCGCAGAATCTCGAGCCACTTCTTTCTGCCGAATCAAAAGGGCTCGAATCCGCTGTCGCAAATCCGCGATCGCGTGAATCGCGTGAATCACGTCTTGCTTGAGCTTCTCTCGCTCGCCAAGGTCACCCGCGACCTGGCCCCACACTTTCGCCCGCCAGTGTTCTCCAAGCGCCTTCTCTGCGTTAACCCGGCTCGCTTTTGCATCTCGAAGTTTGCCGTACAGCGCCCGCCGTTCTTCCTTCAACGCAGCGAGCTTGCCCTCCAACTTCTCCAAGCTTTCGTGGAGCCCGGCATATTCCTTCGAGAGACACTTCCACGAAGTCCCCACATGATGTTCGAGGAACGCGATGAGGTCAATCGGGCGGCGCAAGTTCTTGAGATTGGCCAGCACGAGGTCCTGATCGGTGGCGACTTCTCGCCATCGAGCGGCAAAACTTGGAGCGCATATCTCCTCGGCACCAAACGGTCCGTGCAAGAGGCTCGGCAACCGCAGCCAGCTATGGCATTCGGCAAGGGCATCCCAGGCGCGATAGCGCACCCTCAAAATGGGATTCGCGTGAAACTCGATCCCCTGTTCACGCAAGATGCAATGGAGATGGCGACTTCGAGAAACGTACGAACTCGCGCCCTCGTGGAACACAAATACGAACTCTCGGGCCAGCATTCCGATCAGCGTGACCGCCTTCCCGATTAGCGTACATCCAGTACCAAACTTACCCTCGACCGCCTCGGCGAGGTCTCGAATCGAGCGAATGGGTTGCTTTAGCGAGATGAATCGCGGTTGCGGTGTCATGATAATCACCGCCCGCGGAGCAATGCGAATCGTTCCGCGTCCTATGCCAGGAATAACCAAATCGAACGGAATCGCACCCGACATAAACCGCGCCAGGGGGTAAATCTCGGAGCCGCTAACCGCCTCGTTGTAGGCTTCGTGAGCCTTGCCTTTCGTGTCGGTGCTGACGAAATGATCGACGAGTTCAAATCGGGGTAAGTGGCACGTGGCGGTATTAAACTGAAGCAGCTCGGTCGTGCGCGTGGTCTCCAAATCCAGAGGCTCTCCCGCCGCGAAAGAGTACATGGAGGGAAGAAGTTGGCGGTAGAAATCTGCGAGATTGGCGCTCTTGCCGTACGTCTCATCGAGAACTTGGTGGAGCCGTCCCACCCGCTCATGTGCAAGCAGGCGATCGGGCTCCGAAATACATTGCAGAGTCTCATTCACCGCCCATTCCAGGGTCGCTTTCAGCGCGGGATAGACCGATTCGAGAGGCACCTCGGCGGTAATCGGAGCATCATCGGCAGTTGAAACGACCCCACGCCATCCCCACGCCTCGGTCGCCTCGTCCAGTAAGTTCGGACGACCTTCGGCGATCTTCTCCAGGCGTAGTCCGTGTTGCAGCAGCAGTTCCTTGGTGATGACGGTTTCCGATCCAAACAGCGAAGAAAACTCCGCCGCCGCACTCCAGAGTCCTTTGGTCTTCGTGTCGTTGTGAGGAACCGTTACAAAGGGGGCCAAACGCGGAACTGGGTACCCGCCCTCGGGCTGGGGACCCCGAACTTTCGGGACCGAAGCGTGCGGAAGTTTCGCGAAGTAATCGGTGTCGTGCACGCCTGCGACGAATTTGCGTTTGGCGAGAAGGGCAACCCCTGCCTTCATCGGTTCGTCCCAAAACACAGTCTGCCCAAGCGCAAGTAAGGGCGCATCAGGTGCTATCTGGTCGAGTTCGGCCAGCGCTTGTTCCAAAGAGCGAACGGCAGTTTCCACGCGAGTTATGTTCGTTATTCTACGTCCGTTTTCTTCGAAACTGGAGCCGGATCTGCAACTATTTCGGGAGCGTGCTCGGTGACACCTGGGCGATGCTTCCGAGCGGCCATGATTTTGAGCGCCATCGGAACCACCGACACGATGACAACCGCAAGCATGGCCAGCTCGAAGTTCTCTTGAACGACCGGAATTTTTCCAAACAAATACCCGGCGCTAAGGCACAGACCAACCCAGACCACCCCACCCACGGCGGAGAAGGTCAAGAAACGGTGGAACTCCATTTTGCCCATCCCAGCTACAAAGGGTGCGTATGTCCGAACAATGGGTACGAATCGAGCAAGAATGAGCGTCTTGCCACCGTGTTTTTCGAAGTAGGCGTGAGTCTTTTCAACATAGCTTTTCTTGAAGAACCTCGACTTTTCATTCTTAAAAAGCTTCTCACCGAAGATTCGGCCGACCTGATAGTTCAGGTTATCGCCCAGGAATGCTGCCGATGACAGCAGGAAGAATACAAGCCAAAAGTTGAGCGAGTGCGTTCCTTCGGAATGGCAAAAGATCCCGAGCGCGAAAAGTAGCGAATCGCCCGGAAGGAATGGTGCGATGACCAGGCCCGTCTCACAGAATATAATGGCGAACAAGAGGCCGTAAACTCCAGCTCCATAGTCACGAATCAGGTCGCTAACCTTGTCAATAATGTCGATCCCGAAAATGCCGAAGGAAGGGGCCCAAAGCTCAAACCTCGAAATTTCGGATGGGACAATAAAATCGATCATGCCGGAGACGCCACGGGAAGGGTACCAGACTCGCCGATCGGGCCCAGCGGGGTCGGTGGTCATGGTGAGGCCAAATGCCTTCCATTTCAATCCGGAGACCGCGATCTCGAACGGATTTATGAACCCGGGATCACCGGCT
>JBKJJL010000028.1:0-11566 GCA_046597875.1 Fimbriimonadaceae bacterium | reverse complement strand
AACAGGAGCGGGACGCTCCGGGGACTCGACGTGGCATGGCCGTCCCGGCGATGCGTAGCACCCCGTCTCGGGGGTGTTCTCAACAGGAGCGGGACGCTCCTGGGACGCATGACCGGGACGGTCATGCCACGATGCTCATTCGCCAGCGACGAGAGTTCCCACCTGTTCGCCCTGCACGGCTCTTAGCAGGGCGCCGGGTTGGTAGAAGTCGAGGACGATCAGGGGCAGGCTGTGCTCACGGCACATCGTGAAGGCAGTCTGGTCGGCCACCATCAGACGCTTCTCGATCGCAGTGGAAAAGGTCAACTCCTCGTATTTCACCGCGTTGGCATGCTTTCGGGGATCTTTGTCGTAAACCCCGTCTACCTTTGTCGCCTTAATCAAGCATTCGGCTTCAATCTCAAGGGCGCGCAGGACTGCGGCGGTGTCGGTGGTGAAATAGGGATTCCCAGTACCGGCCGCGAAGACGACAACGCGTTCCTTTTCGAGGTGGCGCATCGCCCTGCGGCGAATAAAGGACTCTGCGACCTGGGCGACCGCGATTGCGCTTTGAACCCTGGTTGGAACCCCCGCCCGTTCGATGGCGCTTTGCAGGGCCAAGGAGTTCATGAGCGTGCCGAGCATGCCCATCTGGTCGGCAACCGTTCGATCGATGCCGCCTCCTGCGCTGAAGACCTCGCCTCGAACGAAGTTGCCCCCGCCGACGACGATCGCGACTTGAACGTCGGCGTCACGAACGGCGGCGATTTCTCGGCCTACATACTGAAGGGTTTCGGTATCGAGCCCCGATCCATGTGAGCCGGCGAGCGCTTCTCCGCTCAGCTTGATAAGAACTCTTCGATAAGCGCGTCTTGATGCCACCGAGACGGGAGTGTACCGGAAGGCACAATCAACCATGAGGGAAGCGGCAGGATTCACGCAGAGGCGCAGAATTCGCAGAAAAGTGAAGTAATTGTACGGCGATCTGCCGTATAATAGCTAAATGGATCGAACGATGCAATCTTCGAGGATGGATCTAAGGCTAGAGTCCAGCCTTAAGCGGGAAATTGAGGACGCTGCCGCCTTGCTCGGAGTGTCCCTTACCGCCTTTGCAACTGAGGCACTGCTTTCTAAAGCACGAGAGGTCAAACGCGAATCCTCAACAACTCTCCTTGATGATGCTGAAAGAGATGCTTTCCTGCGGCTAATCTCTGAGCCTCCGGCACCGAGTGAAGCACTCAAAGCTCTCATGCGTGCCCCGAGTGTTGATTGACGTGACAGGCGTCGAACCGCTGAATCGCACCCACGACCGCGCGGCATTTGATTGTGGCAAGCCACCTCTAAACGAGTACCTGCAACGTCAGGCTAGGCAGCATGCGGACAAAAACTTCAGTAAGACGTGGGTGGTAACTAGCGATGGTCGCACGATTCTTGGCTACGTAACGCTCTCCCTCGGATCTGTGGGTTTCGAGCATTTGAGCGAAGAGATCGCAGTCAAACTCCCCAAGCATCCAATGCCCGTGCTCCATGTCGGTCGCCTCGCTGTGAGTTTAAGCGCTCAGGGCCAGGGCATCGGTTCTTTGCTCCTAAGATTTGCGGCATTGAAAGCAATCGAAGTTTCGGCGAACGCTGGTTGCTACGCCTTAGAACTGGTGGCCATGGATGAAGAAGCAAGAACGTTTTACTTGCGCAAGGGATTCACGCCACTTAAAGAGGGCTCGATGAGGCTCTACGCTTCCGTAGATACGTTGAGGGCCGCTACCAATAGCTGACGCCGAAGGATACAATCCGTCTATGCTCGCCACCTTGGCTGCGTTCTGTCTTATGAACCAGGTTTCTGCTCCCGCTCCCTTGCTTCCGATTCCCTCGAAGCGCCAGCTGGCCTGGCACCGGCTGGAGACCTATGCGTTCGTGCATTTCAGCATCAACACCTTCACTGACCGCGAGTGGGGCGAGGGGAACGAGAATCCCAAGCTCTTCGCGCCCACGGCACTGAATGTCGAGCAATGGGTGAAGACCTTTAAGGCGGCGGGCATGAAAATGCTCATTCTCACCGCTAAGCATCACGACGGGCTCTGCATGTGGCCGAGCAAGCAGTCCGCCCACACCGTTGCCGCCAGCGGCATTCCGAATCGCGACGTTCTCGGCGAGGTGAGCAAGGCTTGCAAAAAGCACGGACTGAAGCTCGGCGTGTACCTGAGTCCGTGGGATCGCAATCATCCGAAATACGGGACTCCCGAGTACAACGATGTCTTCGTGAAGCAGCTTGAAGAAGTATTGAGTAACTACGGACCCGTCCACGAAGTCTGGTTCGACGGGGCGAATGGCGAAGGGCCGAACGGGAAGAAACAGGTCTACGATTGGCCCCGATTCCACGCCACTGTGCGGCGCTTACAGCCTGACGCGTGCATGTTTAGCGACGCGGGGCCTGACGTTCGCTGGGTGGGCAACGAGTCGGGATTCAGCGCGGAGACTTGCTGGGCGATGGTTCCTTCGGGGCGCTACGTACCAGGGACGCCCCATTACAAAGAACTGACCGAAGGCTCTGAAACCGGCGACGCCTGGATTCCCGCCGAGTGCGATGTCTCGATTAGGCCGGGCTGGTTTTATCACGCTTCTCAAGATGACAAGGTGAAGACCGTCGAGCAGCTGGTGGATCTGTACTTTCGGAGTGTCGGCCAGAACGCGAACTTCCTCCTGAATGTCCCTCCGGATCGTCGCGGGTTGATTCACGAGAACGACGTCAAGGCGCTCCTCGGCTGGCGGAAGTGGCTGGATTTCACGTTTGCGAAGGACTTGGCGCGGGGAGCGGGTGCAACGGCGAGCGTTGAGAGAAACCCTCTCTCTTCCCAAGGGAGAGGGTCGGACGAAGTCCGGGGTGAGGGTTGGTCGCCAACCTCACCTAGCCCCTCGCCCAGAAGCCACCCCTCACCCCCAGCCCCTCTCCCCTGGGATGGGAGAGGGGAGTTCGGAGCGGCCAATCTCACAGACGGGAAGGACAGCACCTATTGGGCGGCACCCGATGGGGTTCTCGCGGCTTCCTTGAAGATCACATTCGGGAAAGAGGCAATCTTCGACGTGATCCAGCTTCAAGAGCACATCGAACTGGGCCAACGCGTCAAGAAGTTCAACGTCGAAGCCCTGACCCAAGAGGGTTGGAGGCAGATCGCCCAAGGCACGACCGTCGGCTACAATCGGCTCCTCCGCCTCCCTCAAACGATAAAAGCGAATGCAATAAGAGTCAACATCGAGGACGCCCGCGCTTGTCCGACTCTCCACACGATCGGCGTCTACGCCTCCCCCGATGTCATTCGTCGCGAACTGGGCGAGCGCGTGAAGAAGGACCAAGACATCCGCACCAAAGTGGATTGGACAAAGCCCTCAGCGGACGAAGTGCATGCCATCGAAAAGGTGGACGGGGAGAACCTGGTTTATCTGAAGGCCCTGGTCGCAAAGTACGGCTGGCTCGGCTCCTCGCTCCTCACTCCCAAAGGCGGGCATGATCTCTGGTTGCTCGTGCAACACATGGACGCCGAGCCCGCTTTCCAGGAGAAGTGCCTGAAGCTCATGGAGCCGCAAGTCCAGGCGGGCGAGGCATCCGGCAAAGACTTCGCGTACTTGACCGATCGCGTTCTGCGCGCCCAGAACAAGCCCCAGCGCTATGGAACTCAGCTCAAATCCGACGGCAAAGGCGGCTTCGAAGTCCAGCCAAACGAGGACCCCGAGAATCTAGACAAACGCCGTGCAGCCGTTGGAATGGGCACCATGAAAGAGTATCTCCTTTACGCCACCCGGGTGAACGATCCCAAACAGCGACCCCAAGTTGACCTGCTTTTGAGCGGATGGAAAGAGATCAATGCGGGCGCGGATGGCTCGTTCACCTTGCCCGCCAAGCTCGCCAAAGTGGTCGGCAAGAAGGCCGCCTATGAAGAAGCAACCGACGCGATCGGCTATTGGACCGACGCGGCCGATCAAGTGGGCTGGCTTCTCAACGGGGTGCAAAGGGGCAATTTCAAGCTTCGCCTCCAGTTCGCGTGCGATCCGGGCGATGCGGGTTCCGTGATCGAGGTGAACGTCGGAGGAGAGACGAAGACGTTCACCGTTCCCCCCACGGGTGGCTGGGCGATGTTCGAATGGGCCGAGCTTGGCCAGGTCGCCCTCGTCACGCCCGGCTTAACCGAAGTTCGGGTGAGAGTAAAATCAATGGCGAAAGGGGCCGTGATGAACCTGCGCCAGGTGTCCCTGTTTCCGTTAAGATCTGAGACGGCTAAGTTCCACCGCTCTCAGTGCGGCGCGTACTGAGAGAACAGAAGCCCTACACCAGCAGAGGTTCATTGGCAATGATGTCGTGCATCAGCTTTACGAGCCAAAGGAGGCCGAGATAAGGGCTGCACCCCAGATCGTTGAGCATTTGATGTTTCAGGTCTACGAGATAGAGAAGGTGACCAAACGCCTTGAAACCAGCCGCGCGAAAAGGACCACTTCCAAGCGAATCAAACCGGGATTAGTTCCTCCCCCAGCCTCCATTTAGGCGGAGTAGGCAGAGTCCGGAACGCCCTTCTCCCATCCCAGGGGAGAAGGGCTGGGGATGAGGGGTGGCTCCCGCTGAGGCCTTGCTCTCAAGGGAGCGCAGGCAAGGTTAGCCAAAACCCAACCCTCACCCCGGGGCACGAAACATCCGCCACCCTCTCCCTTGGGAAGGGCGAGGGTATCGGGGCTCCCAGACTCCATTTAGGTTCAAACAGCCCTCTCCAACTCGTCCTGAGAGCTCTCCGCCCCTTCCTGAGAGCTCTCTCACTCATCCTGAGAGCTCTCTAACTCGTCCAGAGAGCTCTCTAACTCGTCCTGAGCGCTCTCTAACTGGGCCAGAGAGCGAAGAAATTCTCAAATATCCTTGACTTTTTTTCGCGAATCCTTTAATATATGATCCTTATGCCAGGACAAATGGCTGAGCTCGTGAATCAAGCCCCTTGCGGAAGTAACCTAGTCCGGTTTCGGCGAAGGCGTGGGCAGGGCCATCCCCGACGCAGATTCTGAACCAGGAGTTCGCTTTCAAGCGTATATAATAGAGTCGTGACAACGAAAGCTATTGGTGACAGCTATACCCCTAGCGAGATTCGATCCTTCCCATCCAGCGGTTGGACGTTTGAAGGCGTTTTGGTTCAGGTTAAAGGGGGTGCGAGGGGGATGCTCGGCGAGATCTCGGAACCTCAAGCCCAAGGTTTAAGGGCCGAACTTGCTCGTCGTCGCGAGGCTGGCGAACTAGATGTCACCTTGCGGCAGCTAACTGGAACGACAGTCTACGTTCACGTCAAACACGTCTCGGGTCCGATTCTGAGCGGTGTGATTTCTATCGAAGGTGCTGGCTAACATCCTCGTTTCGATTGGTGGGCTGGCTAACAAGGGTTAAAGATCAGCTAGTTTGGGTCATCAAGCGTCACTGGCGAGAGCTTAATCTTCAGCGCCCGGACGAACTCGAAGTCGTCGGGCCCCCAAGATCTGGCCTGGACCGGATGCATAACCCCGTTCCGAATCCGGTTAAGGCGATCCATCTCGCTCCTAAACCTCGATTTCTCGTTCTCTCGGAACCCACCAGCGAACTTCAGACGGTCACTCCAATGCTTTTCCGCAATCTTAATCAAGTCCACGATGGTCGTGTAGCGGAATGGATCATCAACCGGGTCATCGTCCTCCTCTCTCATAGAGACGCACTTCACTCGGATGGTCAGCGGAACGCCTTCACGCCACCAATCGTCGCCGTACTTGAGCTCCAGGAGAGCGCGCAAGAGGTTGTGAAGGCCAAGCTCAATGCTTACGACTAGTACATAGAGGTCCACGGCTTCGTCTTTCCGTTTCACATCTTCGATCTTACAACAGATGCGACATCTTTGCAACGCGATGGCACCCTTTCTTTGAGAGCAGCCTCTCCTTTCCCCGGGACCACCATCCCACCTTCTGCTGCAGCACTCGGGCGGTTCTCCGTCGAAGAAGACCGATTTAGCTGCCAAGAATGCTTATTGAGGGGCCGCGAAGAGCCATTGAGGCCGCCTCAATCGTCGTTCTTCGAGCCTCAATCGGCTTTCTTTGAGCCTCAATCGCCTTTCCTCGCGCCTCAATGACGACACTTCGAAGCTCAGACCCGAGTCTGTCAAGCCCAAACCCAGCCCGCTCAGGATTCAGCGATGGAGATCTGGCCCTGGAGGAGAAGTTCGCATCGATAGCCGGTCAATCAAACCCCCGAGCCACCGAGGAGCGGTGGAGGTGGGCCCGCAAGCGGTTACGCGGGCCCCTTTTCGTTTTCGCACACCCGAGCCAAGGCTTTGTGGAGCTGGTTGGCCCGGGGTGCGCGTCCACACTATCTATTATTGGCGAGCTTAACGCGGGACCTAGACGAAAACCTGCGGGGATTCTCACAAAGTCGCCTTGGCGAGCGCTTTTGAAGCTGCTTAGTCGATGTGATGCTGCGCTTGAAGCACGGCATCCATGAGAGATCGCAGTTTGAGCATGCTTGCGCGGGTCTCCTGCTTTGCATGAACATCGGTCAAGTTTTCAACCGTCATCACCCAGCCCTCGTCTTCCAACGGCAACACTCGGACACGGGCCCAAACGATAGTTCCATTCCTGTGAAGGTATCGGTGTTCGGAATCGAGTTCGATGCCCAAATCGACCGCCTCCTGCCACTTGCGACGTACTGACTTTCGGTCATCGGGATGGACGGGAGTGGTCCAGGCAACAACCGTGGCCGGGGCGCCCGTGATTCGTTGAAACGCCTGATTGCTATAGTAGACGTTCTTGGTCACATCGGCATAGGCAACGCCCACGCTGGAGAGGTCGGCGAGGAGGCTCAACCGCTTCTCCCTATCCGCGATAACGCGCTCTCGCTCGTGAACGTCATGGATGTCGGTGGCGGTTCCCACCCGCACGCGAGTCACTCCTTCGGCATCGAAGATCGGGATCGTGCGCACGAGGTGCCATCGGTAGGCACCATCCGCCCGCCTCAGCGGGATTTCGTGCTCGTACGGCGTCGCAAACGCGCTTGCCATTTCGAAATCTGCCTGGACGCCATCAAGCGCCTCGGGGGGGATGAGCTTTGGCCACGGGTTGGCCATGCACTCCGCCGCCGTAAGCCCTGTGTACTCCAAAAATCGATCGTTGACGTGATGGACAGCGCCAGGAACCGCAAACGACCAGACGAGGATTGGGATCTTGCCGAGGATGTCCTCAAGCTCTAACCGCAGCCGATCGGCTTCGGCGAGCAGGCTCTGTAGCTTCGATGACGACGCCTCATCGAACCGATAGCAACCAGCGGCGGCAAGCACTTCCGCTCGCGTAGCTACGCCCAGCTTCTCTCGGATGCGTGTCCAATAGGTTCGAATGCTGTGAACGCTGACGTGTAGGGTAGCCGCGATCTCTTTATCGCTCAGCCCCGCCATCGAACATGAGAGTACGCTCTCTTCCCGAAGCGTAAGTGTGGCCCACTTTCCGTCTAGCACTTCCTGCCCATTGCTCCACCGTGACTGGCGGAGCTGGGACAAACTTTGACGCAAGCATCCGCTTATGTTAGAGTACGCAGATAGCTTGTAACGGGTTCTGCAACCAACCGACGCGATGGGTTCCAGGCTAGTGAGGCGGGCGGGTCAGAGCTTGGCTCTGACCCCAGAATGGTAGCCTTACGCTACTCGAAGGAGCTCGATTGCCTCGCCGGGCGCAATCGTCTCGCCCGACGGCGCATAGAACGTGATGTTCCCGCTCATGATGTGAGTCATGCGTTCGCGTGGCGAAAGTTCGTTGAACTCGACGACCGTGTAAGCAACGGGTAACCCTTCGATCTCCATCACGATCCTGTCGATGAACACCACCGGTGAGAACTCAGCTCCTGGCATTGCATCGATCAAGCTGCGAGGTGGAGCCGTTTTTCCAACCAGTTCCATGGCTTTGCTCAAGCACAGCTGGAGGGCGTCCATCCTTGTGTCGGCGCTGACCCGGCAAATCGCAGCTCCAACGTCGAGGTTCTCAATCAGACAAATGAACTTGTCCGACAGCCGATACGAGACGACCCGAATCTGGTGCCCCCAGACCTCGCCCTGCTTGGTTTCGTATTGTTCGACAACTGTGGAAGTAGTCATGTCCTCACGCGGCCTCCGCGGTGATCATCGGAGCATTGGCGAGTCGGCTCCATTCGGCCATACTGCGATCGTAGTTCATCACGACTTCATATCCGAGGAGCATCCTCAGCACGAACCAGCTCAGGCTCGCACGTTCGCCGATCGCGCAGTAGGTGATGACGCTATTCCCAGGCAGAACGTCGAAGCTTTCGTACAAGGAACGGAGATCGGCGGACGTCTTGAAGGTACCGTCCGAGTTGCAGTTCAGGTTCCACGGAATGTTTATCGACGTGGGGATTCTCCCCGCCGTCGCGCAACGCGCTTCGAGCCCCGCCGGACCTCTTAGCTTGCCCTCGAACTCAGCGGACGAGCGCACGTCGATCAGCCGATGGCTTTTCGGACTGAAGAAAGCTTCGAAAATATGGTCGGTCGTGGCCTTCTCTGTGAGGTCGTACGGCTTAAGGGGGTAGGTCGTCGGTTGCGATGGTAGCACTTCCGTGGTAACCGCCCTACCTTCTGAGAACCACTTGCGTGAGCCTCCATCCATGAGCCAGACGTTCTTGTGTCCGATCATGTTGAGCAGCCAATACGCCCAGCAGGCGAACCAGTTATTGTTGTCCCCGTAGATGACGATTCGATGGAGCGGCGTGATACCACTTGCGCCGAGGAGTGCCCCAAACTGAACCGGGCTGAGAATCTCGTGTGTCTCAGTATCGCGCAGTTGGTTCTCCCAGTCCCACAGAATCGCTCCCTCCAAGTGCCCCTCCGCGTAGGCTTCTGGATCCATGTCCACTTCGATGATCCGATACGTTGGGTCTCCTAGAATTGAGGCCACGGCCTCGGTCGTCATCAAGTTCTTCGGGTAGACGGGATGAGGCTTGAAGACAGGTTCTTCGAGCGCAGTAGGACAATCGGGCAGCTTGTCGGACGTAATAGAGTGCATTGGAATTCCACCTCCGGGCTTAGTCTCACTTAGCCCATCCCTACTATCGGAAGACTTGTTCCTGAAACACCCAGTAAAGGTATTGGGCTGGAGGTCAAATCAGGATTAGGGAGGGATCGTTGATCCGCCAGGGCCGGGCACAGGATCTTGTGATAATCCACGCACCGCCCCAAGTTTCATTTGGCACGCCGATGTTCTGTCGCGTTTGGCAAACTCGCGGTCAGGGGCGGATTCGGATGATCTTGTCGGGCTGATTCAGGGCGACATAGATGAAGCCATCCGGCCCGACCGAAACGTCTCGAACGCGGCCCATTCCGTGGATGAGCTCTTCCCTTTCCACAAACTTGCCATCCTTCATCCGAATCCGGTCCACGTTCGCTCCCGAGAGACCACCCGCTAGCAAATCGCCCTTCCATTTCGGAAACGCATCGCCTCGTGCGACATCCAATCCGCAAGCTCCAATGGACGGCAGCCATCGGAAAACCGGCAGTTTGAAGTCTTGGCCCGCTTTGGGCCAAGGCGTCACGAGGGGCGAGTCGTTGTAGTTGATCGAATGCGCGATGAGCGGCCATCCGTAGTTTGCGGCTTTCTCGATCTTGTTCACTTCGTCGCCTCCGCGAGGGCCGTGCTCGGTGTCCCAGAGCGTTCTTTCGAGGTCTTGCACGAGGCCCTGGGGGTTACGATGTCCGTACGACCAGATCGCCGAGATATAGCCTTTGGATTTGCTCTCGCTGTCCGCGAAGGGGTTATCAGAGGGGATGGAGCCGTCCTCGTTGACGCGGTAGACCTTGCCGTTGGGCTTGGTCAGATCTTGGGCGAGGGTGCCGTTTCCTCGCTCGCCGATAGCGAAGAAGATGTGGCCCTTGCCATCGAAGACGATGCGCGATCCGAAGTGGACGCCAGAGCCGTTGTAGGTCTCTGGGGCGCATTGGAAAATCGTTTGCTCGCTACCCCACGTGGCGGTGTTGCCGGTCCAGGTGAGCTTTCCGCGGACGACCTTGGTCATCCCACCTCGGCCACCACTAGGAGCGGGATCGGTGAACGCGAGATAGACCCAGCCATTCTTGGTGTAATCGGGATGCACGGCGACTTCCATGAGTCCGCCTTGGCCGATCTCGGCGGATGCGGGAATGCCCTCAACTGTGCCGACGCCTTTCCCGTTTACGATGACCGATAGAGTTCCGGGCCGATTCGTTACAAGCATCTTGCCATCGGGCAACCAATCGATCGCCCACGGTGTTTTCAGGCCCTGATCGGTGTCGACGACGGTCTCGACTTTGTACGGGTGGTACTTGGAAGGGTACACGCCGTCGGTCGCTTTGGGGTCGCCGTTCTTCGTCCGTAGTGCCTTCGCTTGGAGTTCTCGAATGTGGACGACCATGGACCAGATTTCGGGATCGGTTAGGGTGGAATACGCTTCCATCCCCATATCGGGCACGCCATTCTTGATCGCGTCGAAGTAGGGTTTGTCGTGTTTTTGGTCAAACTTTTCTTCCGTGAGCAGGGTCTTGGTTCCTGCGCCCCCGCCTTCGCCCGCCATTCCGTGACACTTTCCGCAAGTGTCTTCATAGAGGCGGGTCACATTTGCAGAGCGTTGACCGATGACCGCGACTTTGGCGGTTTTCTCCCCAGTTTCACTCAGATTGGCAACGCAAGCAGCAGAAACGACGACGACTCCCGCCGCCGCAAAAATAAATTGAGGCTTCAGCACATTAGGAATGGTACCGCTTAGTAAACCGCGATGCCTTCAATTTCCACATCAACGCCTTTCGGCAGCCCCAAAACCGCGACGGTCGACCTTGCCGGAGGCTGTCCTTCGAAAACTGCACCATACACGGCATTCACGGCCGCAAAGTGATCCATTGAGGACAGGAAAATCGTGGTCTTCACGAGGTTTCCGAAACCGAGTCCGGCCTGCTCCAGCACGCCGTTCATGTTCGCCATGATCTGTGTAGTCTGGGCGGAGACGTCGCCCTCGACAAGGGTTCCATCCGGGCGAAGGGCAACCTGGCCACTCATAAAGAGAAAATCGCCCGAAGCACGGATGGCCTGGCTGTACGGCCCAATCGCCGCGGGGGCATTGTCGGTGGAAAGAACTTCGCGTCGCATGGCTTCCATTGTTACAGAAAGCCAGTGCGATTTGTCCTCGAAACTTGGTGGAGGCGGCGGGAATTGAACCCGCTTCCAAAACCGTTGCCCTTCAGCTACCACGAGCGTCTCCCCAGTTCTTATTGTCGGCGGCGCTCTCTCCCGGGGTCGGCTGATCGCTCGCTTAGTTCGATTGTTTTAGGCTAGATCGCTCCGAACAGAAGCTCACCAGACGATCCGGATTTAGTTAGACCCGAACTCTCCCCTACCGGACCGGGGAGGGCGGATCTCGCAGAAGCTAACTACAAGAGTTAGGCTGCGAAGGCGTAATTGTTATTCGCAACTACTTTTTTGCCGCTTTTAACGAGGCCAACGGCGCCTCGGCTCGCAACCGAAAGTCGAACCAGCTCTGTCGAACCCGTTCGCCCCCATGTTGTATTCATTATGAACG
>JBKJJL010000284.1:0-2898 GCA_046597875.1 Fimbriimonadaceae bacterium | reverse complement strand
CAAGATTGCGCGAGAAAGCGAGGCGCGAACGAGGGTTTGTGGTTCGTTGCTGGTTAACCGCTCGCGGAGGAATGCCCTGAGATTGGCCTTACTGAAATCAAAGAAGCTGACCTGCTCCAGGACAGGCTCAACCCCATCGAAATGAAGAAATGCAATGCTCCGTCCTCCTAGCATAGACTGGGCTTGATACCTGCACAAGAAGTCCGCGAGCGGACGGCTTGGTATGTCATCAATGTCCTGCCGATTGTCCGAGACGACACCCTCCGCCCACATGGTGACGAGGCTAACGTCTTTGTAGAGTAGGTTGGGTTTGTTGTAGGACATCGGGATCACAAGCGCATTCCGTGTGCCAGCCTGCTTCAGCAAAGCCATAATTTTCGGATCTGCCTTGAGCTGATTCTGCCAGGAACCTCCACTACCCTCTTTGGATTCCTGAATCTGACCCACTGCCCGAATCGCCTTGGCTGCTGCTACGTAGTCGGGGGCAGCATTGTCGGCAGGTGTAAGCGGCTTTACCCGCAAGCCAAGCGCTTCAAGCTTCGCCTCCTGAATACGAATGGCAGCACCAACATTCGCTTCGGCGATGCTTACGAGTAACCATCCAATAACCGCAAGAGCGAGCGGCAGACTCAGCGACCAAGCAAGTCGCTTCTTCCACTTCGGAGCAACCATCTCAGGCCGTCCACGGCAGGCTGACCGACTTCGTCAGCGCGCCCTGCATTGCTATGGTTGCCAGTTTCTGACAGTACATCCTTTCCAGTCTGCACGATGGAGCCGTCGGTCTGCTCCTTACGTACAAGTCCCCTACACTGGAGGCGTTTCAGAATGGTTCGAATCAAATGCGCCACGCCGACGGTCATTTGCGGAAGCGCGGTCTTGGATTGCCATATGGCGAACCTCGTTGTCCGCTATCCAGGTTCACCGCAAGGCAAACTTTCGAGTACCTCTGGCAAGCGTTCGGAGACAACTTCCCAAACAATCTCGAGGTCGACGCCCAGATAGTCATGAACAACACGATCTCTCAATCCAATCATCTCACGCCACGGGATGTCGGCATATCGCTCCCGATCAGGGCGACTTACCTGTTTGGCGGCTTCACCCAAAACGGCCAGGCAACGCACGACCGCGTCGACGGTCTTTTCATCCCCAAAGAACTTTCCTTGGTGAGCCCGGCTGCGTGTCGCCGCGCGCGATTGGCTGCCTCTCGCATATCGGCAAATAGATCATCCAAGTTACGCGACACGGATCGCCTCCTGCGCGATTCTTGTCCTGATCCGCGGGCGGAGTCCTTGGCTCGTCACTAAGTCCACCCTTCGCTGGACAAGGCCCTCTAAGAAGTCGGCAAGGTCAAGCAACTGTCGGTACCGGTAAGGTCCATCGAACTCAACAAGAAAGTCAACGTCGCTGTTTTCAGTCAACTCACCTCGCGCAACCGATCCAAAGATGTCAAGGCGGGCGACCGAAAATGCTTCGCGCAACTGAGGCGCGTGCTTTTCGATAACGGCTCTGACTTCGTTGGAGTTCATAACGTATTGTGGCACTTGAAGAGGGAAGGGTCATCGCAAGCCGACGCCTTCGAATATCAGCGATATTTGGTTCTCTTCGAGTTGCGCGACTGAGAACATCTCGAAGTCAATCCAGCGAGTGCGTTTGGAGATCCCGCGGATCTCGAAACCGGTTTCGGTACCACTCGTGCCTGTCGATCCGAAATCGAGGTCTTGTCCCTGATCGTCGCGAACTCGGAAGTCGGCAAAGGAGTAACCATAGCGTCCGGTGTTTGCATAGCGCACATTGAAGGAAAAGCATCGTTCCGGGGGCAGCGTGCTCTGCGTCTCGGCCCAGCCGATGCCGTTCATTTCAAGCCAGGCCGCTCCGTTATGCATCTTGGGGATGGTGGTGGGCAGATTGTCCATGGGAATGCGAACGCTGAATAGGGGTTTGGCGGGCCACTTCTGGAGTACGACATTCAGACTGCCCGACCTAGCCCAGCCTGGAGCGTAAATGCTCGCTTTGGCCGTCCAATGACGGGGATCGTGAGGCCAACTGTCGGATATTGGATCACTATACACGGGCAAAAGCAACCCAGTGCGGGCGCTCGTATCAGGGAACTCCAAGTTCACCCGAGAGCGAATCGGAGTGCCATCGGGGCAAGACAGAGTCAACGCAAACTGGCGTCCCGTTCTCTGTGAATCGTGCGGGAGAAGGCGGAGGCTTGCGTTGATCCCATCCTGCTCAAGCGTCACCACCGATCGACCTGGCCACATAGCGGTAGCCCCTGCCACCAGCAAGAGCAAAACCGTACCGATGCCGATGATCCGCTGTCGGCACAACCAGCCTCCCACGCCCACGACCAGGGCAAGAAAGGCGAGCGCGGGCAAGGGGTCCTTGGTCCAGTTCATGGACACACCGAATGCCACGGTCACATTGGCACCCATGGCAAGGATGATCGCCGCCGCCGCCAGCAACCTGGGAAGCCAACTATGGGCGTGACGAGACGCGAACAGGCCAAATCCGATAGCTGGAAGGGAGAGCAACCAAGGGAGCAGAATCGTTGGGTCCATAGAACGCACTGGACGCGAAATGCCTAAAGCAAACGGAGCGTACGCCATCGCCCAAAACGCGATTAGGAACGCGAGCAACGCAGTCAGTCCAGGCTGCACCTTCCCCATGTTCGCCGGAGCTACCTCGTTGGTGCTCATAACCGTATTGTAAGTCATCGGGCGCTAGGCGCGCACCATGTACAGTAGCGTTTATAGATGAGCTGACTTATGCTTGTCAGTTTCTGACAATACATTCTTTCCAGTCTGCACGAAGAAGAGGCCGGGCCAGCTCCCTTGTCGGTTTACAGTGGATTCATGTGAACTTCGTGCTCCTTCGCAAGTAACTGGTGAAGTGGAC
>JBKJJL010000133.1:0-4715 GCA_046597875.1 Fimbriimonadaceae bacterium | reverse complement strand
AGTACGCAGGTTTTCTCGGAAATAAACAAAACTTCCTGATCTCAACACCCAACACCCAACTCCCAACACCCAATACCCAATACCCAATACCCAATACCCAATACCCAAACACTCCCCATGTCCTTCGAACCCCTGAAAACCGACGAAATCCTTGAGAACGCCGCGCCTCGTGAGCGGGATACGGATACCGTCATGCTCATCGGGTGCTCGGGGTTTGTCGGCAGTTCGGTGATCACCTATATTCTCGTCGTCTGGCCCTACTTCCTATTCTCGGGGGTCCATCTTTTTGAAACTCTCATGAAGGCGAGCGCGATGGCCATGATCCCTGCGCTGATTTTTGGGGCGATCGCGGTTCGGAAGTTCGGACTCGCGAGCGCGTGCGGATTCGCCGGCGGGGGGATGGCGACCACCGTTTTCCTGTTCCTGCGCCTCACCGAAGTCCAGATACGCCGCGGGAATCGCGAAATGGAGCAGCCGGATTATCCCTACTGGTGGATATATGCCTTGCCAACCGCCTGGCTCATCGCGGTGTTTCTCGTTGCGATTCTCTTCATTCGCCGGTCGGAGATCGAGATTGGGCCGACCGGCGCGCCTCGTCCTTAGGTTCCCTGAGGAATGTCCGTCAGAGTCAGGCTCAAAGATTTCGTCGAGCCGCTCGTCCAAATCTTGAGGTCGACCTTATCGCCCACTTTCTTCTCGAGCATCAGCTTCAGCAGGTCCGCCGGTTCGAGGACCTGTTTGCCATCTGCTTCGAGGAGGACGTCCCACTGCTTGACGCCCAGTTTCGCGGCCGGGCCCTCTGGATCCAGGCGAAGAATGACCAGCCCTTTCTCAGGGGGCTCGGAGCCCACCCTCTCGGCGATGTACCGGCGCGCTCGAGGATCTTGCAACGCCGCCCCGCCGTTGTAAACATCGAAGCCGGAGTAACCATATCTCACCCGGCCAAACTTGATGATGTCGGCGACCACTTGGCGAGCACGGTTGATGGGTACGGCAAATCCAATCCCGATGTTTGAACCAGTCGGGCTCGCAATCGCGGTATTGATGCCGATCACCTGACCCCGGTCGTTCGTGAGCGCGCCTCCTGAGTTCCCGCCATTGATCGCGGCGTCGGTTTGAATCGCATCCACAAGCAAAGTGCCTTCGCGACCCGCCTGCAAAGAGCGATTAAGGCTGCTGACAACGCCAACGCTCAGCGTATTCGAGTATCCGAGCGGATTTCCCACCGCCATAACCCATTCGCCGACTTCGAGCTTTGAACTGTCGGCAAGCTCGGCGGGCTTGAGATCAGTCGCCTGAATCTGGATGACGGCAAGATCAGATCGAGGGTCACGCCCAACCAGTTTCGCAACATGGGCTTTTCCGTCTCCAGTGCGCACCGTGATCGAAGAGGCACCCTCCACGACGTGATTGTTGGTGAGAATGTATCCATCGCGAGAGATAATGACGCCGGAGCCGGTGCCCGTGTTGGCGGTGGTCACGCGATCCCACATATCTCGCCACGTCTCGCTCTTATCAACGCTCACAACCGCGGGCATGATGTTTTTGGCGGCGCTACGGAAATCGAATCCAGCCGCGCTCGCTTTCGGCGTGAACTGAGCTTGTAAGACTCCAACTGGATCAGGGCCGTTCAAGCTTGAGGGGATGCGATTGTGCTCCACCCAGCGATCGATGCGCAAGGCCGCGAAAACGCCGATAACGGAGGCGAGAAGGACGACGAGGAAAATGCCTGCTTTCTTCATGGCTTAGCTGAATCCTACTCCAAATTAGTCTCGAAGGTGCCCGCTTGGGACCCTGGTCCCGGGACGACGGGTTCCCGCGTGGTGTAACATCACAGGCAGGCACGGAACGATGGCAAAGACAGAACCTCTGCACCCGAATGGATTCGGCAAAACCTCCCGGCGGGATACCTGGTGGGTCCAGCCTCTGATTACCTTTTTCGTCCTCAGCTTGTTCATCGTTTATGCAACCTGGGCGGCGTTACAAAACGCTCATTACACCTACGGACCGTACCTGTCGCCGTTCTATTCACCGGAGATTTACGGGGATTCGCCGCACGCGTGGTTCGGGCCGAAACCAGGCTGGTGGCCGGGATTTTTGCCCTTTTCTCCTGCCCTTTTGATCCTGCCATTCCCGGCTCTGTTCAGGTTCACCTGCTACTACTACCGGGGCGCGTATTACAAGGCTTTTTGGGCCGATCCCCCAAACTGCGCGGTGAGTGAGCCTCGCAAAGGTTACACCGGCGAGAACGGATTGCCGCTCATTCTGCAAAACGTCCACCGCTACTTCATGTATGCGGCCCTCATTTTCCTCGTGTTCCTTTGGCATGATGTTTGGCTCGCGCTGTGGTTTGACGGGAAGTTTGGAGTCGGCGTCGGAACGCTTGTCCTGCTGCTGAACACGACACTTCTCTCGTTCTACACGCTTTCGTGTCACTCGTTCCGCCACCTCATCGGGGGCAAAAAGGATTGCCTCTCCGGGAACAAGATGCAGTCTGCTTGTTACTCCTGCATTTCGGGCCTGAATAAGAAGCACATGAACTTCGCGTGGTTCAGCCTGTTCGGAGTCATGGGGGCAGACCTTTATGTTCGGCTGTGCTCGATGGGAATCCTGAGCGATGTTAAGTTGTTTGGAGGCTGATGGCCAATAAGACGGTCCCTCAAGAAACCGTTTTGAAATACGTGGCCGAGGTTGCTGAGGCATCGGGCTTCATTGATCGAGTCGTCCTGTTCGGCTCGCGGGCGAAGGGAAATCCGAGGCCATGGTCAGACTACGATCTTGCCGTGAAGTTGGCACCTGGAACCGAGAGAAAGAAGTGGTTGGCGTTCACCGTGAATGCCGACGAAGACGCGCCTACGTTGTGTCAGTTGTCGTTCGTGGAATGGACGGAGACGCTTCGGCCGGAACTCGCAGAAAATATCGCGAAGGAAGGAGTCCTCGTTTATGAACGCTGAGCGTCTGATCAACCTGAACGAAATCTTCGGTCGATGCTTGATTCGCCTAGAGGAAACGGTTGCCGAGCCTCCCGAAGACCTGAGAGACATCGCGGGGATCGTCAAGCACTTTGAACTCGCTTATGAGCAAGCCTACAAATGCGTTAGCGAACTGCTTATCGCCTCGGAAATTGAAGCCACGAAACGCTCGGCAAAGGTCGCATTTAGGCGGGCTTTTGAGCACGGTTGGATTCAAGACGAGGACGCCTGGATCTCGATGATCGCGGATCGAAACACGACCGCTCATACGTACGATGAGCCGTTTGCACGGGAGATGGTGGACCGAATCAAGGCGGACCATTTGCCGAGATTCCGAGAACTTCAGTTGGCACTGGCCGAAGAAATTTTGCGTTAGGCGATCTTGCACTCTCATTCTCCTCCAGCGCCCCTCCGCGTGAGGATCTGTCCCTCAAAATTGGTATAACGATTGAGCATGTCTGAATACCGCCAAGTTGAATGTGACGTCCTCGTCGTCGGGGCCGGAGGCGCGGGCCTTCGTGCCGCGATCGAAGCTGCCCAAATGGGCGTTAAGGTTGCCGTCGTTAGTAAATCCCTGCTCGGGAAAGCCCACACCGTCATGGCCGAAGGCGGCGTCGCGGCGGCGATCGGGAACGTCGACGATCGCGACAACTGGAAGGTTCACTTTAGCGACACCATGCGGGGCGGCCAGTACCTGAACAACCCCCACATGGCCGAAATCCACGCGAAGGAGGCTCCGCAGCGGGTACTTGAACTCGAAGCGTGGGGTGCCCTCTTTGATCGCACAAAAGACGGTCGCATTCTGCAAAGAAACTTCGGTGGCCACAAATATCCACGACTCGCCCACGTAGGCGATCGAACAGGGCTCGAAATGATCCGAACGCTTCAGGATCACGCCATCCACAAAGGTATTGACTTCCACACGGAATGCACCGTCATTACGCTCCTGAAAAGCGATGACAAAGTCGTCGGCGCGTTCGGTTACTACCGGGAGCACGGGCAGTTTGTCGTGTTCAAGGCAAAAGCGGTCGTCCTCGCGACTGGAGGCATCGGTAAGGCATTTTCGATCACCAGCAACTCGTGGGAGTACACCGCGGACGGCCACGCTCTGGCTTATCAAGCGGGGGCCGATCTGCTCGACATGGAGTTCGTCCAGTTCCATCCGACCGGCATGGTTTGGCCCCCGTCGGTGAAGGGAATCCTCGTTACTGAAGGCGTTCGCGGTGAGGGTGGAGTATTGCGCAACAGCAAAGGCGAGCGGTTCATGTTTAACGATATTCCGGACAACTACAAAAACCAAACCGCAAAGGACGAGGCGGAAGGCTGGAGGTACGTGACTGGCGACAAGAACGCCAACCGGCCCCCGGAACTACTCACCAGAGACCACGTTGCCCGGTGCATCAACCGAGAGGTTAAAGAGGGGCGTGGCTCGCCTCATGGCGGCGTTTATCTCGATATTGCCTGGATCAAGGAGAATATCCCGAACGCGCAGGAGCACATCAAGAAGAAGCTGCCGTCGATGTACCACCAGTTCAAGGAACTCGCGGGAGTGGATATTACGACCGAAGTCATGGAAGTCGGCCCGACTTGCCACTACATCATGGGGGGCATTCGGGTGGATGGGATTACCCAGATGTCCACGGTTCCGGGTCTCTTCGCCGCCGGGGAATGCGGGGCAGGATTGCACGGTGCCAACCGCTTGGGCGGAAACTCGCTGTCGGATCTCCTCGTGTTCGGCAAACG
>JBKJJL010000126.1:0-3775 GCA_046597875.1 Fimbriimonadaceae bacterium | reverse complement strand
CTAGCCCCTCAGAAACGCGATCCTCGGCTTACGGCTTCGCATGCACTTCAGCAACACTTCACGCCCAGAAGGTGCAGATTGGCCCAACCCCTGCCGATGAAACCACCATGCACGCATTCTCGCGTTCATTAGAATACTGCACCAAGCTTGGCAAGCCGCAATCGATTGACGTCAAAATGGGCAATCAGATGCGAGTTGCTTTGTTTGGATCCACCGGGCAGCTGGGCCGGCAGGTGTTAAAACTGTTGCGAGAACACGGACACGAAGTTCACGTCCTCGTGCGTTCTGCGCATAAGTTGACCGAGAACATTCCCGATGCGGACATCATTGAGGGGAATGTGCACGACGCCAAGCCCGTCGCCAAGACCTTGGCCGGCGTCGAAGCGGTTGTTTCAACCCTGGGGATGGCGGACATTACGCAACCCGCTACCGACCTCTCGGATGGCCTGAAGATGATCCTGGCGGAAATGAAGGACGCCAACCTCAAGCGGATCGTGGCGGTCGGAGGCGCGAGCGTGCTCCCCCATCCCGACGGCGGCCTTCGGAAAAGTCATAGCCTTTTGGACTCCCTCGTTCACGTGAGCAAAGAGCACGAGAGACAGTGGCAGTATCTTTCGGCGAGTGGGAAAAACTGGACGCTCGTTTGCCCCGCGTTCTTCACCAGAGACGTTCAAAGTTCCGGCTACCGTGTAGCCCGAGAGGCGTTGCCAGAAGGTTCCGACCACGTGATGGTAGGCGACCTCGCGAAGTTCATCGTGCTCGAACTGGAACGCTCAGAGTTCCCTTGTGCCCGAGTTGGCATTGTAAGCGACTGATCGAACCGTGTGGCATGGCCGTCCCGGCCATGCGTAACACCCCCGTCTCGGGAGTACTACCGCTCGGAGCGGCGGAGTTCGTATTCCAAAGCAGGCGACAGCCCCTCGGCGTCCCAGCCGGGAGCAACCGACAGCGAAGGCTGTGAAAAGATCGCCTGCGGATCGACCAGAGGTGGTCCGTTCGGGATACTCGCCTGAATGAGGACCGCCCGGTCGGTAAGGCGAAGCGCGCATCCGCAAACCTTCATCCCCGTTACCGGATTCACGATATCGTTTGCGGAGACATGGGCGAAGCAATCCGCCGTCCTCCCAACTCCCTTTGCAAATCGGGTGTGCTCTCCGAGTTCGGCTTCTAACCCACAAGCGCGAAGAGCGTTGAGCAACGGCGCGATCACCGCCCTATACACCTCGCGGACTGATCGCGAATTGACTTGGAGCGCGCTCAGGGACATGGCGATCGCGACGGTCTCGTCGTGGCCATGTAGGACGGCTTTGCCCCCCGTCGGTCGCATCACCCAGGCGATGGCAGCCGGGTTCAGTAGATCCCGCTCCGGGTTCTGAAACATCCCGAGGCTGACGGTGGGTTCGCTCCAGCGATACACGCGGGCGCCTGCTTGGCCCAGTTCTGCGGGCGACAGAAGCGCCGCATCGCGCGACATATTCGTCAATCCGTCGTGGATGCCGTCCCAAATGCTCACGGCACTACGCACTAATTTGAACTACTCCCGCGTGGGTGGTGGGTTCTGGAATGGGAAGATTGTGGAGTTTCATCCCCTCAATGTGAAACTCGATCGCCTCACGTATTGCGACCTCAAGCAGTTGCAGGGTGCGGCCAGTCGCAACACATCCCGGTAGATCAGGAACGTACGCGGACCAGTTGCGGTCACCTTGTTCGTACACCACGGCGTATTGTTTCATCGGTTTATGTTTGCCTGTCTCCAGATACCGCTTAACGTCCCGCTGTCAGCCTATTTAGCAAAGTTCGCGAGCCCCACTTCCTTCAGTGCCTCTCCCGCCTTTGCCCATTTTAACGCCAGCGCACCGCCTCCGGTCTTGTTGAACCACTCCACTTTGATCTGGTGATAGCCCCTTGCCAATGGCACCGAGCCCATTTTTTCAGTCGGAGAATGGAGGCCATCGTGGTCAATCACAAGCGTTCCGTCGATGGACATCTTCGCCCCGTCATCGGCGAGCAGGGAGAACGTGTACACGCCGTCGGCAGGCACGAGTACATAGCCCGTAAACCGCATCCCCACGAACTCAATCGACTTGAACTCCTCAAGCCCGATTGCCTTGCCACTCACCGTGGATTCCGGTTTCAATGTGTCCCAGTTCGGACATTTGTCCCAGTCGCCCTTGAAAACTTCGCGCTGGAGGCCTTGGCCGCTCGGCGTCGAAACCGTGTCCGCTGCCCACGGTGTCACGCGTCGGAAAGACTTTGTCGCCACTCCGCTGACCGGTTGGCCGCGATGAAATGCTTGAGCCTTGATTGTCACCGACTTAACAATCGTTAGCACCGCGGGAGCGACTCGAGAGCGAGCAGTTGGGTTCGTGCCATCGATCGTGTACCTAATCTGAACTCCTCGGGAGGCCTTCATGGCGACATTCAACCGATCAACGAGAATCGTGGTGTCGGCTACGATTTCTGGCAGGTCATAGACGATGGGCGTGCCCGTTACGGTCAGTTTCACGACTCCGCAATGGAGATTCGGCATGGCCTTGGGTACGCGGATAACGACATCGGCTCCGCTGCGCGTGGCTTCGGTTAGCGTCGGCGCACCCAGGAGTTGGGCCTCAACGAGGTCGTTCCCAAGACCCGGAACAACCAGCTTTCCATCGCGTGGCCAATCGAGAACTTGAAGGTAAATCGCGGTTCCGCCTTTCACCGGCTTCTGGGTCGCTCGTCCCCAAGGCAACGTTTTGAAAGGCGACGCTTGGGTGCCGTAAATGGACTCGCTATTGACCTTCATCCACTCGCCGATTTCTTTCAGACGCTGAACGGACTCTTCCGGGAACGTGCCGTCCGCCTTCGGCCCGATGTTCAAGAGGTAGTTGCCGCCCTTGCTCACGATGTCCACGAGGTTCGTGATCAGCTGGGTCGTGGATTTGTAGTTCTTGTCCCACGCGTTGTAGCCCCAGTTGTTGTTCATCGTCATGCACGATTCCCAATCCACCCCCGGCATGCCCTGGGCGGGGATCTCTTGCTCGGGCGTGCCGAAATCGCCCGCAAATCCCGCGTCGCTCATGCCGCCCATTCCGCCACGGCCGACATCGACACGGTTATTGACGATGACTTTCGGCTGGAGCTTTCGGCACAGATCGTAAAGTTTTTGCCCCCGTTCGTGATTCCAAGTCCTTTCCCACTCACCGTCGAACCACATCACCCCGATGGGCCCGTAGTTCTTCAAAATCTCGGTCACCTGAGCATGCAAGTAGGCCTCGTATCGGTCAAAGTTGGCATCCGCTGGTGGGGTGGTGCTCCAGGCGCGATGGGGGGAGTAGTCCGGGTGGTGCCAATCCATGATCGAGTGGTACCAGCACATGGCGAGGCCCTCTTGGCGGACGGCGGTGGCGAGTTCCTTCATGATATCGCGCTTGAAGGGCGTGCTCATCACGTCCCAAGTAGACACTTTGGAGTCAAAAAGCGCGAACCCGTCGTGGTGCTTAGTGGTGATCGTGACGTACTTCATCCCCGCGTCCTTTGCCATCCGAGCCCACTCGGCGGCGTTGAATCTCGTTGGGTTGAACTGATGCATGAACTGTTCGTATTCGTTCAAAGGGATCTTCGCCGATTCCATGATCCATTCGCCGTAGTTCGTCGCGTCCCCGTACTTGCCAGCGGGCACTGAATAGATGCCCCAGTGAATGAACATCCCAAATCGGGCATCGCGCCACCACTTTATCCGGGCATCTTTCTGGGCTTTGGACTCCATGCGTTGAGGCTCTGCTCCGGCGAAAGA
>JBKJJL010000247.1:0-10023 GCA_046597875.1 Fimbriimonadaceae bacterium | reverse complement strand
GAACGTGGATGCTCTTCTCGCCAGTCTTGGTTAGGAACAAATACCCGCGCACGCCAACGTGATCGCCGAGGTCCAGGAGTTGAAAAAGCTCCCACTGATCCGCCCCCCCTCTCCCTTCCAAGGGGAGAGGGGCTGGGGGTGAGGGGTGGCTATCGCCTAAAGTCTGGTCGTTCTCATTCGGTACCCAACCCTCTCCCCGGACTTCGTCCGACCCTCTCCCTTGGAATGGGAGAGGGTTTGCTTTTCCTAGTTCGTCTTTCCGGCAATAGATCTGGATCTTTCCGTCGCCATCGCTCAGGTGCGCGAATCCTGCTTTACCCATATCCCGATAACTCACCACGCGGCCGGCGAAGGTGATGGATTGGTGCTGGTCGTCGGGTGCCTGAGCCAGTTCTTCGAATCTCTCCAAAAGCTCTTTCGCCGAACCTGATCGCGGAAACTCCTCTACCGCGAACGGGTCGTGGCCAAGCTCACGCATCCGCGCGAGTTTTTGGAGTCGAATCTCTTGAAGCGAAAGTTCTTCCGACATTTGCGAAAACAGTTTACTGCGGCGAGCCGGATGCCTCTATAATAAGTCCATGCGCCACCTCTTCCTTGCCTTCATCGGTTGGACGGCCCTGTTGGCATCCGCAGGCAGTTTTGCCCAAGGGTTCCAATGGAGCTATCCCTACAAAGTCCTGAACTACACGATCTGCCGGGACCAAAATGGCGATGTCTATGTAATCACCTTGGACGGGTTCATCGGAGGCAGTGTCATCGCGTTCGATCGCTACACGGCCAACGGGGTTCTGCTGTCCCATGACGCCTTCGCGACTCCCACGAGGAGTTCCGAGTTTGCTTTTGCCGAAGTTCGGGACGGCGTTGTCCACTTCATGACCCGCACCACAGCCGCAGGCCGGACGGTGCAGGTGCCCATGTACAAGGGTACTTTCGAAGCGAGCACCCACCAGTTCACCAGCTTTCTTTTGGAAAGCTCCGGCTCAGACGTCATCGCCTGGTCCGGCGCAATGGGCCCCACTACCTATGCGTTAAACGGATACCGCAAGACGGATGACGTGACCATCGTTCAGGTGCGCAGCTTGGCCAACAACGCAAAGCTGTATGAATATCAGACCGACGCGCGCGGTGAAGTCGTCGCTACGGGATTCGATAGCTACGCCGAGGCGGCTTTCAAGTTTGAGAACGGAAACAGCAGTCTAATCGTTCGACCCTTCTCGGCATCTTCGGGGTTCACCAGCTACGTGGCTGCAGCTCCCGTAGGCACCGTAGATGCCCGGCTCCTCGTGACCACAACGAATACTGGTCGCTACTTATACGTGGTCGGCAACTACGCCAATGATTCCGCCATCTATATTCGGGGCTTCGATCTGTCGGCGAAGTTGTTTACGAACCCGCTCGATGTTGCGGCGGGCGATCGGGTCGTCTCGCTTGGCCGGTGGCTGGACGAGAGTTGTATGTTGGTCGGAGACAAGAGGCTACTCGGGTTTAATCCAGGAGTCGCCAATGTGTTTGCGCAGACCTTGGCGATGCCCTGCACGGGAGCCGTCCAAACCTCTGATAATTTCTTCAACTCGGTTGTTTGGATGAACGTTGGCCGGGACTTCATCCTTCAACGGCTTGATTCAAACGGAATTCTAAACTCGATAACGTTTGCGAATGCAGACGCCACTCCGACCCGGATAACGCTCGATCCGGCCGGGACCGTGAGGGGTATGTACTTTCGCTACCGAACCGCGCTCGAAAAAGAGCACTTTGTAGCGGCGCTGGTCCCGGCTTTGCTCGTCTCGCCCGGTACGTTTACCGTGGGAGGAGCCTCCAGGCAAGCCACCATCAATATCGGTGATCCCGCTCCCGCTAGCGGGGTTACCTTCGACCTGTTTTCAAGCAGCCCCAGTGCGACGGTTCCCCCCATCGTCACGATTCCAAGCGGAGAGTCTTCGGTAAGTTTCGCCATCGCAACGACCCCTGTGACGGCGAATGAAAAGCCCGCCATCAACGCACGGTTCAAGGGAATCGTCCTGCAAACCACCTTTGACCTCGCAGCTCCACTTATCAAGTCGATTACGGCGTCTCCCCAGTCGCAGTTTGGCGGCAACAATATTGTGGCTACGGTTCGATTGACGGGGAAAGCTCCCGTGGGTGGGAAGGTTGTCAGCCTGAGCAGTTCAAATCCGTCAAAGGCTTCCGTGCCCTCCTCGACAACCCTGGTTGCTGGTTCAGATGGGAAGACGTTCCTTGTTACGACTTTTCCCACGTTGGCGAACGCGAGCGCGGTGATCACCGCGACAACGGGCGCCGTCAGCAAAACCGTGTTTGTGGCGGTGCTTGCGCCGATTTTTCAATCGGCGACCCTTGGAAGCGGATCGGTTCAAGGGGGCACAAGCACGACGATGGCGCTGACGATCGGCTCAAAGGCACCCAGCGGGTACACGATTAATCTGCTGAGCGGTTCTCCCTCGTTCGTAGTTCTGCCGAGTAGCTTCGCGATTCCGGTAAACGGGACGTCTGCGAGCGTCCCGGTTCTGACGAACAGCGTTACGGCTTCGATGCCGGTGACGCTGGTCGCCTATCGGGGGCCTTACATCAAGACGATGACCTTGACGCTTACGCCGTAGGGGGTGAGGGTAAGACAAGTGGGACAAGTGGGACGGGTGAGACTGAATCTACTTGTCCCACTCGTCCTACCCGTCCTACCCGTCCCAGCATCTCCGGGTACCCTCGTCTCGTGCTGCGCGTATCCGTTCGCACCGGGCCAAACTGGGCCGAAGGCCTAGAGGCCGACTGGGACGCGCTGCTGCATTCCTCTCCTTCAGCTACTCCTTTCCAATCCCGCGAATGGATCACGACGTGGTGGGAGTTTTTCGGGAAGGGCCGGAAACCTCACGTTGTCTTGGTCCACGAAGGCGAACAGCTCGTGGCTCTGTTTCCCATGTTCAAGGGCCGAGGACTCTGGAGCGCCCTGCGCCCGATGGGAGTTGGGCCCTCGGATTACCATCGCATTTTGGCCTCGAAAATTCCGGAATCCCCGGGGAAGTCGGAACAAGAAGTCCTTGACCACCTCCAAAACCAACCCGGACTCGTTGATCTTCACCAGTTCCAAGACCTCGGAATCGAATCCATCAATCAGGCCACTTGTCTCGTCGTTGACCTTCCCGATAGCTACGACACCTACGTGGCTGGACTTTCAAAAAGCTTGCGCTACGACGTGCGGCGTATTGACAAGATTCCCGATGTCGCGATTCGAGAGGACCTCCCGCCCGAAGAATCGCTCAGAATTCTGTTCGATCTCCACAAGCAGCGGTGGAAGTCCCGCGGTCTCCCCGGTGCGTTCCTTGGCAAGACCGTCAAGTTCCACGAAGCTTGGTTCAAACAAGCGGGGAATATGGCAAAGATCAGCGTCTTGGAGTGGGAGGGCAAGCCGGTTGGCGCGATTTACACGATGCACTTGAGCGGAACGACCTATTACTACCAGGCCGGATTCGACCCTGGGGCTTCTGGCATCTCTCCCGGAACCCTCCTTGTGGCGCATGCGTTGAAGGCTTCAATTGAACGCGGGGACAAGCATTTTGACTTCTGCCGAGGCGATGAGCCTTATAAGCGCCGCTGGAAGCCGACTCGCGTGGTGACGAACTATCGCGTCCTGATTCCTGGCTCTGGCTTAGGTAGAGTGGGCGAAGGTTGGAATCGGTTTGCATGGTCAATCGAGGAGCGGATTCGCCGCCGACTCGAAGGGGGCAGTTTGTTGCCCAAAAAAGGAGGCAGCCGCAAGGCTGAATCCTTGTGAACGATCGCGTCGCCATTATCATCCCGGCTTACAATGAGGAGCCGCGCATTGGAAATGTCCTGCGCGCCGCGACCCGAACCAAGCTTGGGCACGAGGTCATCGTCGTCAGCGATGCGAGCCAGGATCGCACCGCCCAAGTCGCTCGTGCCTATACGGGGGTGCGGGTTATCGAACTTCCCTTCAATACCGGAAAAGGAGGCGCAATGGCGGCCGGCGCGGCGGCGACGGAAGCGACGATCCTCGTCTTTGTCGATGCCGACCTCATGGGCTTGAGGCCGGAGCATATCGACCAGATTATCCGTCCCTTGCTCGACAATCGCTCGGATATGTGCATCGGCATTTTCCGCGGCGGAAAGTTCTGGAGCGACACCGCCCAGCGGATATCTCCGTACATCAGCGGCCAGCGCGCGATGCGCCGTGAGCTATTTGATTCGATCCCTTTCCTCATCGAAATGCGCATGGGAGTCGAGGTCACGATCAACACCTACGCCAAGCGCAGCAAGGCGCGAATAACACGAACGGTGCTTCACGGCGTCAGTAATACGCATAAGGAACGAAAACTCGGCCTTGTGAAGGGCGTAAAGGCTCGTACAAAGATGTATGCAGAGATCGCGCTCGCAATCCGAAAAATGAATCGGAGGGATCGCTCACGCATCGGCAAGCCGCCAAAGCGCTCCTGGAAGAATCGTGGGAAGTAAGTTTATGTTGCTAGGAATCGTCGCCGCGCTCATGGTTGGATGCTCCGGGTCTGCAGAGCCGACCAAACCTGCCCAACAACCCAAGCTACCGAGTACCTGGAAGGCCACCGAAGAGGGTCGCCACGTGCTCGTTTTGTGGAACAAAATCAACTCTGAAGGTCAAGGACTCGCTGAATACTATGCTTCGAAACGCGGGGTGCCCAAAGAGAACATCGTCCGCATTGACATTGACGCGGGCGAGGACACGGGCGTGGGCGCAGTCTCGCAAGGGCTCATTCCGTACGTGCAAAAACGGATCAAGGAATCCACCACCCCGATTGACTACATTGTGATCGTGAAGGGGGTGCCGCTCCGCTACTTCGACGCCGCCAACTTCGGCTACTCAGTCGACCAGATCGTCGCGACGATGGACATCAGGGCCGATCAGGTGAAGGGCGACTCTAAGCAACTGCAGAACCCATACTTCGGCAAGAACGAGGCCTTCTCGAAGAAGAAGTTTGGCTTTTACTTGGTTACAAGGCTGGACGGCTACACCTACGAAGACGCGCGTGCGCTTGTCGATAACTCCATGCGAGCCAAGGGCGACAAGGGTCCCTATTTCATTGACAGCGGCCCGACCGTCGGCAACGATGGATACGGCCAGATGAACGCGAGCATGGTTCAGGCGGGGGAGATTCTTAAGAAAAAGAGGATCGATGTGACCGTTGATCGTTCGCTCGACTTTATCCGGCCGCCTTCGCCACTCATGGGCTATTGCAGTTGGGGGAGCAACGACAAGAGCTTTAGCCAGGAATCCTACGAGGCGGTACGGTTCAAGCCAGGTGCGCTCGCGGAAACTTTTGTAAGCACGAGCGGACGCACAATGAAGCCCGTAACATCCGGGCAAAGCGTCATCACGGACCTTATCAAGAACGGCGTCACCGGGGTCAAGGGCTATGTTATGGAGCCGTACACAATCGCGCTCGCTCGACCCCATATTCTCTTTGATCGCTACACGAGCGGCTTCAATCTTGCCGAGAGTTTTTACATGGCCTCGCCCGTTCTCAAATGGCGCGATGTCGTTTTCGGCGATCCTCTTTGCCGACCCTACAAAAAGTGACGCCCGATCCTCTTTCCCAGCCGGTTACGCTTAGTCTGCGATCAACCGAGACGCTCAATCCGGAAGACTCGCTCGAACGAGCCGGGACGCTGTTGCGCAACACCGCGTACCCCTTCATCCCGATCGTTGAAGGCGGTAAGTTGGTTGGCGTTGTCTCGGAGGCGAGCCTTGCGTTTGCGCTTTCCGAGTCGAGAGAGCTAAGCGAACCGTGCACAGTGGCTTCCGTCAATGTGCCGCAGCTTGGCCCTCAGGCAACCGGGGCCGAGGCGCTTCGATTGCTGACAAATGGCGGACTCAGCGCCCTTCTCATTGTCGATGAAGCTGGCCATGTTGCTGGAGTTGTTGGGCCCAGTGACTTGATTCCACAGCCGAGAAGAACACCGACACCACCACTTATTGGAGGCATGGCGACGCCGTTTGGGGTTTATTTGACCACAGGCAGCGTTCAAGGCGGGGCCGGTGCTTACGCCTTGATGGCTTCGGGTGCCCTGCTGTCGTGCCTGTTTCTCGGCGCTGATCAAGCCGTGACGTTTGCGATCGAAGCGTGGCCCAAGTTGTCGCCTTACACGGGCCTCTTGTTTGCCGCGCTGTTCCTGCTTTCGATCCGGGTTATTCCGCTCTCGGGAACCCATGCCGCCGAGCACATGGTCGTCCACGCGATCGAAAGGGGCGAGCAATTAATTCCGAGCGTCGTTCGCCGAATGCCTCGCGTACATCCGCGTTGCGGCACAAACTTGGCCGTCGCGGGGAGCCTTTTCATGGGGCTCGTAAGCCTTCCTTGGAGCGACGATTTCGAACTGCGGATGATCGCCGCCTTTGTTGCGACGTACCTTCTGTACCGCCCCCTCGGTTCAATGGTTCAGCTCTTCATCACGACAAAACCGCCCACCGAAAAGCAACTCTCGAATGGGATCCAAGCGGGAACCCAGCTTTTGGAGCGCTACGCGCTACGGCGGGGGCCAGTTGCAAGCCCTTGGCAGAGGATACTCAACAGCGGAATGCTCCACGTGATGGCGGGTTCAGCATCGGCCCTGTTAGCGATTGAGGGGCTTGCCAGGCTCTTCAAGCTGCCGATCACCGTCCTTTAGGGCTTACGCGGCGAGGCTGATCGCGCTTTCTTCCTCGATATTCACCCACAATCCCAGCGGACTGGAGACCGGTTTGGCGGAGCGAATGGCCCAGGCGTAGAATCCGACGGCGAGGACAGCGTAAGCGAGGGCGAGCATACTCATCTCATTCCCCGAATACACCTGTCGCATCCCGTAAAGAATGCCAGAGTATTACGTGCCCCGCGTGTTGCCGAACAAATGCACGTGAAACCGCGGGGTCAACCGAAATCCTTGTGTGATGCAAGGCTCGACGAGGAGGCGCTCGCGACGTGCCAACGTCTCTACGTCAATACCCTCCGCCATGATCAGGACGTTCTCGCGTTCGGCCCCTATCGCATCCAGGATGTGGTTAATCTCGTCCCATTGTTCGGGCAGGGATTCTTCCGGGTTCACGACAAACTTCAACTGATGGGGATATGATTGCACAAGCTGACGCAAGACCTCCGGCTGGAATCGGGTTTCTTCGTGGCGCGCATTCCAGACTGGATCATTGGGCGTCGAGTTGGCGAGTTTTGGACTGATGGACATCAGGTCGCAAGGAAGGTCGCGATAAATCGTCCCCGCAGTTTCGATCGTGATCGGCTTGCCAAGAGCTTTCAAACCCTCGCACAATTCGGTCACGGGATCAAAGAGCATGGGTTCTCCACCCGTCACGACGACGTGCGAAACGGGGTTCGCCGCTACTTCAGTTAGAATCGCTTCCACAGATACCGTCGGCCCCTCCGGATTCCAGCTCGCATAGGGAGTATCACACCAGCCGCATCGAAGGTTGCACCCACTCACACGGACGAAGATGCTCGGCACGCCGATCCAGATTCCTTCGCCCTGGATCGACGTAAAGATCTCGGCGATGCGCAACTTCCCCACCGCCTGACTGTACACTAAGGGTATGAGTTCCGGTTGGTGGGTTCTGATTCCGGCTGGCTTGGCGCTCGCGAGCGGCCTCTCTGGTACGCGATCGGACGAGGACCCGACCTACTCAGAGACCATCCGCCCCATCCTTCAGCGCTCCTGCATTCCGTGCCACCAGCCTAACGGCGAGGCCCCCTTCTCGCTCGCTACTTATGCAGAAGTAAAGAAGCGAGCCGCCCTGCTTCGTTGGGTGTGCATCGTCGGAACCATGCCGCCGACCGACGCGCATAGCGAGTTGACCACTTTGCTCGCGGTTCCACAACTAACCGATGCGGACATAGTTAACATCCAGGAGTGGGTGCGGACCGGGGCCAAAGAGGGCAAGAGAATGCCACCAACTATTGCGGGCGACCTTCCCTGGCGCAACAGCCAGCCTAGGCATATGTTAAAGCCGAAACGTGCGGGAACGATTCCCGCAGAGGGCCCGCCCCACCGGAAGCTGATTGTCCTCGATGCCGACAATCTCGTTGGCCAAGCGATTACGCGGTTTAGCCTTTTGGCGGAAAGCCCTCTTCCCTTGCGGCACGCGTATCTGGCGGTCGTGCCAAAGGACATCGAGCCAGACGAGGTATTCACTGCGCTCGGAATCAAAGTGAAGTACCTCGTCGGCGCTTGGGCTCCGGGGAGCCTTTCGTGGCGGTCCCCATCGGGCGTCGTCCTTAGGAAGGGTGATCGGCTGGCGATTTGGGCTCTCTTTCAGCCAACCGGCAAGCCGGAAAGCGCGGGTTTTGAGCTCCAACTCGATACGGATTCATCCTCAGTACAACCCGAATGGGTAACCCTGGGGAATCGAGACTTTTCTATCAAGCCGAATGATGGTCGTGAAACCTTGCGCGCAGAGTGGACGCTGCCACTGCCGCACAAGCTGGTCGCAATCGTGCCCGAGTGCAAGTTGTATGCTCAGCAAGTTCGCATTACCGCGGAGTTTCCGGAGGGGAAAGGAACGAAAACAATCCTCGCGATCCAGACGTGGGATCCCAACTGGGTTGGGGCTTACAATCCCAAAGACCCCATCATTCTCCCTCGTGGCACGCGCGTCGTCGTCGAAATTGATTACGATAACTCGGGCCATAGCGCGGGAAATCGGGGTGAAAAGCCCACAACATCCATAAAATTTGGCCCCACGGACACGGACGAGCACTTTTGGGTGCATCTCCAGACCGTTCCGCACGTACCATAAGAGATTATGTTGGCATTGCTCCTTTTGGTGATCCCGGGGTTGAGCGTCACCGACGTGCTCGGGGTAAGGCATGCTGTTCCGGGTCCCAACGCTAAAGCGACCGTCCTGCTTTACACCGGAGTGGATTGCCCGATCGCGAATCGGATGGCCCCCGAAGTTGCCCGAATTGTCGACGATTACAAGCCTCGCGGAGTGGACACGATTCTGGTTTATCCCGACGGTTCATTGAAGGCAAAGGACGTCACTGGGCACTTGAAGCTGCACGCGATCGCCGCCCCTGCCGTGATTGATAAGCAGCATATCCTCGTAAAAGCCTATAGGGCTGTCGTCACTCCCCAAGCCATCGTCCTAGATTCCGGCGGACGGGTTCGCTACACCGGACGCATTAACGATCTTTACGAGGAGCATGGCAAGGTTAAGCCCAAGCCGACGAGGAATGACCTTCGCGTTGCCCTCGACGAAATGCTTGCCGGCAAGAGGGTCACCCAGCCAACGACGCAGAATGTGGGATGCTTCATCGGGGGCGACTGATGATGCTCGCCTTGGCCCTCTTTGGCCAACAAATGTTAGATCGCAGATACTTGCCGATTCCTCCTGCCGAGCTCAAACTGCCCGTATTGGCGGGCGCCCAAGAGCTGATTCTGGGGGTCCAGAAACAGGCACCCAAGACCTATTCCTTGTTCGAGAATCAACTGGAGGCGGGCAAGTACGGTGAAAAAGTCCCAATCAACTATCACGATGCGCGGATCGGACACACGATTTGGTCGGTGAGCCCCGCCGTCGTGGGTACCTCGGTAGGGTTTGCCTTGGACACGACGGCGGAGAGAAATCAGGCGTACGAGTATCGAAAGTTCATTTACGAACTGCGCCATAAGGCGACGCGGACCTGGTTTGTCAGCGAACAAGGCAAGCTGCTCGCGGAAACGTGCGACCTTCAGTTGGCGACCGGACGGTGGACCATGGACGTAACCTACGGTGCCGACGACTACACGGTAACGTTTTCCCAGCCGAATAAACCGAAGCGGAGCCAAACCGTGACTCCCGGCTGCGGAATCGACGCGCTGACCCTTGACCCTTTCAAGCCGATGGTGAAAGCGGGAACGAGCGGCGGGCCGCTGGAAGTCCTTTCAAAAGAGAAAGAGTTCTACATGCTCGATCCGATGACGATCGCTCCCGTGAAGTGCAAGGCTTTGGTTGCCGGAAGTTTCAGCGGCGAGATGTTCAATCGGAAATGGGCGGGT
>JBKJJL010000242.1:0-10119 GCA_046597875.1 Fimbriimonadaceae bacterium | reverse complement strand
CCAGAAACACTCATCGCATATCCTCTCATTCCTGCCATGAGGCCAGACTGCCTCAGTCAGGTTTTGTTTTGACGGAAGCACTTACGCTCAGTCAGGTTTCATATGAGGGAATGCGACTTGCCCAAGTTTGACTAGATGATGTTGTATAATGCCTGTCCCGACGAGAGGAGTTGAGTGGCCGTGAAGAAGAACGAATTTGACCCGCTGGAATACATTGAGAACGCGTTTCTGGACAACCGGAAGCCGAATCCTGTTCTCGATGTCGCGGATTCTTCGCGCCCGATTCCTACGATGGGGGCCTACCTCAATCGGGAGCCCGCTCCGATAGAGGTCGAGGAAACAGAAGGTAGCCGAACGAAGTTTAAGCGCACGAAAATGAGCGCGCCGAGGCCCCGCCGAAGCGAGACAATCCGTCCCAAGATGGATTCCTCCCTCCAACAAGCCTGGGCAACCCTACCCAAGAGCGTGTCCTTTCTGGTTGAGTTTTTTGATGACGCGGTGACGTCCCATTCCTACGGCGGCGAGTTCAAGGAAACCCGAGCCGAGCTGGTCACGAGACTGCTCGATCCCGAGATCACCCTAGAGGAAACTGCCCGCCTCCTCGGCGTGTGTCCAGCCACCGTGCGTCGCTACACGAACCGGGGATGGCTCTCGTGCCACCGGACGAAGGGCGGACAGCGGCGCTTCCGGCTCAGCGGCGTCGTTGGGTTCGTCGAGGCACACGGACGATTTCCGGAATCGGAGCAGGCTTAATCGGCAACGAAGTCGTCACCTTCGGCGAAGCCAAAACGAACGAACTTCGGATTTGCCCGATCCCTTTCACTTTCAGAATGTGTTCGCGAAGCAATCTTTCGTAGGACCGCATGTCCTCGACGACAATTTTTATCAAGAAATCGAATTCGCCAGAGACGTGATGGCATTCCATCACTTCAGGCATGTCCGTGAACTCCTGAATGAGGCGCTCCATCGAGTCCTCCTCATGAAGCGCAAGACTCACGAGGGCAAGTACCGTGATTTTTAGATTCAGCTTCTCGGCGTCAAGAAGAGCGGTGTAGCCCTTGATGTAGCCATAGCGCTCAAGGTGCTTCACGCGTTGGAGAACGGACGGAGGCGAAAGCTTCACTCGCTTCGCCAAGTCGGAATTGGTGACCCGGCCATCCGCTTGCAGGATCGAAAGGAGGACGTAGTCCGTAGCATCGAGTTGTTTCACGACGAACAAATAGGATACACCACCGCGCACCGAACGCGGGAGAACGGGGAACGGGAGAACGGAGAAACGAAGGAACGTGAGATGGCATTCCGACCTGTGACAGAGACTCTTCGGAAGCCCACGCTCCCAACCGCTTCCGTTCCCCCGTTCATGAGCAGAAGAAGCTACTCTCCCAACGCGTAGGCACCGGGAAGCAGCTTATTTTCAAAGTCAAAGAGGCAAAGATTCTCGCAGGGAGTCTGAATACCCGGATGCGCCACGTACTCCGGAGCCCAATAGACAACTCCAAGGCCGCGCTTGCCGGGAATCGCCCGGACCATTCGATTGAGCTCGCGTAGAAACTTCGCCTGACCTTCGGGAGTCGCGGGAAATCCAGGAACGAGTTGCGACTCAGACCCGCAGAAGTTTCCGGTCTGATCCTTCCATCCGAGCGTGAACGGATACGCCGTTTCGACGATCATGACGGGCTTCCTGAACTCCGCGGCGAGCCCGTTCATATTTTCCTGGAGCTGAGGCATCGTGCCGTGCCACCACGGATAATAGGACAGCCCGATCCAGTCGAACCTGACCCCCAGACGCTTTAGCTCGCCGAAGAAGAAGCGGCATTCTTTGACCATGCCGCCTTGGTCGTGGTGAATCATCACCTTGATCTTCTTCCCGTTCTTGGAGGCTCGCACGCCTTCCACTCCCGCCTTCAAAAGCACCGCGAGTTTGTCTAGCTTGCCCTCGCTGCGTTTGCCCATCGGCCACAAAATGCCGTTGCGAATCTCGTTGCCAACTTGCACGGAATCGGCAGGTGTGCCTTGTGCGGCAAGGCGGTCGAGCGTATCTTGAGTGTGGGCTTTGACCGCCTTCGCGAGGTCGGTCAAGTTCAAAGATCGCCACGCGTCGGGAGTTGGCTGCTTTTGCGGATCGGCCCAGTCGTCCGCGTAGTGAAAATTGATGAGCAGATGCATGCCCAGTTTCTTGCCATCGCGGGCCAAGGCGAGGGTTCTGTCGACTGAGCAATACCCGTCCTTCGGGTTCAGCCAAACGCGCAACCGAAGGAGCTTGCTCCCGGATTGGGCGAGAGCGTCCAACCCATCGGTCTTGGTCGCTCCAACGAAAAACTCAGCCTTTAGATCACGATATTGGGGCACAAACGACGCGTCGGCACCATTGAGCAAAGGCTGAGCGGAGACGGCGAAGAGCATCAGGGCAAGCACGTCATCATTATGGCGATGGGGGTTCATGGGATGGATGGGACGAACTGGATGGGTTGGATGGATTGGATGGATTGGATGAAAAGCTGAGGAAACTCATTCGCTGGAAGTTGAACCATACAATCCATCCCATATCCCACATCCCACCTCCTCCATCCCCCATCCCCTTCATTTCTTACGCAAATCCTATAGTTGACTGCCCCGATAACGCGAGTTCGTTTATCCGAAATGCCGTCTCACGCCATACACCAACTGATTGAGGAGAACCCATATGAACACAAAGCACCTTTCACTCTTGGCTATTGCCATCGCCATCGGTCTTGCAGGTTGCAACACACCGGCAGTCGACAAGACCACATCACGAGCGCCCACACAGGTCACGACAGACGTCGTCAAGCGACAAGATTTGACCGGCTACAGTTTCTTCGATGGCAAACTCATCATCCCAGACTCCGCTAAGGCAACCGCGTACTCCCCTTACGACACGCCCGTTTTGTCCGTCATGACTGGCGACGGCAAGCAAGTCAGCCGTGGCCAGCCAATTGTTAAACTGACAATTCCCGGCGCCGACGCGGCGGCAGAGGCCGCTAAGACTTACGCCTCTTCTGCTGCGGCAGAGCACGCCGCCAATAAGGGCCTAAACTCCCCGGCAGTTGCCGATGCACGAAGGCTTCTTGATGAGGCCCGGGCAACGGAGAGACAGGCGCGCGATCTCATTGCAAATGGCGGTCAAGCAGATTTGGAAGACGCCACGAGGATGAGAATGCAAGCTGAAGAAACTCTGAAAGTAGTTGAAGCAGAGTATCGCCAATCAGTCCAGCCCACCAAGGTTGCCGTTGACCAAGCCGCCGCATACTTGCGCGAGGCAAAAGCGGATGCCGCTCGCGGGATTGTCCGCGCTCCGATTTCTGGAACCGTCGTGTCTTTCGATGCGCAACCGGGCATGATGGCGAAGTCGAAACAGCCTCTTGCTACGATCATTAATTTCAGCGCCGTTCGGGTCCAAGGCCTAGTTCCACCCGAGCTCAAGGATCTCGTGGTCAAGCACTCTCGAGTGATTATTTCTCTCGGTGGTCCAAGCTCCGATCCGCTGGACGGTACCGTCGTGGACGTAAGTGTTGTCCCGCCTGCCGATGGTCAGACGAGCCCCGGTTACTTGGCCGTTATCCAGCTTCTCAAGCCACAAGCGATTGTTCAGCCGACCATTACCGTCAAACGCATCGGTGTCAAAACGGGGACCGTGAAAGACGCGCTCGTCATTCCGGTAGGAGCCTTGAACACGATTGACGGCAAGAGCTCGGTTAACGTGAAGTCGGGTGATAAATGGATTGCAACTCCGGTAGAACTGGGCCTCAGCGACGGCGCCCTCGTCGAGATCAAGTCTGGCTTGAAGGAAGGGGATGTTGTTCAGGTCGTCACGACTCCTCAAGCCGCTGCTTGATCGTGCTAAACCTTCCGGGATGCCCTTGTGGGGCATCCCACACCCACTAGCATTCCTCTAAAAGTTCTAGCTCTTTCCGGAATGCAGTCAACCTCGCCCGCGAAGTAGTCGAACAACCACTCTCTGCGTAAATGTGGATCCAGGGCTCCATAGAATCGGGCAACGCCAGCACCCATCCGTCGTCTGTGGCGATCTTGATGCCGTCCGTTAGATCCGCGCCTGGATACCTCTCGACGAGGTGGCGCATGACGCTGCCTTTACGTTCCCAATCGCAATCAACGGTCTCGTGGAGAACGCAGAAAGGCGGCAAAGTGTCCACCGTTTCGGCCAAAGATTTGCCCTGTTGCCCGAGCAACGACACGAGAATCGCGAGCGCGAACGAGCCGTCGAAGCCCGCGTGCAAGCCCGGAAAAACGAACCCGCCCGCGTCGTCCGCCGCGAACAAGTGATCCTTTGCCTCCTGGAAAATCGCCGGTGCATCCGTCTTACAAGCATGAACGCGAAGCCCATTTTCCGCGAGCAGAGTCGTTAGGCGCGTAGGAGAAATGACGCTAAAGCATGCCGACTCGTTCGGATGCCTGCGCGTCAGAAGCAAGCCCAGAACACCGGCGAGCTGGAATCCGGAAAGGAGGCGACCTTGCCCGTCTACCACCGTCAAACGTTCGCCTTCGTTCGTGAAAACGACCCCCAAGTCGTACCCTAGCGAACCGACGATGTGGCGAACATTGTCAACATGACGCTCAACTTCCTCCTCCGACCGAGGCGCGAGTTTGGCGTCGTTGAACGTGTTCAAGCTCAACGCTTCGACATTGAGCCGATCGAGCATCGGAGGCAAGATCGCCGCGAGGGCGGAATAGCCGAAGTCGCACACGATCCTTAGCCGAGCCCCATCGGGCTCACCGGTAAGTCGCTTCAGCTCCTCATAAAAGTCCGCCTGGTAGTCTTCGATGGCGCGACTTGCCGAGTCTATCACTCCCAGATCGTCCGGATCGGTCCGTCGAAAATCCTCTCGAAAAAAGATGTTCTCAACCTTCCGCTCCAAAGACTTGGAGAGATAAGCCCCATCAGCATCGAACATTTCTATCAGCGTGATTCGTGAGTTTCCCGGCAGCTTCCTTACATTGATCGCGCCCACGGCTCCGCTCGATCGAATGAAATGTCTGGCTACTGGAACCGGCGAACTACGGAGGTCCAACACATCGCACCCGACACTGAGCAAAGAAGCGGTCACAGCGCGCTTAATCATTCGCGAAGAACGCGTGCTGTCCCGCGAAGTCACGACCTTCGATCCCGGCGGCAAACAAGTACCAAAAGCCGACCCCAGCCTCGTCGCGAACTCCGGGGTGATCTCGATATTCGAAAGCCCCGCCACTCCTAGCGTTCGAAAAAGCGACCCCCTCCATTTGTTCCCGTAAATCAAGGACATCGTCACCGTCGAGCCGCGTTCAATCACTTTGTCCGGCCACAGCTTCACCCGAGGCCGAATTATGCAGCCGACATCGAGCAGGCACCGGTCCCCGATCACCGCGTCTTCGTACACGATCGAATCCTTCTTGATCGTCACCCGCGAACCAACAATCGCGCCTCGAAGCTCGACATTGCGCCCTAAATACGCGCTGTCTCCCACCACGGAGTGCTCGATCTTTACGCCCTCTTCGATAAAGGCATGAGCGCCGATCGTCGCGTACGGCCCGATAACCGAACCCTCTTTGATCCGCGCCCCTTCGCCAATGCAGACCGGAAACACAAGTTCCACTCCCTCGTCGATGCTGGCGTTCTCACCGATCCAGTTCCCGTCTTCGCCACGCGTTCCAGCAGGCTGCAGGCCGACTTTGCCGTCTAAAAGGTGGTCCTGGCATTCCCGATAGTTCGTCAGAGAGCCCACGTCCGCCCAATAGCCGTCCATGACAAATCCGTACATCGGCTTCCCCTCTCGCAGGAGGCGCGGAAAGATGTCCTGGCTCCAGTCATAGTTCCTTCCCGGCTCCATCGTGGCCAGAACCTCGGGCTCTAAAATGTAGATTCCGGTGTTGACGGTGTCGCTAAAGACCTCGCTCCAGGAGGGCTTTTCGAGGAAACGCTGCACGCGCCCATCGTCGTCGGTGATCACGACTCCGTATTCAAGTGGGCTCGGCACGCGATAGAGAACGAGCGTCGCCAAACTGCCCTTTTCTTTGTGAAACCGAATCGCCGCCGTCAGGTCGCAATCGGTAAGGGCGTCGCCGGAGAGGATCAAAAACGTCCCGTCCTTCAACTGGCTCTCCGCCATCTTCACGCTCCCCGCGGTGCCCATCGGCGTGTCTTCCACGCTGTACTCAATGTGCATCCCGAGGTCGTCGCCATCGCCAAAGGTCGTCTGGATATCGTTCGCCAAGTAGTGAACTGTCGCGATGACCTCGGTCGCCCCGTGACGTTTCAGGAGGTCAAGAATATGCCCCATGATCGGGCGATTTCCGACTGAGACAAGAGGCTTAGGCCGATGAATCGTAATCGGCCTAAGCCGAGACCCCTCTCCCCCCGCCATCACGACCGCCTTCATGCCTCATTATGAGCAGACACAGGCGCGTAATACCGAACCCAAAGCAGGACAGAAGGAGCTCAGGTGAACTCAGCTTCAATCACGCTTTTGAGCGGTTCGAGGTCGGTCTCAACCGTCTGCCATACACGTTCTAGGTTAACCCCAAAATACACATGAATGAGGAAGTCTCGCATTCCCGAAATCTGCTTCCATTCAATCTCAGAGTGCCGCTCCTTGAGGGCTTTAGACAACCCTTTCGTAGCTTCACCGATGATTCCGAAGTTGCGGATGATCGCATCTTGGGTCTTCGTATCGTGCAGAAACGCCACCTCCCCATCAGCAGCGTAGGCCTCAATTCGTTCAATCCCTGCTTGATATGGGCGAGTAGAGCCTGCTCGTCATTCACAATGCGACAGCCTCGCTAAGGATTCGCTGTGCTAGAAACGGTGAGAGCCCACCCTCTTCGACGACGTCCACCTTCGTGCCCAAGGCCTCCTCCACCGCCTGTTGAAATCCGATAACGGTCAACAGGGTTGCCTTCTTGTCGAAGCGGACCAAGAGATCAAGGTCGCTCCCTACCCTTGCCGTTCCCCGAGCCACGGAACCGAACACCCGCACATCCATGGCACCAAAGAGCTGAGCAATATCTCGGACAAGATTCCTTTGAGTTTCGCTAAGACCGACCATGACCCTAGCTTACTCTACTGTTTGAAGGCAATCGACGCGAACATACCTCCCCGATCCGGAACGGATCGCAGACCTTAGCCCGGGGTCGACTCCGGTCGCCTCCGGGGCGACCGACCCCATCACCGCCGCACCGCGGAGCGGTGCCAGAACACTCACAGCAATCATCGCACCCCCAGAATCGGACACAATCCACCGTGGCAATCTTGCCATCCAGCAGAAAATCGAAATGGCAACCAAGGGACGCAGCCGAGTATGACCCTCGATGAAATGCTTGGAGTGACCGACGGAGAGGACAATGAGTTCAACGAAGCAGACTTTCTTGCCCGAGTCGGCAGATATCTGCGGAAACGGACTACGCCCGACGATTTTGAAATGCACTTCCTCGCTTTCAACGCGATCTCATGCATCTCCGATTACGACCCGTCTGCGGAAACGCTTGACCTGGTGGATTCGCTACTGGACGACTACATCAGAACGAGTAAGAAAGAAGCACAGGCTGACTTCATGCTTTGCGACCTCATCTTGGATCACTGGTACCCAGATCGCGCGGGAAAGCACGCCAAGACAATCCTTCTGGAGACAAGATATCGTCATCGTAGACAGCAGTTCTACGATCTCCTGGAGTTTTTCAGCAGGTACCCCCGGTTCCTATTGGACCGCGAATTGATCGTCGAAGCATCTGTCAACGCCTCAAAAATCGGAGCTAAAAGCGAGAATGGATCGATCAGAAGCACGTCTCGTAAGGTCCTCGCACTGCTAACCACGCCAGCTTAAGTTATGGAAGAAGACCGGAAGGATCTCAGCAAACGGCCGCCACAACCAGCCATTCACGGGGCCTGCGAAGATGGTGACATCGCCGCCGTCCGCGCAGAACTTGCGTACGGCTGCCCAGTTGATCTTAAGTGGATGCGCGACTTTACGCCCCTCCAGATCGCGTCGCTAGAGGGCCATCTGGAAGTCGTCGCGCTGCTCATCGAGCATGGTGCCGACATTAACTTTCGGGATGGCGATACCGGTATGGCACCACTGCACAACGCAAGTATTCGCGGCCACCTAGAGATCTGTGAACTTCTTCTCGCTCATGGAGCCCAGGTGAATGTCATCGCCGAGGATGGCTCCACGCCTCTCATTGATGCTGCGTCCAACAATGATGATGTCGTCCCAGTCACCCAACTCTTGATTGAACGAGGGGCAAAGATAAACCATCAGGGGATCAGCGGGACGACAGCCCTTCACGAAGCCGCTAGATCGGGTGCCCACAGCGTCGCCGCCCTCCTTCTCAAGTGCGGTGCGGACAAGAGCTTAACCGACGAAGACGAAGTGAGAGCGTGTGATATAGCGGAGATGGCGGGCTACATGGAACTGGCCGAGCTACTGAGGTAGTCGCTTAGAGTTCGACATCGAAATCCCGCTCCCCAGGATGTGCTTAACCCGTCGGAGTAGAGGCTCGGGCCAACCGTAAAACGCGCTGCTCTACGGGATTTCCGCACCGCGGAGCGGTGCCAGAACACCTTACAAGTCGTCGGCGGGACGTAGCGCCGTGAATCGCCACTCAAAGGTATCCATAAGTTTGACAACGTCCTCATCGTATTGAAAGTTGTAGTGGTGGGTGTGAGGGATCGGAAGCGGCGTTGGCTCTGCCTTGCGCAACCCTTTGGACACCAGAAGCTCTTCGAAATCTTTAATGGGGCCGTAGGCGAAAATGACATCATGCTTGTCGTAAATGAGGGTCCCGATCGCCTCCCCTTCCTCATCGATTGAGGCAATCCAAACGTGGGCACGGCCATCTCCTTCAAACACCGTTTGGAATCGCAACATGAAGCCCGATAGCTCCTCGAAGTTAAGAAACGGACTCTGATACCGTCCTTCCTGCTGGTGGCCGTTCCGAGGGACGAGCAGGACGTAAAGGACTCCATAGGGCTCAGGCAGCTTTGACGCCAGATGCAAAAGCAGGCCAACATGCCCGGAGTTCGGCGCGATCCGCAAACGCAGCTTGTCCTCTCCCATGTTCTCAACCGCGTACGTATTGTTGTGCCGGTAAGGAGTATCGTGCCCGTTAACGTCGTGACCAAATTTGAACAGCTCGTTCATGAATGCACTATGATACGTTCTAAGTGGCCATAGGCAAGAACTATGAATCGGCAAGTCTTTCGAGCATCGACCAACAGCGGCTGCCTCACAATCGTGTTTGGCACCACCGCCTTGGTGCTTTTTGGCGTTGGCCTGCGAAGTACCCTGGAAGGGGGCGCGGGCCCCGCCCTGCTCTTCTCGCTTCCCGTCGCCGGTGTTGCGCTGTATTCCTATCTGCGATTTCGAAACTGCAAACTGGAGATTGACGACGAAGGCTTGAGAAGCTACGATTTCACCGGTGGGCTTTTACATATAAAATGGGCCGACATCGAAAGTGCTGGCATTGACCCTGGCAGTGGGGAGCTCATGCCAAGTTTGGTCTTTCAAACCAAGCACGGGCCGAAGCGCATCGAACTCAATCATCAAGAGGAGTTCGCTGTAAAGAGAGCATTGAAACTCAAACTTGGAGACCGCTTTGAATACAGGCCGCCAACTTACCCTGCTCCGTGAGCCCCGGCCCGCAAACAATCGTCCTCATCTTAAGCATTCTACGCACTCAAGCACTGTCGGTAAACTGTCAAATCGCTGAGCGGGGATAAGACATGGCAAAGATTAGTTCAGGAGAAAAACGGCTGCTCGAATCGGCGATCTCGGCGATTCCAGAACCAAACGCTGCCGCGAAATTGTCGGTACAACTTGAGCGTATCGCCAACGTGTACCGCGAAGAAAGCACGCGCGAATGTATATTGATTGATCGGGATCTTCTAGGTAATCGATTGGTCAAAGAGAGTCAAAGGCTTACGGGAGTTCCAGAAGAATTCGTCCTCGCCAACATATCCTTTGTCCACAAAGGAGCAATGACATCAGCAGCTGCTTACGTTGTTAATGGTCGTCTATATGGTTTGGTGTTCGGCGATAAAAGCCACTTTGGTTTGCGAGCCGAGAATGTATCCTCGTGTACGCCAAAGTTGGGCCTAGATTCACCATGGTC